>NZ_LT840185.1:1802376-2137335 GCF_900177405.1 Allosphingosinicella indica | reverse complement strand
GAAGCTCACGCCGCGGCACTACAGCTATCTGAAGATTTCGGAAGGCTGCAACCACCGCTGCGCCTTCTGCATCATACCTTCGCTGCGGGGCGATCTCGCCAGCCGCCGTCCCGACGCGATCCTGCGTGAAGCCGAGAAGCTGATCGCGGCGGGCACCAAGGAACTGCTGGTCATCAGCCAGGACACGTCGGCCTACGGGCTCGATCTGAAGCACGCGTCCTGGCCGTGGAAGGGCAGCGAGGTGCGTGCACATATGACCGATCTGGCGCGCGAGCTCGGCAAGCTCGGCGCCTGGGTGCGGCTCCATTACGTTTATCCCTATCCTTACGTGGACCGGATCATCCCGCTGATGGCCGAGGGCTTGATCCTCCCCTATCTCGACATCCCGTTCCAGCATGCGAGCCCGACCGTTCTAAAGGCGATGAAGCGTCCCGCGAACGAAGCGAAGGTGCTGGAGCGCATCCGTGGCTGGCGTGAGATCTGCCCGGACATCGCGATCCGCTCGACCTTCATCGTCGGCTTCCCCGGCGAGACCGATGCCGATTTCGAATATTTGCTTGAATGGCTAGAGGAAGCGCAGCTCGATCGCGTCGGTGCCTTCCGCTTCGAGCCTGTCGCGGGCGCGACCGCCAACGATCTGCCCGGCGCGGTGCCGGAAGAGGTCAAGGAAGAGCGCTACGCCCGATTCATGGAAAAGACCGCAGCGATCAGCGCTGCCAAGCTCGCCGCCAAGGTGGGACGTACGCTCGACGTGATCGTCGATCTTGTCGACCATGAAGGCGGCGCAACGGGCCGCTCGCAAGCCGATGCGCCGGAGATCGACGGCGAAGTCCATCTCCGCGACGCAGGTTGCCTCAAGCAGGGCGACATCGTTCCGGTGCTGATCGAAGACGCTGACGAACATGACCTGTTCGGAGTGCCCGCGACGGCATAAGAGAGCGTCCATGACCGATCTCGCTCCCCTGCTGCAGGCCGACAAGGGCCAGACCGCCACCGCCATCACGCTTGTCGACAAGTCGGGCTTCGACGCCTGGCTGAAAGCCCAGCCGGAGCGGGTGCGGAGCGCCGTGAACGGGCAGGCGTTCAAGGCCGAATGCCACCAGATCGCGATCCTGCCCGGCGACAAGGCGGACTGGTCAGTGGTGGCGGGCGTCGCCGATTGCGGCAAACGCACGCCCTGGTGCCTGGCGCGAGCGGCGGAAGTACTTCCCGAAGGCACATATCGCATCGCGGAAGCATCGCCCGGGCCGGCGGCGCTAGGATGGCTGCTCGGCCAATATGTATTCGACCGCTACAAGGAAAAGCCGTCCACCAAGGGGCCTCGTGTCCTCCTCTCCGACGATCCGGCTCGCATCGCGGAGATGGTGGCGATCGCCGAGGCCACGTTCCTGGTCCGCGATCTCGTCAACACGCCCGCCGGCGATCTCGGCCCTGTCGAGTTGGAAACTGCCGCCCGCGCTGTGGCCGATCGCAGCAAAGCGCAGATCACGGTCACAATGGGCGCTGAACTCGCCGAAGGCTATCCGATGATCGCCGCGGTCGGGGTGGCTGCGAGCGACGATCGCGCGCCGCGGCTGGTTGAAATCGAATGGGGCGATGCGAAGCATCCCCGCATCGCCATCGTCGGCAAGGGCATCACCTTCGACACAGGCGGACTCGATATCAAGGCGGCATCTGGCATGCGGCTTATGAAGAAGGACATGGGCGGCGCCGCGCATGCACTGGCGTTGGCCGATCTCATCATCCGGCAACGCCTGCCGGTTCGCCTCCATCTGCTGCTCGCCATCGCCGAAAATGCCATTTCGGGCGCTGCGCTGCGGCCGGGCGATGTATTGACCAGTCGCAAGGGCCTGACCGTAGAGATCGCCAACACCGACGCCGAAGGGCGCCTCGTCCTCGCCGACGCGCTCGACAAGGCCGCGGAGGGCGAGCCCGAAATGATCCTCGACTTCGCAACGCTCACCGGCGCGGCGCGCGTCGCGCTCGGTCCGGATCTGCCCGCGCTGTTCGCCAATGACGAGACGCTGGCAGCGGCGCTGCTCGACGCCTCCGAAGTCAGCGGCGATCCGGTCTGGCGGCTGCCGCTGTGGACGCCGTACAATGAGCTCTACGCGTCGGACACCGCCGATTTCGGGAATGCATCGGAGGGCGGTTTCGCGGGATCGATCCTCGCCGCTTTGTTCCTACAGCGGTTCGTGCCCGACACAACGCCCTGGGCGCATTTCGACACTTTCGCCTGGCGTCCGGTGGTGAAGCCGGGCCGCCCCCGCGGTGGCGAAGCGCTTGGCCTCCGCGCCGCCTGGGCGATGCTTTCAAAACGCTACGGGCAGAGCTGAAATCTCACTTTTTCGCCGTTTTTGCGTAACCTTAACGAAACGAAACCGGCGCTGGCTGGTTATAGCTCCGAAACGTCAATAGGCGCGAAAACGGAGAACATACGTGGCAGACCGCGCGCTCGTGAACTGGATGCAGACCTTGGTGGGCTATGTCCGCTCGGGTCAGCCCGATCTCACCAACCGGCAGATGGCGCTCATGCTGCTGGTGTACCTTACTCCCGGCCCGCATACCGTGCGCGGTCTCGCCAACATTCTCGGCGTGTCGAAGCCCGTTATCACGCGCGCCTTGAATACGTTGGGGACGCTCGGCTATCTGCGTCGGGTACGCGACGAGGCGGACCGCAGGAACGTGTTCGTCGCCAAAACCAACACCGGGCAGGAATTCCTTGAAGGATTCGAGCAGAATATCGAGCAGGAGGGACACTCCCGCCGCTCCGGCCGCGAGCGCGGGTTCATCCTCCAGCACGGCTGAGCGATTCTCGCTTTCCGGGCCATCGATCCCGCTCGATCCCAAGGTTCACGCTTATCGCAGCGATATCGCCGATATCGCGCTCGCCGGGCAGTTGATCGCGCCGCATTACGCCCGCCCCGTTTGGCGAAAGGCGGGAGCGGATGCGGTTTTGTGGGCTTCGGCGGGCGAGACCGACCGGATCGGCGATCTGGCGGACGGCGAGGAGTTCGCCGTTCTCGACGTTACCGGCCAATGGGCCTGGGGATATCGCCGGGCCGATCATCGCGTCGGCTACGTCGCCGCCGCCAAACTCAAGCCCTAGCTCACATTTCGCCGCGGGCGCGGCGGATGGCATACCATTTGGCGACATTGGCATTGTGCTCGGCGAGTGTGTCGGCGAACACATGCCCGCCGGTCCCGTCCGCGACGAAGAATAGCGCGCTTGTTATTTCCGGATTCAGCACCGCCGCAATCGATTCGCGGCCCGGATTGGCGATCGGCCCGGCTGGGAGGCCAGCGCGGGCGTAGGTGTTGTAGCCATTGTCCGCCTGAAGCTCGGATCGCAGGATGCGCCGTCCCAGCGGCCGCCCCTTCGTGATCGGATAGATCACCGTCGGATCGGCATCGAGCTTCATCCCCTGCTTGAGACGGTTGGTGTAGACGCCAGCGATCATCCGCCGCTCGGACGGCTTGGCGGTCTCCTTCTCCACCACTGCGGCCAGCGTCACCGCTTCCTGCTTGCTGGAAACCGCGATGTCTGGCTTCCGCGCAGCCCACAAGCGATCCAGCTCCTTGGTCATCGCCGTCTGCATCCGCGCCAGCACTGCAGCGCGGGTCTCGCCCCGCAAGTAGCTGTAGCTGTCGGGCAGGACCGATCCCTCTTCAGGCACCGCCGCCGGGCCGGTCAGATAGGGCGCCTTGGCGAGCCGCTCCTGCACCAGCACCGAGGGCAGGCCTTCCGGAATGACTACAAAGCGCTGGACCGTCTTTCCGCTCTGGAGCAGCGCGAGGATATCGGCGGCGCTGGCCCGCGCCGGAACCTCATATTCGCCTGCCTTGATCGATCCGCCGGCTGCTAGCAGTCGCGACTGGAGCCGGAACAGATCGGCGGAACGGAGCGCGCCTTCCTGCTCGAGCAGATCGGCAGCGCGCGTTAGGCTCGCGCCCTGCGGCACGACGACGACGACCGGCTTGTCCGCCGGCCCCGCCCCCGTCCAGCTCCACAGGAAAGCACCGCCCGCGGCAATGGCGGCCAAGACGAGAAGAAGGCCGAAGCCGGCCAGCCAACGCATGATGCGTCAGGCCGCCTTCATCACCAGCGAGGCGTTGGTGCCGCCGAAGCCGAAGCTGTTGTTGAGCACCGCCTTCACCGGTCGCTCCTTGGCCTTGTGCGGCACCAGATCGACGCCTGCGCAATTGTCGCTCGGATTGTCGAGGTTGAGCGTCGGCGGGACGATCTGGTCGCGCATCGCGAGGATGCAGAAAATGCTTTCCACCGCGCCCGCGCCGCCGAGAAGGTGGCCGATTGCCGATTTGGTCGATGACATCGAGAGATCGCCGATCGCATTGCCGAACAGCTTGCGGACCGCGCCCAGCTCCAGCTCGTCGCCGAGCGGGGTCGAGGTGCCGTGCGCATTGATATAGTCGATGTCGGAGAGCTGAAGGCCGGACTTGCGCATCGCCATTTCCATCGAACGATAGGCGCCAGATCCTTCGGGATGCGGCGCGGTGACATGATAGGCATCGCCCGAAAGCCCGTAGCCGATTACTTCCGCATAGATTTTGGCGCCGCGTTTCTTGGCGTGCTCATATTCCTCGAGCACCACCACGCCCGCGCCCTCGCCCATGACGAAACCGTCGCGATCCTTGTCATAGGGGCGGCTCGCCTTCTCGGGCGTGTCGTTAAAATTGGTCGAGAGCGCGCGCGCCTGCGCGAAGCCGGCGATGCCGATCGGGCAGATCGCGCCCTCCGCGCCGCCCGCGAGCATGACGTTGGCGTCGCCGTCGCGGATCATACGCGCCGCATCGCCGATTGAATGCGCGCCGGTCGAGCAGGCGGTGACGACAGCGTGGTTCGGCCCCATCAGGCCATATTTGATCGAGACCTGCCCCGAGATGAGGTTGATGAGGCGGCCGTGGACGAAGTGCGGCGAGACGCGGCGCGGGCCCTTTTCGGCCAGCACCAGCGATTCCTTCTCGATCCCCGGCAGGCCGCCGATGCCCGATCCGATCGAGCAGCCGGCCATCAGCCGCTCTTCCTCGCTCATGTCGGTGAGGCCGGCGTCTTCGAGCGCCTGCCCCGCAGCGTCGATGCCGTAGACGATGAACGGATCGACCTGCCGCTGTACCTTGTGGTCGACGCGCTTGTCGGGATCGAAGCCATATTCGTGATCGGCCGGCTTCACCTCGCAGGCGATCTTGCAGGCATAGTCGCTGGCATCGAACCGCGCGATCCGGGCCGCGCCGCTTTTCGAAGCGAGGATGTTGCGCCACGCGGTCTCCACGTCGGCGCCCAGCGGCGTGACCAGCCCCAATCCGGTGACGACTACGCGGCGCATATAGCTAAACTCCCGTGATACATGACAAAACGGCTCCCCGGCCTAGGACGGGGAGCCGTTTTCAGACAAGCGGCTCGATAACCGTCCCGGCGGCGCCCGTCGGCGCCGGCTGCGGGCCGTCGTATCGCCCGAATGCGTCAGGCCTTGTTGGTCTCGATGTAATCGATCGCGTCCTTCACGGTCGTGATCTTCTCGGCCGCATCGTCGGGGATCTCGACGCCGAATTCCTCTTCGAACGCCATCACCAACTCGACGATGTCGAGGCTGTCGGCACCCAGATCGTCGATGAAGCTCGCTTCCTCGGTGACCTTCTCGGCTTCGACGCCGAGATGCTCGACGACGATCTTCTTAACGCGCTCGGCGGTCTCGCTCATATGCTTCCCTTCCCGTTTTGGGTGTTTGACCGTTGCCCTAACCTTGCCGCTTGATGCTGGCAAGAGGGCGGCAAATGCCGTCAGATCATCGCCATGCCGCCGTTGACGTGGAGCGTCTGCCCGGTGACGTAACCGGCCTCGCGGCTGGCGAGATAGACGGCCGCCGCGCCGATATCCTCGCCCGCGCCGAGTTTGCCCGCCGGAATCTTCGTGAGCAGCGCCTCCTTCTGCGCATCGGGCAGCCCCTCGGTCATCGCCGAGGCGATGAAGCCGGGCGCGATGCAATTGACGGTGATACCGCGGCTCGCAAGCTCCTGCGCCAGCGCCTTGGACATGCCGACGAGCCCTGCCTTGGATGCGGCGTAATTCGCCTGCCCGGGATTGCCCGTGGTGCCGACCACTGAGGTGATCGAAACGATCCGGCCGAACCGTGCCTTCATCATCGGCCGGGTGGCAGCGCGCGCGAGCCGGAACGCAGCCTCCAGATTGACGCGGATCACTTGATCCCACTCCTCGTCCTTCATCCGCATGGCAAGATTGTCGCGCGTCACGCCGGCATTGTTGACGAGGATATCGAGCGTCCCCAGCGCCTCAACCGCCTGCGGCACCAGCGCATCCACCGCGGCACCGTCGGAGAGGTTGCAGGCGAGCGCGACATGATCGCGGCCGAGCTCGGCGCGGAACGCCTCCAGTTTGGCTCCATTGGAGCCGGACACAGCCAGCCGTGCCCCCTGCCCCGCCAACGCCTTCGCGATCGCCGAACCGATCCCGCCAGACGCACCGGTCACGAGGGCGGTCATTCCGCTAAGGTCGAACATTCTTCTCTCCCGTCATTCCAGCAAAGGCTGGGGTCCAAGCGGACTGCGCGCCGCTGATACGGCCGTCGTGACGGCTAGATTTCCTTCACCAGCGCTTCGATGTCGTCCATCGTGACGACGCTGGTGACGGTCGCGTCGGGGGCGATGCGTTTTACCATCGGGCCGAGCACCTTGCCGCCGAACTCGACGAAATCGGTAACGCCCGCATCCCACATCGCGGAAACGCTTTCGCGCCAGCGGACCATGCCGGTGACCTGATCGACCAGCAGGCCGCGGATTTCGGTTGGATCGCGGACCGGCGCGGCGGTGACGTTGGCGTAGAGCGGAACCGCAGGTGCCGCGATCCGAGCATCCGCCAAGGCCTGCGCCATGCGGTCCGCTGCGGGCTGCATCAGCGGGCAGTGGAACGGTGCTGAGACGGGCAGCAGCACGGCGCGCTTGGCGCCCATATCCTTGGCGAGCGCGACCGCGCGGTCGATCGCGCCCTTGTGGCCGGAGATGACGACCTGGCTCGGGTCGTTGTCGTTGGCGACGGTGCAGACCTCGCCCTCCGCCGCCGCATCGGCGATCTTTTGCGCGAGGCCAACGTCGGCGCCAAGCAACGCGGCCATCGCGCCCACGCCCACCGGCACCGCCGCCTGCATCGCCTGCCCACGCAGCTTGAGGAGCCATGCCGTGGTAGCGAGATCGAGCCCGCCCGCCGCGCAGAGCGCCGAATATTCGCCGAGGCTGTGGCCGGCGACGAAATCGGCCTTGGCGGCGAGGTCGATGCCCGAAGCGCGCAGCGTCGCAAGCGCATTGGCCATGATCGCCGGCTGCGCATTTTCGGTCAGCGTCAGTTCGTCCGCCGGGCCTTCCGCCATAAGCTGGGCGAGATGCTGGCCCAGCGCGTCGTCGACCTCGGCGAAAACGTCCCGCGCCGTGCCGCTCGCTTCGGCGAGCGCCTTGCCCATGCCGACCGCCTGGCTGCCCTGCCCCGGAAAGATGAATGCGCGCATCGGACGTCCTCCTGTTCGCGCGGGCTGGTAGGCCAGCGCCGCCCGGATAGGCAAGCCGGGCGGCCTCCGATCGGGCGAAAGGTCCCAATGCACTGACGCGCATGGTTTGCGGCCGTAGGGCGGGAGCAGACAAGCCTCACTGCAGCCGAGTCGCGCGCGAGCCTGACAGAGGCGATCCTACATGTATCCAACAATCCCGCGCGCTTGCGGATTGCGGCACCGGAAGGGTAGCGTCTGTGACGGGGAGAAGACGCGGTGCTCGAAGGATCATGCCTGTGCGGCGCGGTGACGTTCAGCGTCGCGGAGCCGCTGCACGCGCCGGACGGCTGCCATTGCACCGCCTGCCGTAAGCATTCGGGCCATTATTTCGTCTCCGCGGACGTGCCGAAGACGGCGCTGACGGTGCGGGGCGACGACAAGATCACCTGGTTCCAGTCATCGCCCAAGGTGCGACGCGGCTTCTGCGCGGTGTGCGGGTCGTCGCTCTTCTGGGACCCGATCGAGCGGGACTGGATCGGCGTTGCGATGGGCGCCTTCGATACGCCGACGGGCATCAAGATAGCGGTCCACGTCTATACGGACGAGAAAGCCGACTATTACGACATCGGCGACGACGCGCCCAAGTTCGAGACCGTGCCGCCGCGACCAGTGTGATGCCGTTTCGTCGATGACGAGCGGCGCCGAGAGACAGCGCTCTCGACTGCGCTAGGGCTGCGATCCGACAGCCTGAAGATAAGCGTGAACGGCATCGATCTCATCGTCGGTCAAATGATTGTAGCGCCCGCGCGCGACCTCGCTCATCAGCCCGACCTCTCGTCCGCCCGCTGCGACACCGGTGCGCAGCAGATGCCGGAAATCCTCACGTTCGTAGCCCGCAACCATGCGCAGATCGGGCCGCGCCGCCGCGCCGGGATGAGGCTCACCGCCACGCAGGTCCATGCCATGGCATTCGGCGCAGGTCGCTCGCACGATATGACGGCCGAGCGCATGACCTGCCCCGGCGTCTGGCGGGGATAGCGCGCCTTCCTCGCGGACCCGATCGCGCGAGGATTTCCACAGGCCGGCCGCGATTTCGCGGCGGGCGCCTTCATCGAGGCGCGGGGCTGGATGCGCGACACCAGTGGGTGGGCGGCTGCGCAGGAACAGGATCAGCGCGGCCATATCCTCAGGTGCCAACGCGGTGAACAGGTGCGAGGGCATTTCCCACAGCGGGGTGCCGTCCGGGTGCGCCCCGCTGGCGATGACTTTGGCAAGCTGATCGTCGGTATAGCGCGGCACGGCCCGCGTGAGATTCGCGGTCCACAATCGGGCGAAACCCGGCTCGCTCCAATCCTGCCCGGCGAGATCCTCGCCATGACAGCCGATGCAGCCGAGCACATAGGCCAGGCGTTCGCCGTGTTCGAGCGGGGAGGCCTCGGCCTGGGCGAATCGAACCGGCGCGGGTTTGGCAACGAACTGTTCGGCACTCTGCTCCCGGCATCCCGCCAGAAGCAGCGCAAAGACCATGAGATTGCAGATGCCTTTGGTCATTCGCGCCTCCCCAGCCGCGATCGCGCAACCTTACACGCGCCCACCACTTCCGGTGTCTCTCCGCCGCGGTGCCGCTCCGCCGCCCCGCCGAGCGAGCCATTTGTACAGCTTGAACCAAAGAAAACAGAGGCCGCCGAAGATCAGCGCGGCAATGGCGGTCACCGCCAAAGCACTGAAAGTGCGCTCGGCATCGGTGGGGCATGACGCGTTCGTTTCCGGAAAGCAGTCGCCCGCGATCTGCGCGAATGCGATAAACATCGCAAAGCCCAAGTAAGGGATTGCGGCGGCAGCGCCCGCAATGGTGAGGATCACGCGAAACACAATCATCGGCTTGTTAGGCACCTGACCGTGACGAGTGTCTCTGCCGGTGGACATCTTGACCTAACTCTCATGTCTACCCTCGGAACGAACAGTGCGATCAAACTTGACCGCCAGCATAGCGGCCAAAAGGCTGAACAGCATCACAGGCGCCCCGAAAATCACTGGCAGGAAGCCAACGCCCAACGCTGCGGCTGTCCATTTCTCTTCATTCATGGCCTCTTGCGCGCCCCAATATCCGACCGCGTAAAGGCCGGTGAGCGCAAGCATGGCCACAGCGAATATGGCTCTGGCTTGATGGCCCGATGTTATCTCGCCAGTCTTCGCGCAAATCAGAGAAATCGCGAGGAAGGGCGTGAACATATAGGCCATGCCAACCAGTTCGACCGGCTCCCATTCCGATAGCCGGCGCAGAGCTTCGGTCGGAGAATTGGCGCCGATCGCCAATCCAGCAAATGTTTCCGCGCCTATGGTAGCGACGAGAAATGCCAGTAGAGCGATAGCCAGATAGGTTCTCAGCCGCATAATGGCGCTCTAGCCGAAATCCGGGTGACAGCCACTTGCCCAT
Source organism: Allosphingosinicella indica (assembly GCF_900177405.1). Classification (NCBI taxonomy): domain Bacteria; kingdom Pseudomonadati; phylum Pseudomonadota; class Alphaproteobacteria; order Sphingomonadales; family Sphingomicrobiaceae; genus Allosphingosinicella; species Allosphingosinicella indica. The sequence continues at coordinate 2,127,384 of NZ_LT840185.1, read as the reverse complement.
TTCACGGCTGAGGCATCCCTTGCTGTTGCGTATGCGGCTGCTCGCGGGAGGAGGATCGTCAATGACCTTAAAGCCTATTTGAACCCTATTGTGCTGACCAATTTGTGCTCATCAAGCCGACCTTGGTAATTCGACTGCGAAGGTCGACTACCGCCACGAACGCTACATCCTCCACGCCCTCGATGTCGAAAGTCAGGTATCGGTTGCCCTCGCTGTCCGCCCACTCTTCGTAAAAGCTTAGCGAACGCGTCGAACCACTATGCGCGTAGCATTTATCGATTTCGGCGATCAGCCTCGTTTCCACTCGAGGAGCGGAGACCTCACGGAGGTCGGCAAAATGCGTCGACATACCTTTGCCAGCGTCGCTCCAAAAATCAGGACAATCTGAAGATTGAGGCGTGCAGGCCAGCGCGGCGCTGGCTAGCAAGATGACAGCCCAATTTTTTCACAGACCTCATTCAATAATTCACGCATAAAAACCCTCACGACGCAACGGTTTCGGGAATGAATGGGGCGCCGCGACGATATGCGCGGTCGTTGGCCCGGGATGGCTTGGCGGGCTAGCGCCCCTTGCTTTTCGCGCCTCTTTCCGTCAAAGGCACGCGCGTCCGGGGCGAAGGTTCATCCTTTGCGCCTCGGTTTAGCATTTGAGACGACAGCCGGAGGGGCGTTCGCATCGGGCGGCGTCAGCGATCGGCCAACATGAAGGACGCGAACATGCCGCTCTACGAGCATGTGTTTCTCGCGCGTCAGGATCTGGCACAAGCCCAGGTCGACGCGCTGGCGGAAACCGCCACCAAGATCGTCGAAGACCAGGGCGGCAAGGTCGTCCGCACCGAAACCTGGGGTCTTCGCAATCTCGCCTATCGCATCTCGAAGAATCGCAAGGCGCACTATGTCGCGCTCGATTTCGATGCGCCGGCGCCCGTCGTCGCGGAGCTAGAGCGCCAGACCCAGATCAACGAAGACGTCATCCGCTACATGACCATCCGCGTCGACGCCCACGAGCAGGGCCCGTCCGCGATGATGCGCCGTGGCGAACGCGACCGGGACCGTGGTGACCGCGGCGACCGTGGGGATCGCGGCGACCGCCGTGGCCCGCGCGGCGATCGCGGCCGTGACGAGAACGAAGGATAAGGACGAGACATGGCCCGCCCATTTTTCCGCCGCCGCAAGAGCTGCCCTTTCTCCGGCAAGGACGCTCCCCGCATCGACTATAAGGACGTGCGCCTCCTCCAGGGCTTCGTGTCCGAGCGCGGCAAGATCGTGCCGTCGCGCATCACCGCCGTATCGGCCAAGAAGCAGCGCGAGCTGGCGCAGGCGATCAAGCGCGCCCGCCACCTCGGCCTTCTCCCCTACGTCGTGAAGTAAGGAGCAGACGTCATGGAAATCATCCTGCTCGAAAGGATCGAGAAGCTCGGCCACATCGGCGACGTGGTGAAGGTGAAGAACGGCTATGCCCGCAACTTCCTCCTCCCCCGCGGCAAGGCGCTTCGCGCGAACGAATCGAACCGCAAGGTCTTCGAGGCGAATCGCGAGAAGATCGAATCGCAGAATGCCGAGCGCCGCAGCGAAGCCGAAAAGGACGCCAAGAAGGTCGACGGGCTGAAGATTCAGCTCATCCGCCAAGCGTCCAACACCGGCCAGCTCTACGGATCGGTCTCCGCCCGCGACCTCGCCGAGGCGCTGGAAGCCGACGGCCAGAAGATCGCCAAGAACCAGATCGTCCTCGACCGCCCGATCAAGGCGATCGGCGTCCATGACGTGAAGGTCTCGCTGCACCCCGAGGTGTCGGTGACGATCAGCGTCAACATCGCCCGCTCGCCCGAAGAGGCCGAGCTGCAGGCGCAGGGCAAGGACGTGATGGCCGAGATGTTCGAAAAGGACACCGCGAGCTTCACCGAAGACTATGACGCCAACGCCGAGCCCGGCACGATCGCCAGCGATGAGGCTCCGGCCGCCGACGCGGGCGAAGCCGGCGAAGGCGAAGAGGAGAAAGCGGAAGGCTGATCGCCCGACGCTCTTTCCAAGGCCAGAATCAGGCCGCCGGTTTGCGCCGGCGGCCTTTTTCTTGCGCGCACGCCTCGATGGCGCGGAGGATCGTGGCACGATCGGCCGCTTGGGGGCTCGTTGGCGCAAGAAAATGCTCGTCGTCCGAATTGCGCGGGCGAAAATCACCAAATATCGCCCCGCACCGCATCGGCCATTGATGCGGCAGGCCCTCGGCGTATGTCTTGCCCCCTTCGCGCGTCCATTTCCGCGCGCGTCCAACAGGGGATTTGATCGATGAAAACCGCAGCCACCGCCCTCGCCGGCGCCAGCCTTCTCCTCCTCGCCGCGTGCGGCGGCACCGAACCGGCGACCACCAACGAGCTCGATACGCTCAACGCCACCGACGAAGTGCTGGTGCCCGAGGACAATCTCACCGATCCGGCGCTGACCGATCCGGCGCTGACCGACGTCAACGCGACGGTGCCTGATCTCAATGCGGTCGATACCAATGCCGCCGCCGACGCGAACCTCAGCGCCGACGCCAATCTCACCAACTCGCAATAAGCGACCGGACACGCACCGCCTGGAAACTCCCTAGCTCCCTATGCGGTGACACTGAGCCTTGGCCCCCGGGCCAAGGTTCTTTTTCATATCAGCGGATCGCGGCGAGCTCGATCCCCTTGGTCTCTCGCGCCAGCAGAGCGGTGATCCCGCTGATCGCGCAGCTCACGCCGACATAGATGGCGACCGGCAGCGCCGACCCCGTCTCGCGATAGAGCCAGAGCGCGATAATCGGCGCCAGTGATCCGGCGAGGATCGAAGTGAGCTGATAGGCGATCGAGACGCCCGAATAGCGGATGCGCGTCGGAAACAGCTCGGCAATGAATGCCGCCTGCGGGCCGTACATTGCGCCGTGAAGCACCAGCCCGACGACGATGGCGAGGATGACGTAGCCGTCGTTCCCGCTCGCCAGCAGCGGGAAGAAGGCGAAGCTCCACGCGGCGAGACCGAGCCCGCCGAACGCATAGACCGGCTTGCGGCCGATCCTGTCCGACAATGCCGCGAAGGCGGGGATCGCGAAGAACTGCACCGCCGCGCCGATCAGCAGCGCATTGAGCGCCAGGCTTCGGCTCTCCGCCGCGACATCGACGAGGAAGGTCAGCGAGAAGACGGTGAGGATGTAATAGGAGATATTCTCGCCCCAGCGGATGCCGGCGCCGAACAGCACGGCGCGGGGCCGCTCGCGGATCACGTCCATCGCCGGGAGCTTGGGCGGCGCCTCCGCCTCGGCGAGCGCGTCCTCGAAGGTTGCGCTCTCGCTGACGCGGTTGCGGATATACCAGCCGACGACCACCAGCGCGGCCGACAACAGGAACGGTATGCGCCAGCCCCAGGCGAGGAAATCGGCCTCGTCCTGGATCGCCGCCATCAACGCGAGGATGCCGGCGGCGAGCAAGTTGCCCGCGGCGACGCCCGCCTGCGGCCAGCTCGCCCAGAAGCCGCGGCGCGCGGCATCGCCGTGTTCGGCGGCCATCAGCACCGCCCCGCCCCACTCGCCGCCGACCGCGAAGCCTTGGACGAGACGGAGGAGGATCAGCGCGAGGGGCGCCCAAATGCCGATCTGCGCATAGGTCGGCAGCAGGCCGATGAGCACGGTCGCGACGCCCATCAGCACGAGGCTCAGCATCAGCAGCCGCTTGCGGCCGATGCGATCGCCATAATGGCCGAAGACGATGCCGCCGACCGGCCGCGCGACGAAGCCCAGCGCATAAGTGGCGAAGGCGAGCAGAGTGCCGGTCAGCGGATCGTAATCGGGGAAGAACAGCCGGTTGAACACCAGCGCCGCGGCCGAGCCGTAGAGGAAGAAATCATACCATTCGATCGTCGTGCCGATGAGGCTGGCCCCAACCACGCGCGTGATCGGCGTCCGCTCGCCCGTCTTCGTCGCCATTTCCGTCCCCTCGACTCGCCGGCCGAAGACTAGAGCGGCGCGCGGCCCGCGCAAATCGGGATGAACGCGGCATGCGGCGCGACGAAGGCCGCAGCGCGTCGTGACAGCGCCGCCCCGGTCGCCGGCTTCATCGCCTCCGTCTCATCGCGGCTGCTTCCATGCGACGCGGAATTAGAGAGAGGATCACCGCGACGGACACGAAATCCGGCGCGACCCCCGCAAAGGCCGGACAGAAAATCCGGCCGGCGGACCCAAACAAAGGATTTCGAACGATGCGTGTCAGCGCAGCCAAACTTGCGGCCGGTGTCGCTTCCGCGGCTCTCAGCCTCCTCACCGTCGCCACCGTGGCGGCGCCCGTGCCCGCGATCGGCAGCACGCCTGCCGCCGCGATCGTCGAAACGCCGCGCACAAACACGCTCTGGTCGCCCGCAGCGATCGCCGATCTGCAGGCGGAGGCGCTCGCCTCGGCGCGTGAGGGTCTCGACCCCACTGCTTATGATCTTGCATCGCTCTCGATGGCTTCCGCGCGCGGCGACACGGCAGAGATCGACCGCGCCGCGACTGCGCTCGCGCTGACGCTGGCCGGCGACTATCTCCACGGCCGCATCGATGCGCGCGGACGGCAGGATTGGCATATCGAGCGCCCCGACGCCGATCCGGCGCTGCTCGCCAACGGCCTGCGCGCCGCGCTTGCCGCCGGACGCGTCCGCGGCTGGCTGCGCGACCAGCTCCCCACCGACGCGCGCTATGCCGCGCTCCGCGCCGCTTATGCGACGACGCCCGAGGGCGATACCGCGATGCGCGACCGGGTCCGCGTGAACATGGAGCGCTGGCGCTGGATGCCGCGCAACCTTGGCAGCGACCATATCTACGTCAACGTGCCGAGCTACACGCTCGCGGTGGTCGACGATGGGCGGCCGGTCTCCACCTATACGGTGGTGGTCGGTGCGCGATCGACGCCGACGCCGCAGATCGCCGTCGCCGCGCAATCGGTGGTGGTGAACCCGTGGTGGAACGTGCCGCAGAGCATCGCCAGGACGCTGACGCCGAGCGCGGCAAAGGGCTATGTCGTCTCCGGCAAGTCGATCCGCCAGAAGCCGGGGCCGTCCAACGCGCTCGGCAAGGTCAAGATCGACATGCCCAACCCGCACGCGATCTACCTGCATGACACGCCTGCGAAGGCGCTGTTCGCCAAGGAATCGCGCGCGCTCAGCCACGGCTGCATCCGTGTCAAGGATATCGACAAGCTGGCCGAGGAGCTGGTCGCGCTCGACAGTGGCGACGGCCGCGCGCTAGAAAGCGCGCTCGCGGGTGCCACGACGCGCACCGTGGCGCTGGGCCGCGCCCGCCCGGTCTATCTCGTTTATTTTACCGCAGAGGCGGGCGCCGACGGCAAGTTGGTCAGCTACGAAGACCCTTATGGCCGAGATGCCGGGCTGGCCAAGAAGCTCGGCCAGTCCGATCGGGTCGCTTCCCGGGATGTCGCAGCGCGACAGGGAGCGTGATCGCTGCGGGTGCCGGGACCATCACCAACGGCACCGATGCGGGGCCATCAGTAGCCCATCAGCGCCAGTACTTCGCGGCGGCTCCGCTCGTCCTCGCGGAAGACGCCCATCATCCGGCTGGTCGTCATCATCACGCCGGGGGTGCGGACGCCGCGCGCGGTCATGCAGGCGTGGCTCGCCTCGATCACCACCGCGACTCCCTGCGGCTGGAGATGCTCCCAGATGCAATCGGCGACCTGTGCGGTCAGACGCTCCTGCACCTGGAGGCGGCGGGCGAAGCCGTGGAGCACGCGCGCTAGCTTAGAGATGCCCACGACCCGATCGCCCGGCAGATAGGCAATCGCCGCCTTGCCGATGATCGGCGCCAGGTGATGCTCGCAATGTGACTGGAAGGGAATGTCCTTCAGCAGCACGATTTCGTCATAGCCGCCGACCTCGTCGAACGTGCGGCTGAGGTGGATCGCGGGATCCTCGCCATAGCCTTGCGCATATTCACGCCAGGCGCGGGCGACGCGATCGGGGGTATCGAGCAACCCCTCGCGCGCGGGATCGTCGCCCGCCCAACGGATCAGCGTCTGCACGGCCTCGCGGACATGCTCGGGCACCGGCGGCTTGCCGCCCGTCCCTTCGACCAGATCGCCGTCTTCGGGTGTGTCGCTCATATCGCTCCTCGCTCGCGCCCGCGATACACGCGGCGTTGCGTTTGGCGAAGGCCGAAACGAAAAAGGCCCCGGCGTCTCCGCCGGGGCCGATCCAAAATGCTTGTGCAGCCGTATTACGGGCTGGTCGGCAGATCGTCGTCGTTGTCGGCAATCTCGATGATGCCCCAGATCAGCAGGCCAAGCGCGATCGCGCCGACGATGTAGAGGCCGGTGCCTTCAAGATTGTTCTCGTCGCTCACGGTCGCGCCGGCGCGAGCCGACGGGCTCAGCGCCTGAGCGGCACTGGCGTGCGCAACAACCGGCGTGACGGCCATCGCCGCCGCAGTGGCCAGAACGGTCATATTCCGCAGCATATTATTGTCTCCCTTTGTCGCGCTGGGCTTTCGGATATCCAAAGCCGCAACGTCAAAGGCAACCGCATGTTCCACGAAAGGCGCGATTATTGCGGCGAATGTGCGGATTAGCCTGGTGTCGAGGCGCAGACGACACGCTTTATTTGGTGACCCCGACAGGATTCGAACCTGTGGCCTACTGATTAGGAATCAGTTGCTCTATCCTGCTGAGCTACGGGGCCGCCGAAGCGGGGTTACGGCGAGCGCGCGATGCGGTCAATTCTCGCTGCCGGGCGGCGGTACGGGAAAGGGCAGCGGCGCAACCCCGATGCCCTCGGCGCGCAGACTTTCCGCTTCGGCCCGCGTCGCCTGGCCGTGGATCGAGCGCGCCTCCGCGTCGCCCAAATGGATGGCGCGCGCCTCGTCGCTGAAACGGGGACCGACATATTCGGACTTGGCGAGCATCTCGCGCTGCGCGGTGGCAAGGGCCGCCATCAGCGCCTTGGCATCGACCGTATCGGCGCTGCCGCCGATGCGCGGCGCCATGACAGCTTTCTCCACCGTGGCGGAACCGCAAAGCGGGCAATCGACAAGGCCGCGGACACGCTGGCTCTCATAATCCGCGCTCGATCCGAACCACGCCTCGAAGACGTGCCCAGCCGGATCGCAGCGCAGATCGAAGACGATCATATATGGAGCGGCGCAGGGATCGCGCGACGGTGGCGGATCGCGGGGACGCGTGCACGCACTGCTTCGACCGCGGATGGATCCACATCGGCGAAACCGACGCCCGTGTCGTCGCCCATGTCGAGGATCACCTCGCCCCAAGGATCGACGACGAGCGAATGGCCGAAGGTCTCGCGCCCGTCCTCGTGCCGCCCCGACTGAGCGGCTGCTACGACGAACACCCCGGCCTCGATCGCACGTGCGCGGAGCAGGACGTGCCAATGCGCCTTGCCCGTCGGCACGGTGAAAGCCGCGGGTACGGACAGGATCGTCGCGCCGGCATCGGTGAGGGTGCGATAAAGGTCCGGAAAGCGCAGATCGTAGCAGATCGACAGGCCGAGCGGCCCGGCAGGCGTTTCGACCACGACCGGCCCCTCCCCACCCGCATAAACGGCAGATTCGCGCCAACTCTCGCCGGTCGCCAGATCGACGTCGAAGAGATGCATCTTGTCATAGCGTGCACGGATCGCGCCGCTGTCGTCGATCACGAAACCGCGGTTGACCAAACGCCCGTCATCGCGCTCGCCGGCGAGCGCCAGCGATCCAATGTGCACCCAGATCCCGGCATCGGCAGCGGCTTCGCGCACCGCTGCGAGGACCGGATCGTCGGCTTCTCTCCGAAGCTGCGGCGTCGCGCGCTGGCGGTCCTGATCCAGAATGCCGCTCATCTCCGGCGTGAACAGCATCTTGGCGCCACCCGCCGCAGCCTCGCGCACGGCCGCGACCAATGCGGCGGCGTTAGCCTCCGGATCGATGCCGGTGCGCGACTGGTGGATGGCGATGCGCATCAGGCGCCGAGCAATGGATCGAGCCCGCCCTCGCGGTCCAGCGCGGCGAGATCGTCGGATCCGCCGATGTGCCGATCCCCGATGAAAATCTGCGGCACGGTCGTCCGGCCACCGGCACGCTGGATCATCTCCTGGCGCTTCTCACCATCGCCGGTAATCTCATATTCCTCGAAAGCCACGTCCTTGCGGCTGAGCAGCTCCTTGGCCCGCGAGCAATAGGGGCAGAAGAATTTGGTGTAGATTTCGACCTTGGCCACGGATCGGCTCCCTTCCCCGCCGAGGTGATTGCTGGCGATGCCCTTGTCAACGCCGGGCTCAGACGACGCGCGCCCAGCACAGCACCGAGACATGCGCTGCGCCCGCGCGCTTCAACGCCTTGGCGCAGGCGCTCGCCGTCGCACCGGTCGTAGCAACATCGTCGATGAGCATGATCGCGCGGCCTTTGACATCGGCCTTGCGCGCGGGCGGCACGCGGAACACGCCGCGCACCGTATCGGCGCGCTGCCGTCGGCCCATGCCCTGCAGCGGCGGCGTCGCGCGAATGCGTTCGAGGAGGCAGTTGTCGTCATTGCGCCCGGTGCGCCGAGCGAGCGCCGCAGCGATCAGCGCCGACTGGTTGTAGCCGCGCCGCCAGATCCGCCAGCGGTGCAGCGGGACAGGCACGAGCAGCGCTTCCGGGTCCATCGCCGCCAGATGCCGCGCCATGAACTGCGCCATCGTCGCCGCGACGCCCGGACGTCGGCCATATTTCAACTTCAGCGCGACCGCGCGCGCGACATCGCCATAGGCGACGGCGGCGCGCAACCGGTCGAAGCGCGGCGGATGCGCCATGCAGCCCGCACATTCGCCGTCCGATGCATAAGCGAAGGGCAATGCACAGCGATCGCAGCACGGCTCGCCCAGCCATTCGAGCGATTGCCAGCAGCCGAGACAGAAACGGTGATCGTCCTCCACCACCGCGCCGCAGCCCGGGCAGCGTGGCAGCAACGCGAAATCGAGCATTCCGCGCGCAGTGATCCGGACAGGTGCGGCGAGCATGCGCATCCTGCTCTTGTCCGCCGGGCGGGGGATCGGCACAAGCCCCGCAATGTCCGCCGACACGCCTTTTGACCGCCATCTCCGCCGCCTACGCCGCGACCGGGCCGCGCCCTTGTTTGCCGGTGCCGACTATCTCCACCGGCTCGCTGGCGAGGAAATGCTCGGCCGGCTGGAGGACGTGAAGCGCGATTTCACCGACGCGCTGGTGCTGGGCGCCGATCCCCAACTCGTCGCGGCGCTGCGCGCGCAGGGCCTGGCGGTGACGGCCGCAGACCCCGGCTTCCGCTTCGCGAACACGGCGGGGGGCGTGCAGTGCGATGAAGACCGCCTGGCCGTCGCCGACGCCAGCTTCGATTTGGTGATCTCGACCGGGCTGCTCGACACCGTCAACGACCTTCCCGGCGCCCTGGTGCTGATCCGGCGCGCGCTGCGGCCCGGCGGTCTGTTTCTTGGCGCCTTCGCCGGCGCGGGCAGCCTGCCGCGCCTCAAGGCCGCAATGCTGGCGGGCGACGCCGTGATGGGCGGCGCTGTGCCGCGCATTCATCCACAGATCGACGTCCGCGCGGCGGGCGATCTTCTGGCGCGCGCCGGCTTCGTGCTCCCGGTCGCCGACGTGGGCGGCGTCGACGTGCGCTATCCCGGACTCGCGGCGCTCGTTGCGGACCTGCGCGCCATGGGCGGGACGAACCTGCTGCCTGCGGGAGCGCAACGCCCTGTCACCCGCGCGGACTATGCGGCGGCGAACGCCGCGTTCGCGGCCCACGCGGATGCCGACGGAAAGACCGCCGAACGGTTCGAGATCGTCTACCTCTCCGCTTGGTCGCGCGACGCCTGAAGCAAGGCGTCGAGCAAAGGGATGAGCGGGAGATCGGCCGGCGGCATGGCGAGCGCCTGCATTTCGCCGGGGCGCACCCAGTCGAGATCGCTCGCGTGCAGTGCTACGGGTTCGCCCCGCCATTCGCGCAGGATGTAAAGCAGCAGGATCATGTGGCGACCGCCGACGCGCGCGCTTGCGAAAGTGGCAGGTGACAATGCGGCAGGATCGACGGCGATCCCCAATTCCTCGTCGAGTTCGCGGGCTAGCGCGGCTTCCGGAAGCTCGCCCGGATCGACCTTGCCGCCGGGAAATTCCCAGAGCCCGGCCATGGGTTTTCCCTCGGGACGGCGCTGGAGCAGCACCCGATCTTCGGTATCCACCATCGCCGCCGCGACGATCAGCATCGTCGGAATATTTTCCACGTTAACCCCAGTGCGCAGCAAATCGTTAACCCGCCGCCGCTTATTCGAGCAGCGACCGGAAGAATAGCTTCCTTGGCACAGGGGCAGTGATGAAGCGCAGGCTGATCGATCTGATCCGTGACGAGGAAGCGGCCACGGCGATCGAATACGGCCTGATCGCAGCGCTCGTCGTGGTCGCGATGATCGCCGCGCTTCAGAACGTCGCCGACGTGACTACGGGCATGTGGAACAACGTTTCGAACAAGGTGAGCGCCTCTTCCGGAGGCACATGATCGAAGGTCGTTATGAATTTGGAAACTTCCGCCGTTTAACTTCGACGATGGCTCGCTCCAGGCGGAAACTACGGAGCGGCAGGGAAAGTGGACTGAAGACCTTTTTTGAAGGGGAGACCGGTAATGATTCGCAAGCTGTTCAAGAATGAAGAGGGCGCTACCGCCATCGAATACGGCCTGATCGCGGCCCTCATCGCGGTTGCCGCCATCACGGCGATGGGCAACCTCGGCAACACCCTGACCGGCACGTTCAACAACGTATCGAACAAGATGGAGCCGGGCACCGGCAACTAAGCCATCTGAAATGGCGTGGCTTCGGCCACGCCAGCGATCGGGCGGGGGAATTTCGGTTCCGCCGCCCGATTTGCGTTTGGGCTCACGGGAATCGTCGGACCGGTTTACAGTCCGCGCGCAGCGATCAGTGGATCGAAAGAAATTTCGTCCTGCGGTCCGCCTTGATCGCAGCAGGCGACAATGCGGTCAGCGTGTCGAGCTCCGCACCGACTGCCGCGCCGAGCGTCGCGATCGCCGTCGCCGGATCGCGATGCGCGCCGCCGAGCGGTTCTTCGACGATCCGATCGATCACGCCGAGATCCTTGAGATCGCCCGCCGTCACGCGCATTGCCTCCGCTGCGTCGGCCGCCTTTTCCGCGGTGCGCCACAGGATTGATGCGCAGCCTTCGGGTGAGATCACCGCATAGACGCTATGCTCGAGCATCAGCACCCGATTGGCGGCGGCGAGCGCGATCGCGCCGCCCGACCCCCCTTCCCCCACTACCGCTGCGATCAGCGGCACGGAGAGTGACAGGCAGGCCTCGGTAGAGCGCGCGATGGCTTCGGCCTGACCGCGCTCCTCGGCCTGCACGCCGGGGAATGCGCCGGGCGTATCGACCAGGGTCACCACCGGCAGCCCGAAGCGATCGGCCATCTCCATCAGGCGGATTGCCTTGCGATAGCCCTCAGGCTTGGCCATCCCGAAATTGTGCTTGAGGCGGCTCGCGGTGTCGTCGCCCTTCTCGTGGCCGATCAGCATGATGCGCCGCCCGCCGAGCTTGCCGAGACCGCCGACGATCGCATTGTCCTCGCCGAACGTGCGGTCGCCCGCGAGCGGCACGAATTCCTCGATCAGCGCGGCGACATAATCCTTGAAGTGCGGCCGCTCGGGATGACGCGCGACCTGCGTCTTCTGCCACGGCGTCAGCTTCTGGTATGTCTCGCGCAGCAGCTTCTCGGACTTGGCGCGCAGCTTGGCGATCTCGGAGTCGATATTGACCGCTCCGGCTTCCGCGGTGTCGCGCAATTCAGCAACGCGCGCGTCCAGCTCGGCGATCGGCTTTTCGAAATCGAGGAAGGTCGGCATGGCGCGCGGGGTTAGGACGGACGGCGGGGCGCGTCAACGAGCGGGTGGCGGCTGTTGACGAGCTCGACCAGCCGTTTGGTCTCTACATGGGTGTAGATCTGCGTCGTCGCGATGTCGGCGTGGCCGAGCAATGTCTGCACCGCGCGAAGGTCCGCGCCGCCTTCCAGCAGATGCGTCGCGAAGGCATGGCGAAGGACGTGGGGGCTGATCCGCTCCGGTGGGATGCCCGCGCCGGCGGCGAGCTCCTTGACGAGCTGGTACAGGCGGACGCGGCTGAGATGCTTCTTGCCCGACGGAAAGAGCCACAGCTGATCACGCGGCACCAGCGCAGACCATTCGGCGACCGCGGCACGCGCGCGGTCCGAGATAGGAACGAGCCGCTCGCGCCCGCCCTTACCCTTGAGGATCAGGAACGGGCGGTCCGGCGACACCGCATAACGCGGCAGCGAGACGAGCTCGGTCGCGCGTAGCCCCGATCCGTAGAGCAGCTCGATAAGCGCGGCGAGACGAAGCGGCGCCGACCCGCCGTCGTCGCGCTTGCGGCGGTCGATCTCGACGAAGAGCGCATCGACCGCCCGGTGATCAAGGATTTTGGGGAGTGACCGCTCGGCCGCCGGCCGTGGCAGTGCGGCGGACGGGTCGTCGCTGCGCAGGCCTTCGTCAGCGAGAAAGCCGAAGAAGCGGCGGAGCGCGGCGGCCTTGCGCGCCACGGTCGCGCGCTTGAGCGGCAACCAGGCGGCGCCGAGCCTTGCGAGATCGGGCTCCGCAGCCCCGGCGAGATCGCCGCCCAGCAATTCGGACGCGCCTTCGAGATCGCGGGCATAAGCGAGCAAAGTGTTCCGCGCCGCGCCCGCCTCCGCCGCCATCATCTCGAGAAAGGCGCCGATCAGCCGGCGATCCTCGCCCGCCGGACGGGTCACAGCCGCGCCAGCGCCTCGGCTGCGATCATCCGCGCATAGTAATCGAGGCCGACACGGCGGAGCGCGCTGGTGATGCGGAACATATGCTCGGGCGGAACGCCGCCCCAGCCACCGGTCTGCATGCCCACCGCGGCGAGCAGCGCGACGGTGCCCTGCTGGCGCCGCTCGACCGCACGGTCGAGCATCCGCGTCCAAAGATTGTCGCGGCCAAGCGCGATGCCGAGATCGGACGCGCGGCGGTTCGCCTCGCTCTCGTCGATGCGGCCCAGCCCGGCGAGCGCGGCGACCAGCATCTTGGTCGCCGTCTTGGCGTCGCTCTGGTCCGCATCGGCAAAGGCCTGGATCCGCGCGGCGTCGATCGTCCGCACATTCGGCGCCGACACCGCGAGCATGGCCATCGCCCGCGCCGCATCGCCGCCTTCCATCTCCGCGATGACGCCCGACCAGCGCGCCGCGCGCTCGTCGTAACCGGCGGTCAGCATCGAGGCGATCAGATCGTCGATGTCGGTGCCGACCTCAGGATCGGGCTTCAGGCGTGCCGCCGCCGTCGCGGTGAGCACCAGCCGGGCATGACGGGTCGTCGGCGTCGTTCCTTCCCGCCACAGACCCCGCATCGCTTCCATGCGCCGGGTGACGTTCGGCGCGACATAGGCCGTGCGCAGCCGCCCGCCCACGGTATTGCCCAATTCGGTGGGATCGGTGGTGTCGGCGATGAGGCTGTACATGCCGACCAGCGACTGGTTGGAAAAGACGCCGAGCGCAGCAGCCGTGTCCGCCGCGGCGACGCGCTGATCGACCGGCACCATCGGCGCGCGCGCCTGCCAGGCACGGACGTGCGGTCCGGCGGCGTTCATCAGCCTGTCCGGGACCGCGATGCCGGTCGCGCTCGCCATGCCGAAGCGCCAGCTATTGACCTGATCGACCCCGTCCCACTCGATCGTCACCGCGCGCCGCGTATCTGCGCCCGCGCCAACGACCTTCTCGGCAAGCGAGATGTCGAACGGCGTGGCGCCGCGCGCGCGGCGGGCGCGATCGATGAGGCTGCTGGCATTGCCCGCCTCGCCCGAGATCGCGGCGCACATCGCCTCAGCCAGCGGCCAGACAGGTTCGTCGGACAGGGCTTTGCCGCCCGGCACCAATGGGCAGAGCGCTGCCGGATCGGCGGTGGCAAGCGCGGTCTGCACGGCGATAGCGTACATCTTGGGCGTGAACTGGTCGACGTCGACCGCCTCGACGAGCATCCGCGCGCCGTCCGCCTCGCCCATGCGAAGCAACAGCCAGGCGCGTTCCGCCACCCAATCCACCGGATTCACCCGCGCCGGTGCCGGCGCGCCGGTGAGCAGCGCGCGGCGCAGCAGGATAGAGGCCCAGCGCGACGGCAGCGGCGCATTGAGCCGCCGCATCAGAGTCGAGAGATAGCGTCCGCTCGTGCCACTCCAGGCGTCCTGGCCGAGCCCCCAGTTCTGCGGGCCGAGCGGGCCGACGAAATCGCTGGGGCGTCGCGCGAAATCGGGGATTTCGATCGGCCGCGGCATCGCGGCGAGGATGGCGGCGATGTCGTCGTCGTTGAGCGCGGTGAGATCGACGCCTTCGGTGCCGGGCATGCTCGCCGCAGGCGGAGGCGGTGCAAGCGGCGCCGGCGCCGGCGCACCCGAAGCGGGCGGATTGCCTGGCGCTGCGGGCGCGGGCGTCGGAGCGGGCGCCGCCGGAGGCAGCGTCGCCGGATCGCCGAAGCCGGGCGGCAGCAGCGATTCGGGCGCGTCCTGTCCTGAGGCCGGGATCGCCAGCGCCAGCGCCGCGCCGCCGGCAAGAAGGAGAAGCGCCTTACCGCGCGCCGACGGCATTCGTCACGTCCTGCTCGATGCGGCCGGTCGGCACTTCGGTATCGAGCGTCGAAAGCCAGAATGCGCCGCCCACCAGGACGACGAGCAGGATGACCAGCACCATGGGCAAGGGCGAGCGGCGGCGCCGCGGGGAAGCGAAACTGTTTCTGCGCATGGCGCGCCTTTTGCCCTACGATGCGCCCCCCTGTATAGCCCCGCCGCGATGAACAGGCCCGCCTCCCGCCTCGGCTCCCCGCCCGATCGCCCGATCGTGCTCGTCGGGCTGATGGGCGCGGGCAAATCGACGGTCGGGCGGCGGCTCGCGGCGCGGCTGGGCCTGCCCTTCGTCGATTCGGACGAGGAGATCGAAAAGGCCGCGGCGAGCAGCATCACCGACATGTTCGACCGCTTCGGCGAGGACAGCTTCCGCGACGGCGAGCGGCGGGTGATCGCGCGGCTGATCGACGGGCCGCCCAAGGTGATCGCTACCGGCGGCGGCGCCTTCATGAACGACGAGACGCGGGCGCTGATCCTAGAACGCTGCATCGCCATCTGGCTCGACGCCGATATCGAGACATTGGCGATGCGTGTCTCTCGGCGCGACCACCGGCCGCTGCTACAGGGCCGCGATCCGCTGCCGCTGCTTCGCGAGATGGCGGTGCGGCGCAACCCCGTATACGCCGAAGCGCATCATCATATCCGCAGCCAGCCCGCGCCGCACGACCGGACGGTGGAGCGGATATTGGCGGTGCTGGCGGAGCGACCCGCCTAGGCGCTCAGCAAGCGCATTTCTTCTTCACGGGCTTGGGGGCGGTGGTCGCGAACTCGGCGCGGCTGAGCGAGCCCGAGAGATCGGCATCCGCGCCAGCGAATTTCTCCGACGTCTTCACTGCCCATTCCTCGAAGCTCAGCCGGCCGTCGCCGTTCGCGTCGAGCTTGGCAAAGGCCTTGCGCCGCGGCTCCATCAGTTCATCGCGGGTGATGCGGCCATCCTTATTCTTGTCGGCGCGGTCGAAGCGCTTCTCTTCGCGCGATTTGGCGGGGGCTTCCGGCGGCGCGGGCGGGGCCTGGACGCCGAGCGGAGACGGCGCGGCCTGCGCCGCCGGCGCTGGCGGGATCAGATCCTCCTCCGCCTGCCCCTGCCAAATGAAGAAGCCCGCCGCGACCAGCAACAAGGCCGACGCGACGCCCGCAAAGAAGCGCAACATGTTCCCCTCCCCCATGCTTATGAAGAGGTTACGCGATCTCCGCCGCGCCGCAACCCCTCAGCGGCCGGTGAGGCGATGCCGCATCATCCGCAGCATCCGGGCGGGTGTGCCCGGCGGCTCTAGTCGGTCGAGGCCGCGGGCCGCATCGCGCCGGGCCAGCGCATCGAGCATCCCGAGCGGGCGAAGGCGCGCAGGCCAGCGGGCGTCCGGGGTCCGCCGGCCAGCAAGCTTTAGGGCCATCGCCGCCTCCTCCCGTTTGCTGCTGTGGCGCGCGAGATCGGCGAGCGCCCAGGCCGCCCCTGCGCCGGGCGGCAGGCGGTTGTCGCCGATCAGCGTCGCCGCGAGCCAAAATAGCTGCGCGCCACGCTGGTCCGCGAAGGCCTGCAGGGTCGCCTCATCGAGCTGCGCGGGATCGGCGAGCAATGCCCAGCCCTCTGCCAGCGCGCCGAGTTTGGCGCCGGACAGGCCTTTTTCGACGAGTCCAGCAGCCGCCTGCAATTCCGGCTGCGGGGGCGGCGGACGCGTGTCCAACGCTTCCAGCGCATCGCGCCACCACGCCAGCTTGATCCGCGCGATCATCGGCTCACGCCCGCCGCCAAGTGCCGCCGCGAGCGCCGCGTCCAGCGCCCACAAGGCGCCAAGCGCCTCACGCACCGAAACGGATGCATACGTCAGCGCCAATCGCCGATCCTCGTCTAGTGCCGTCACCATCCTGCCGCAGCCATGAAGACCCCGTTAACCGTTCTTCTTCGGAGGCCATTAGGCGTGCGGGGCGCATTAACAGAGCAGCAGTGCGCGCTGATGTGCATGGATGAGGCGCCTCCATGATCTTCCGGTTCCGATCCAAGACCCGTGATACGGCCGTGCCACGCGACGGCAAGCCGCAGCATCGCGGCGTGCTGCGCAGGCTGCTCAAGGATCCGGCAGGCAACACCCTCGTCATCGTCGGCGCGGCGCTCGTACCGCTCACCGCGATGATCGGATCGGGCGTCGATCTCAGCCGCGCCTATATGGCGCGTACCCGCCTGCAGAGCGCCTGCGACGCCGCCAGTCTCGCCGCGCGGCGCGTGATGACCGCAGACACCATGTCTCAAGGCGTGCGCGACGAGGCCAACCGCTTCTTCAACTTCAACTTCCCGCAAGGCCTGTACGATACGGCACCGTTCACGCCCAACATCACCCGTCCCGATCAGGGCCGCATCCATGTAACCGCCGCCACGACGATCCCGACCGTCATCATGCGCATGTTCGGCTTCGAGACGCTGCCCCTGTCGGTGGAGTGCGAGGCCTCGCAGAATTTCGTCAACACCGACATCCTGCTGGTGCTCGACGTGACCGGATCGATGGACGAGACGCTGAGCGGCACGAAGAAGATCGTCTCTCTGCGCGACGCCGTGATGGCGCTCTACGACGAATTGCGGCCGGTGCAGACCGAGCTCGAACTCAATGGGATGCGGTTGCGCTACGGCATCGTGCCTTATTCTAGCGCCGTCAACGTCGGCCGCCTGATCCGCGACGCCAATTCGGGATATTTGGCTAACAGCGCACCTTATCAGTCGCGCACGCCGCTCTACGTGCAATCGACGAGCACGGAGAATGTCACCAACCAGACCAGCAACCAGTGCAACGCCCGCGCGGTGACGCCGTCGGGCAACAATGTAACCCTGCCGTTGACCGAAAAGTCGGTAAGCCGGTCGGGTACCACCTGCACGGTGACCACCCGCACACTCGGCCGTCCGATCACCAGCACCTTCTCGGGCTACTGGCTGCACGAGCAGCGCACGCTCGACGTGTCGTCCTTCAAGACGTTCAGCAACAGCGTGCCGCTGCCGACGCGGACGCCCAACACGACGCAGAATGCCACGGTGTGGAATGGCTGCATCGAGGAACGGCAGAGCGCGAACACGATTACCAGCGCATCGGGCTACGCCGTGCCGCCAAGCGCTTACGATCTCAACGTCGATTACATCCCGAATTCGGACGCGACACGCTGGAAGCCGCACTGGCCCGAGGTCGTCTATAACCGCTCTGCAGGCTCGACCGATTCGCTGAGCGGCACCGCGATCGTGTCCCGCGGCGAGCCTTATTATGCATGCCCCACCGAAGCGCGCAGGCTGCAAGCCTTCACGCGCGCGCAAATGCAGAGCTACGTCAATCTGCTGGCCCCGATCGGCGGCACCTATCATGACATCGGCATGATCTGGGGCGCGCGGCTGATCTCAGCAGGCGGCATATTCGCCGACAGCCCGAACACCTTCAATGGTATGCCGGTCGCCAAGCATCTCATCTTCATGACCGATGGCGCGTTGGCCCCGAATGCCGACACCTACACGTCCTATGGCGTCGAAAACCTCGACAACCGGGTCGGCAGCTATGCCTCGCCGGAGCAGAAGAACCGTCACAACCAGCGCTTCAAGATGATCTGCAACACTGCCAAGGGCATGAACGTGTCGATCTGGGTGATAGCCTTCGACGCGGCGGCCGATGCCAATCTCACCGAATGCGCGAGCGCGCCGAACCAGGTTTCGGTGTCGTCCAACCGCCAGCAGCTCATCGATCGCTTCACCGAGATCGGCAAGAACATCGGCGCGCTGAGGCTGACGCAATGATGCGGCGCCGCACCCTCCGCCGCGATCAGGACGGCGCCACGCTCGTCGAGTTCGGGTTCGTAGCGCCAATCCTGGCGTTCACGGTGATGGGCCTCTTCGACCTCGGCTATCAGATGTACGTAAGCTCCGTCGTCGAAGGCTCGGTCCATCAGGCGGCACGCACCGCGACGGTCGGCGGCGTCACCGGCGGCCAGATCGAGCAGCAAGTGCGCGACCAGCTTTTCGTGTTCTCGAAGAACGCGCAAATCGACGTCACTCAGAAGAGCTATCAGGAATTCACCGACGTCCGGAAGCCCGAAAAGATCGTCACCGACACCGCGCCCTTCGGCGAATATAATGTCGGCGATTGCTACGAGGATGCGAACGGCAACGGCCGCTACGATACTGATCGCGGCCGCGGGGGTTTCGGCAGCGCCGAGGACGTGGTCGATTACGAGGTCAGCATCCGCTACCCGCGGCTCTTCCCGATGGCCGGGCTGCTCGGCTGGTCGCAGGACGCCGAGATCAAGCGCTCGACTTTGCTCCGCAACCAGCCCTTCGCGGCGCGGACGACCGGGGTGGTGGTCAAATGCTGAGCGCGCTCCGCCGCCGCATCACGCCGCTCGGCCGCTGCGACAGCGGGCTCGCGATGGTCGAGTTCGCTATGGCGCTGCCGGCGGTGCTGACGCTCGGGCTGGTCGGTATGGAGACCGCCAATCTCATGCTGGCGCACCTCAAGGTCAGCAACATCGCCATGCTCGCCGCCGACAATGCGTCGCGTGCGCGCGATTCGATCGACGAGGCGGACATCAACGAGCTGTTCGCGGGCGCGCTGAAGGCGGGCGAGTCGATCGATTTCAAGGAAAACGGCCGGATCATCATCTACAGCGTCGAGCCGCACACCAACGGTACCAACCAGTGGATCCGCTGGCAGCGCTGCACGGGCGATCTGAGGGTCGCACCGAGCTACGGCCGGCCGATGGACCAGAACGGCAACATCATCACCAACGGCACCGAGCGGACGCGGCCGAGCAGCCAGGCGCGCTTCACCAGCGTCACCGGCTTCGGTCCGGCCGGGAACCGCATCGCGGCGCAAAGCGGAACGGCGGTGATGATCGCCGAGGTCGTGTACAATTATCAACCGCTGGTCGCCGGATCGACGCTGCTCGGGCAGCAGATCCGCTATACCAGCGCGTTCAATGTCCGGCAGCGCAACGATCAGGTGATCCGCAATGGCGCGACCGTGCCGGTCGCGGCCTGCGGGGGCTGATCACCCCTTGTAGCAGACCGTCTTCGCTGCCTTCACGACATCGGCGGCCTTGATCAGCGCAAGCTTCTCGAGATTCGCGGCATAGGGCAGCGGCACGTCGACATTGGTGACGCGCAGCACCGGCGCGTCGAGATCGTCGAACCCTTCTTCCATCGCGATTGCCATGATCTCCGAGGCGATCGAGCAGACCGGCCAGCCTTCCTCGACGACGACCATGCGGTTGGTCTTGGCGAGGCTCTTGAGGACCGTCTTGCGATCGAGCGGGCGGAGCGTGCGCAGATCGATCACTTCGGCCTCGATCCCCTCCTCCGCCAGCGTGTTGGCCGCATCGAGCGAGACGCCGACGCCGATCGAATAGCTGACGATCGTCACGTCCTTGCCCGCGCGTGCCACCCGCGCCTTGCCGATGGGAAGCACGTAATCGTCGAGCTTGGGGACCTCGAAGCTCTGGCCGTAGAGCAGTTCGTTCTCGAGGAAAACGACCGGATCCTCGCTTCGGATCGCGGCCTTGAGCAGCCCCTTGGCATCGGCCGCGCTGTAGGGCGCGATGACGATGAGGCCCGGCACGCTGGCATACCAGGGCCCGTAATTCTGGCTGTGCTGGGCGGCGACGCGGGCGGCGGCGCCATTGGGGCCGCGGAACACGATCGGGCAGCGCATCTGGCCACCGGACATGTAGTTGGTCTTGGCCGCCGAATTGATGATGTGATCGATCGCCTGCATCGCGAAATTGAAGGTCATGAACTCGATGATGGGCTTGAGGCCGCCCATCGCCGCGCCCGAGCCGACGCCGGCAAAGCCATATTCGGTGATCGGCGTATCGATGACACGGCGCGCGCCGAACTCGTCGAGCAGGCCTTGGGTCACCTTGTAGGCGCCCTGATATTCGGCGACTTCCTCACCCATCACGAAAACGCGGTCGTCGGCGCGCATTTCCTCCGCCATCGCGTCACGCAAAGCCTCGCGCACCGTGGTCTTCACCATCTCGGTGCCTTTGGGGACGTCGGGATCGGCGACTTCGGTCTTCTCGACCGACGCGACGAGATCGCGCGCGCCGGTTTCCATCCGATGCGGCTCGCCCGATTCCGGCGCAGGCGCCTTCGGCTTCTCTCCGTCGTCACGCTGCGCGCCCTCGGCAACCTTCGGCGCTTCTTCGGCCTTGCCCGCGGATGCGGCGCTGGCGTCTTCGCCTTCGGCGGCGAGGATCGCGATGACCTCGCCCACCTTCACTCCGTCACTGCCTTCGGGGATGAGGATCTTCGCGACGGTGCCTTCGTCGACCGCTTCGAACTCCATCGTCGCCTTGTCGGTCTCGATCTCGGCGATCACGTCGCCGGACGCGACGCTGTCGCCTTCCTTGACGAGCCATTTCGCGAGCGTGCCTTCCTCCATGGTCGGGGAAAGCGCGGGCATCTTGAGTTCGATCGGCATCAGTAGTCCTCGACCAGGACGTCGGTGTAGAGCTCGGACGCTTCCGGCTCGGGCGATTGCTCGGCGAAATCGGCAGCCTCGACGACGATGTCGCGGATCTGCTTGTCGAGCGCCTTCAGCGCGTCCTCGCCGACCCCTATCGCTTCCAGCTCGCGCTTGGCATGATCGATCGGATCGGACTTTTCGCGCACCGATTGCACTTCCTCGCGCGATCGGTATTTCGCCGGATCGGACATCGAATGGCCGCGGTAGCGATAGGTCTTGAGCTCGAGCAGCACCGGCCCCTTGCCTGATCGTACCCATTCGATCGCCGTCTCGGCGGCGCCGCGCACCGCGAGCACGTCCATCCCGTCGACCTGAATGCCGGGGATGCGGAAGCTCTCGCCGCGGCGGTAAAGCTGGTCTTCCGCCGACGAGCGGTTGACGCTCGTCCCCATCGCATATTGGTTGTTTTCGATGACGAAGATGATGGGGAGCTTCCACAGCTCCGCCATGTTGAAGCTCTCGTAGACCTGCCCCTGGTTCGCCGCGCCATCGCCGAAATAGGCCATGCAGACGCCACCGTCGCCGCTGTACTTGTGCTTGAAGGCAAGGCCGGTGCCGAGGCTGACCTGCGCACCGACGATGCCGTGGCCGCCGTAGAAACGATGCTCGACGCTGAACATGTGCATCGAGCCGCCCTTGCCCTTGGAGATCCCGGCCTCGCGCCCGGTCAGCTCCGCCATGATGACCTTGGGGTCGATGCCGTAGGCGAGCATGTGGCCGTGATCGCGGTAACCCGTGATGACGCTGTCCTTGCCGACTTCGAGCGCCGACTGGAGGCCGACGGCGACCGCTTCCTGACCGATGTAGAGGTGGCAGAAGCCGCCGATCAGGCCGAGGCCGTAGAGCTGGCCCGCGCGCTCCTCGAAGCGGCGGATGAGCAGCATCTGACGGTAGAATTCGAGCAGTTCGTCCTTCGACGCCTCGTAACGCTTGGGTTCGGGCGGACGTTCGCGATTGGGCTGGGCGGGCGGCGCGGCCGCGGCGGGCTTGGACGCCGGCTTTGCGGCGCGCTTGGCTGCTGGCTTGGCCACGGCGGGGCCTCTCCCTTGTCTGTTCTCAGGCTGCCGCGTCTATGGCGGCAAACGAAAGGAGTGGCAACCGCCGCGCCGTAGCGACGGGGTCAATCCTTGAGGGGGATGATCACTTCGTCGGGACGGACGAGGCCGAGCTGGGTGCGCACCATCTCGTCGGCAAGATCGGGATCGGCGCTCTTGGGATCGAGCAGCT
Organism: Allosphingosinicella indica; assembly: GCF_900177405.1. Lineage (NCBI taxonomy): Bacteria > Pseudomonadati > Pseudomonadota > Alphaproteobacteria > Sphingomonadales > Sphingomicrobiaceae > Allosphingosinicella > Allosphingosinicella indica. The sequence continues at coordinate 2,105,007 of NZ_LT840185.1, read as the reverse complement.
CCGAGCGATGGTGAAGGCGCTTCTGTTCGGCCTGGAGCTGCGCGAGCTCGACCTTCTTCTGCTCTTTGGCGCGGCGATAATCGCCCCACGCCAGCACGCCGTTCGATCCGACCACCGCATAACCCAGGAAATTGGCGATGATCAGCACCGCCAGCGCGGGCAGCGCGGCGCGTTTGATGAGGCCAAGAGTGCGGGCGGCAACCATGAGCCGACAGAATCAGTTAACGCGTGCCGAATCAAGCTCTTTTGCGCCGAAATGCCGACCGTCCGGCATAAACTGCCGATGCGCCCAGCTCCTCCTCGATCCGGATGAGCTGATTGTACTTGGCGAGCCGGTCCGAGCGGGCGAGGCTGCCGGTCTTGATCTGCCCGCAGTTGGTCGCGACCGCGAGGTCCGCGATGGTCGTGTCCTCGGTCTCGCCCGAGCGGTGCGACATGACCGCAGTATAGCCAGCGCGCTGCGCGGTGGTCACCGCCTCCAGCGTCTCGGTGAGCGTGCCGATCTGGTTGACCTTGACGAGCAGCGAGTTGGCGAGGCCCTGCTCGATCCCCATGACGAGCCGCTTGGGGTTGGTGACGAAGAGATCGTCGCCGACGAGCTGGACCTGGTCGCCCACCGCATCGGTCAGCGCCTTCCAACCCTCGAAATCGTCCTCGCCCATGCCGTCCTCGATCGACACGATGGGATAGCGGCGGGTGAGATCGGCGAGATATTCTGCCATTTCGACGGGCGCGAGGGTCTTGCCCTCGCCCTCCATCCGGTAGGCGCCGTCCTTAAAGAACTCGGTCGCGGCGCAGTCGAGCGCGAGCAGCACGTCGTCGCCCGGCGTGTAGCCCGCTTTCTCGATCGACCGCATGATGAAATCGAGCGCATCGCTGGTCGATGCCAGCGCCGGTGCGAAGCCGCCTTCGTCGCCGACCGCGGTCGACAGGCCCGCCTCGCTCAGCCCCTTCTTGAGCGTATGGAAGATTTCCGCGCCGCAGCGCACTGCCTCGGCTATGCTCTCCGCGCCGACCGGCATCACCATGAATTCCTGGAAGTCGATCGGATTGTCGGCATGCTCGCCGCCGTTGATGATGTTCATCATCGGCACCGGCAGCACCTGCGCCGAGACGCCGCCGACATAGCGGTAGAGCGGCAGGCCGCGCGCGTCCGCCGCCGCCTTGGCGACCGCGAGGCTGACGCCGAGGATGGCGTTGGCGCCGAGCCGCGACTTGTTCTCGGTGCCGTCGAGCGCGATCATGTCGGCGTCGATCTCGGCCTGGTCCTCGGCTTCCATGCCGACGATGGCGTCGGCAATTTCGGCGCGGACCGCTTCCACCGCCTTCGACACGCCCTTGCCGAGATAGCGCGCCGTGTCGCCGTCGCGCTTTTCGACCGCTTCGTGCGCGCCGGTCGATGCGCCCGACGGGACTGCGGCGCGGCCGAAGCTGCCATCCTCAAGCAGCACATCGACCTCCACCGTTGGATTGCCGCGGCTATCGAGAATCTCGCGGGCGTGAATGTCGATGATCGCGGTCATTGTTACGGCCTCGTAGCGAATTATATGGGTGTCGTGCGGTCGCGCTTATCGGCGCGTCTTGTGCGGCGCAACTTTCGTCTCGGATCGCCGGAACGGATGCTGCCGGGCAGGTGTTGAACGCGACAAGGACACGAGAGACGGGAGAATACACATGCCCCCACGCAATTCCGAGCTGCCGGAAGGCACCGACCACATCGTGCAGGGCGCGGCGCGTACCCGCTCGACCGATACCGAGACCGGCTTTGTCGGCGGCGCGAGCCGCGGCGACGATACCGGCGGCGCCGCGTCCGGCGATTTCGGCGCGGCGACCCAGCGCCTCAAGGCGCAGGTGCGCGACAGTGCGCAGTTGCTGAAAGGTCAGGCTGGGGAGAAGGTCCGCGAATATGCCGTGGACGGTAAGGGCCGCGCGGTCGGCGCGCTCGATGAATTTTCGCGCGCGGTGAATGATGCCGCCGGTTCGATCGACGAGAAGCTGGGCGCGGAATATGGCAAATATGCCCGCAGCGCAGCCGATGCCGTCTCCGGCTTCGCCGATTCTTTGCGCAACAAGGACGTCGACGAACTCTACGACGATGCGCGCAATCTCGTCCGCAATAGCCCCGCGGTTGCCATCGGCATCGCAGCCGCGGTCGGCTTCGCCGTCGTGCGGCTGGTCAAGGCCGGGCTCGACGATGCCAAGCAGGACGAGGAAGGCGCCCCGCCGCGAGTGACCAGCGCCAAGCGCACCAAGACGCCCGAGGCCTGACGTTGGACCCAGCCGGCCCAAATCCCGACGAGCGCAGCGTAAGCGATCTTGTCGGCAAGCTGATCGACGACGGCAAGGCGGTGGCGCGCGGCGAAGTCGCCTTCTACCGCCAGCTTGCGGCCTATCGTGTTGCCCGCGCGCGGTCTGGCATGGCCGCGCTCGCGGTGGCTGTAGTGCTCGGCAATACGGCGCTGATCGCATTGGCGGTAGGGCTGGTGCTGGGTCTCGCGCCGCTGATCGGGCCGGTGCTGGCCGGTATCGCGCTGCTGGTCGTGCTGGGCGGTATCGCCTTGGCGCTGTTCCGCTTCGGGATGGGGCGCGTCGCGCTTCTGGCCGGTGATCCGGAAGAGCAGGCGCTCTTGGCCGAGGCGGAGCGGACGACATGACGCATGCGCAGGCGCTCGCCGCGGCAAAGGCCAACCAGATCCGCGCGCACCGGGAGCTCGCATCGACGATCGAGGCGCTGCAGGTGCGGCTGACGCCCGATTATATCGTCAGCCATGCGCTGCGCGGCGTCAAAGGCAAGAGTGCCGAGATCGCTGATGGTGCGATCCAGGCGGTCAAGGAGCGGCCTGCCGCCGTGTCGGGCGCCGCCGCCGCGGCGGCGCTGTTCCTGGCGCGCGGGCCGATCATGGCAGCGTTCAACAAATTCAGGAACCGCTCATCCGAAGATGAGCAAGACGCGGACACGGCGTCCGCAGAGCCGATAGCCCCTGCCCCCGGGGCCGAAAGCAAGGAGCAGCATGATGACGACCGAAACCGAAAACCGGCCCGAGGCGCAGGACGAAAGCCGCGCGGCGCACGCGCTGGAAAGCGTGAAGACGAACGCGAACGAGGTGTACGAATCAGCGCGGGAGAAGACCAGCGCAGCCTACCAGGCGGCGCGCCAGCGGGCGCATGAGGCCTATGACAGCACAAAGGAAGGCATCGACAGCAATCCCGGCGCCGCGCTTATCGGCGGTATCGCGGTCGGCGCGTTGATCGCCGCCTTGCTGCCGCGCACCCGCCAGGAGGACAAGACGCTCGGCGCGCTCGGCCAGCGCATCCGCGACACTGCGCGCGACGCGGCCAAGGCCGCCCGCACCGAGGGCACCCGCAAGCTCGACGAGCTCGGCCTCAACAAGGAGACCGCGCGTCAGAAGTTCACCGAACTCGCCGATGGTGCGCGCGCGGCGGCGAAATCCTCCGCCAAGGCCGCCCGCGGTACGGTCGGCGGCACGACTACCCATTGATCTCGACGCATTAATCATGAGGGGCCGCGAGCGTTTTCCGCGCTTGCGGCCCCTCTCTCATCCATCCGGAGTATGCTTGAAATGAACCGTGCTTCCCGTCTCCTCGCCGCTGCCGGCGTCGCCCTCGCGGGCATCGCCGCGCCTGCCGCTTTCGCGCCCGCCGCTGCGCAGGCGATCCCCAACACCGATCCCGGCAAGTTCGTCGATGCCATCGCCGATCGCGGCTTTGGCGCGCTCAAGGGCAACCGCCAGGCGGCGCGCGGCCAGTTCCGTGCCCTCCTCGCCCAGCATTTCGCGGTGGATGCGATCGGCGACCGGCTGATCCAGCAATGGCGCCCCAAGATCAGCCAGGCGCAATATGCTGCCTACAAGGCCGCCTTCCCCAATTTCATCATCGGCACCTATGCCGACCGGCTATACGATTATTCGGGAGCGGACCTGAAGGTGGTGCGTGTGCAGAACCAGGGCAACGGCGCCGCCGTGCTCAGCACAGTCACCAGGCCCGGAGCGCGCCCGGTGAACGTCATCTGGTCGCTCACCAAGGTCGGCAATGCCTATAAGGTCAACAATCTGACCGTGGGCGGCGTCAACCTGGCGATGTCGCAGGCGGCCGATTTCAACAGCTATGCGCAGCGCAACGGCTTCGATGCGCTCGTCGAATTCATGAAGAAGCGCGGCTAGCGGCCGCGGCGGGGTTGAACCGATCGGCGCCCGCGCCTAACCGGGCGCCGATCCTTCCCCCTTCAGCCAAGAAGATATTTTCCATGAGTAAGATGCACCTGGTGTTCGGCGGCCGCGTTCGCGATCCGCGCGGGCTCGATTTCGTCGACCTCGGGGCTCTCGATATCGTCGGCATGTATCCCGATTATGCGAGCGCGGTGGACGCTTGGCGCTCCGCGGCGCAGCGCACGGTCGACGATGCCGAGATGAAATATGTCGTTGTCCACCTCCACCGTCTGCTCGAGCCGGAGCTGGACGCAAAAGGGTAATTCCTTCCGTCATGCTGAACTTGTTTCAGCATCCATGCCGGTGAGGATCGCGACCGTCTCCTCAATGGACCCTGAAACAAGTTCAGGGTGACGAACGCGGGATTAAGCTCCGCGATAGCGCAGCAGGAGCAGCGGTTTCGCGAGCAGCAGGCCGGCAAGAAAGCCGCCGATATGCGCGGCGATGGCGATGCGGGCGCCGCTCGTCTCGAATGTCGCGCCGATGAGAAGCTGGAGCGCGACCCATGCGGCGGCGAGCCAGAGCGCGTTGAGCCAGAGCGCCGCCGTCGGGTTGGCGACCTTCACGCGATTGCGCCCGAACATGATCGCATAAGCGCCGATCACCGCGGAGATCGCGCCGCTGGCGCCGACCATCGGCACCGTCGAATGCGGATCGGAGGCGTAATGCGCCGCGGCGGCAGCATAGGCGCCGATCAGGTACAGCGCGGCATATTGGCGGCTGCCGATGATGCTTTCGACCGCACGGCCGCAGAACAGCAGGATGAGCAGGTTGAAACCCAGGTGGACGATGCCGCCGTGGACCAGCGTCGCGGTGAGCGGGGTCAGCGCCAAGGGTGCAAGCGGAAGTTCACTCGCCACGCCGTCGAACCGCGCCGGGATGAAACCACCCCACACCGCCGCCATCTGATCGAGGCCGAGCGCGGTCGCCAGGATCCACGCCGCCGCGCTCGCGCCGGCGAAGACCAGCGTCAGTCGTGCGTTCTGCCAGCTTTGCGGAGTGCGCACCGGGCCGGGATCAGATGAACTCGAGCTTCTCGATCTCGAAGTAACGATCGCCCGACGGCGCCGAGAATTCCACCTCGTCGCCGACGTTGCGGCCGATGAGCGCGCGGCCGAGCGGGGAATTGTAGGAGATGCGGCCGACCTTGGCGTCCGCCTCCGTCTCGCCGACGATCTGGTATTTCACCTTCTTGTCGTTCTCGTCGAGCAGGTGGACGGTCGCGCCGAACACGACCTTGTCGCCGCTGAGCGTCGTCGGATCGATCACCATCGCGCGGCTCAGCCGGTCGTCGATATCGGCGATCTGCGCCTCGATCTGGCCCTGCCGCTCCTTGGCGGCATGATATTCGGCATTCTCCGAAAGATCGCCGTGCGCGCGCGCTTCCTCGATCGCATCGATGATCGCGGGGCGCTCCACGGTCTTCAGATGGCGCACGTCGGCGTTCAGGCGTTCGTAGCCCTCGGCCAGCATCGGCATCTTTTCCACCGTCGCCATCACACAAGCCTTTCGTAAAAGAAATCCGCGAGGACCGTCCCTTAAAACGAGACGGCCCGATCCATTTTGATTGTGAGGATCTTACGCTCTGGAAGCGGAATAATAGTCCTGGAGGGAGCGGACTTCAAGATGTTCGTCCCGGAGAGCGGCAATCGCCCGCACCACGGCGGCGCTGGACGCGGCGGTGGTGAAGATCGGAACCTTGGCCATCAGCGCCGAGCGGCGGATCGAGGCGCTGTCCTTGTGGCTCTGCCAGCCCTCGGTGGTGTTGAAGACCAGATCAACCGCGCCGTCCTTGATCCGGTCGACGATATGCGGGCGGCCCTGCGCAACCTTGTTGACCCGCTCCACCGGAACATCGTGCGCGGCGAGATAATCAGCGGTGCCCCCCGTCGCGATGACCTTGAAGCCCAATTCGCTGATCGCGCGGATCGCGGGCAGGATCAGCACCTTATCGCTGTCCTTGACCGAGACGAAGACGGTGCCTTCGCGCGGCAGGTCGACATTGCCGCCGAGCTGCGACTTGAGGAAGGCGGGCGCGAAAGTGTCGGCAATCCCCATCACTTCGCCGGTGGACTTCATTTCGGGCGACAGCACGGGATCGACGCCGGGGAAGCGCGCGAAGGGGAAGACCGCCTCCTTCACCGCGATATGCTTGATGTCGCGGTGGATTGGGAGGAAGTGCATCAGCGGCTCGCCCGCCATCACCCGCGCCGCGATCTTGGCGATGGGCGTGCCGAGCGCCTTGGCGACAAACGGCACGGTGCGGCTCGCGCGCGGATTGACCTCGATCAGATAAACCTGGCCGTCTTTCACAGCGAACTGGACGTTCATCAGCCCGACGACGCCCAGCGCCAGCGCCAGCTCGCGCGTCTGGCGCTCGATCTCGGCGATGATCGCGGGTTCGAGGCTGTAGGGCGGCAACGAGCAGGCGCTGTCGCCCGAGTGGACGCCCGCCTCCTCGATATGCTGCATCACGCCCGCGACGGCGACGTCCTTACCGTCCGAAATGGCATCGACGTCGACCTCGATCGCATCGCGCAGATATTGGTCGATCAGCACCGGGCTCTCGCCCGATACCTGGACGGCGGTGTGGATATAATCGTCGAGCTGCGCCGGGCCGTCGACGATCTCCATAGCGCGGCCGCCGAGCACATAGGACGGGCGGGTCAGGACCGGATAGCCGATCCGCTCCGCCACCGCGATCGCCTCGTCGCGGCTGCGCGCAAGGCCGTTGGCGGGCTGCTTGAGGCCGAGCTTGTCGACCAGATTGGCGAAGCGCTCGCGGTCTTCGGCGAGGTCGATCGCGTCGGGCGAGGTGCCGAGGATGGGCACCCCCGCCTTCTCGAGCGCCGCGGCGAGCTTCAGCGGGGTCTGACCGCCGAACTGAACAATGACGCCGACGAGCTCGCCGTTCTGCTGCTCGGCGTGGATGATCTCCAGCACGTCCTCGGCCGTCAGCGGCTCGAAATAGAGACGGTCGGACGTGTCGTAATCGGTGCTCACCGTCTCCGGGTTGCAGTTGATCATGATCGTCTCGTAGCCGGCCTCGTCGAGCGCGAAACAGGCGTGGCAGCAGCAATAATCGAACTCGATCCCCTGCCCGATCCGGTTCGGGCCGCCGCCGAGGATGATGATCTTGCGGCGGTCGGTCGGCGCGCTCTCGTCCTCGGCCTCGCCGAAGCTCGGCGCCTCGTAGGTCGAATACATGTAGGGCGTCTTCGCCTCGAATTCGGCGGCGCAGGTATCGATGCGCTTGAAGACGGGGCGCACGCCGAGCTTGTGGCGGAGCGCGCGCACTTCGTCCTCGGTCGTCGCGCCGACCATCGCGCGCACCGCGTCGTGGAGCAGCCCCGACGAGCGCGTGCGCGTCTTCACCGCATCGCCGCGGACGTTGGCGGCCTTCAGCGCCAGCTCGGCGATGCGCCGGTCGGAAAAACCCATCGCCTTCAGCGCGCGGAGGCCTTCGGCATCCTGCGGCACGCCGTTCGAGCAGATGCTCTCTTCCGCCGCGACGATCTCGGCGAGGCGGTCGAGGAACCAGGGATCGTATTTGGCGACCGCGTGGATCTCGACGACGGTCAGCCCTTCGCGCAGCGCCTGCGCGGCGACCAGCAGCCGGTCCGGCGACGGCACCGCCAGCGCGGCGAGGATCTCGTCCTTGGGCGCGCCGTACAGCTCGCGCACGCCGTCGAGGCCGATCAGCCCCGTCTCCAGGCCCCTCAGCGCCTTCTGGAGGCTCTCGTGGAAGCTGCGGCCGATCGCCATCACCTCGCCCACCGATTTCATCGCGGTGGCGAGCGTCGCTTCGGAGCCCTTGAACTTCTCGAAGGCGAAGCGCGGGATCTTGGTGACGACATAGTCGATCGTCGGCTCGAAGCTCGCCGGCGTCGCGCCGGTGATCTCATTGTCGATCTCGTCGAGCGTATAGCCCACCGCCAGCTTCGCCGCGACCTTGGCGATCGGGAAGCCGGTAGCCTTGGAGGCAAGCGCGGACGAGCGCGACACGCGCGGGTTCATCTCGATGACGACGAGGCGGCCGTCCTTCGGATTGACCGCAAACTGCACGTTGGAACCGCCTGTTTCCACACCGATCTCGCGCAGCACCGCGATGCTGGCGTTGCGCATGATCTGATATTCCTTGTCGGTCAGCGTCAGCGCCGGCGCGACGGTGATCGAGTCCCCCGTGTGGATGCCCATCGGATCGACATTCTCGATCGAGCAGATGATGATGGCATTGCCCGCGCGGTCGCGGACCACCTCCATCTCATATTCCTTCCAGCCGAGCACCGATTCCTCGATCAGCACCTCGGTGGTAGGCGATGCTTCCAACCCGCCGGTGACGATCTGGACGAACTCGTCCTTGTTGTAGGCGATGCCGCCGCCGGTGCCGCCGAGCGTGAAGCTGGGGCGGATGATGGCGGGGAGGCCCACCTGATCGAGCGCGGAGAGCGCATCGTCGAGGCTGTGGGCGATCGCCGAGCGCGGCGATTCGAGCCCGATCCGGTCCATCGCCTCGCGAAACTTGAGGCGGTCCTCCGCCTTCTCGATCGCTTCGGCGTCGGCGCCGATGAGCTGGACGCCCAGCCGATCGAGCGTGCCGTCCTTGGCGAGCGCAAGCGCGGTGTTGAGCGCCGTCTGCCCGCCCATCGTCGGCAGCACCGCGTCCGGCCGCTCCTTCTCGATGATGCGGCGGACGAAATCGGGCGTGATCGGCTCGATATAGGTTGCGTCGGCGAACTCGGGGTCGGTCATGATCGACGCCGGATTGGAATTGACCAGGACGATGCGGAACCCCTCCGCCTTCAGCGCCTTGGCCGCCTGCGTCCCCGAATAATCGAACTCCGCCGCCTGCCCGATAACGATGGGGCCCGCGCCGATGATGAGGATGGAAGAGATGTCGGTGCGTTTAGGCATCAGAAATGGTTACGTCCAAGTGCTACCAGCTTTTCGAAAGCCGCTTTGTCGAGGCGGATGGTCTGCGAAAGTTTGCCAGGCCTTTCACGGGTATCACGTCCATAGGTGTCGATTTGAATGAACTTCTCCCGGCCGCAGTTCACTAGTCGAACGGTGGCTGAAGCTACCTCGTCATGAGGCGTCGCCTTGTCCAAATGCTCAACTTCGAACGTCCGGACAGTTGCCATCATTCCTCTCCGATCATTTCCACAAATTTTCCAAACAGATACACGCTGTCCTGCGGGCCGGGGCTCGCCTCGGGGTGATATTGGACGCTGAATGCGGGGCGGTCGGTGAGTTCGAGGCCGGCGAGGCTGCCATCAAACAACGACACGTGCGTCGGCCTGGCATTGGCGGGCAGGCTTTCCGCCTCCACCGCGAAGCCGTGGTTCATGCTGGTGATCTCGACGCGGCCGTCCGCCAGCCGCTTTACCGGATGGTTCGCGCCGCGGTGGCCCTGGTGCATCTTCACCGTCTTCGCGCCGACCGCAAGCCCGAGGAGCTGGTGGCCGAGGCAGATGCCGAACAGGGGCTTGCCGGTCTCCAGCATCTGCCGGATCACCGGCACCGCATAGGCGCCCGTGGCGGCGGGATCGCCGGGGCCGTTGGAGAGGAAGAAGCCGTCGGGCGCGTGCGTCATCACCTCGTCGAAGGTCGCGGTCGCCGGCAGCACCGTCACCCGCGCGCCGGCATCGGCGAGGTTGCGGAAGATGTTGCGCTTCGAGCCGTAGTCGATCGCGACGATGTGCGGGAGATCACCTCTCCTCCCGTTTGCGGGAGGGGCCGGGGGAGAGCTTGTGGAGGCGTCGGACAGGCCCTCCCCTAGCCCCTCCCGCTCGCGGGAGGGGAATTCCTCATAGCCCTCGCCAAGCTTCCACAGCCCGCCGCTCCAGCGGTACATCTGGCGGCACGACACCTCTTTGGCGAGGTCCATGCCCTCCAGCCCGGGCCAGCTCCGCGCTTTTTCCAGCAGCGCGTCGATGTCGAACTCGCCCCCCGCATTGTGCGCGATCACGCCGGTGGGGGCGCCCGCCAGCCGGATGCGGCGGGTCAGCGCGCGGGTGTCGACGCCGGCGAGGCCGATCCGCCCGTTGGAGCGCATCCATTCGACGAAACCGGTGGCGGCGCGGAAGTTGCTCGGCGCTGTGACGTCCTGCCGGACGATGCAGCCCAGCGCATGCGGATTGTCCGCCTCGACATCCTCATAGTTCGCGCCGACGTTGCCGATATGCGGGAAGGTGAAGGTGATGATCTGCGCCGCATAGGAGGGATCGGTCATCACCTCCTGATAGCCGGTCATCGCAGTGTTGAAGCACACCTCGCCCACCGCATCGCCCTCGGCGCCGAAGCCCTTGCCCCAGACGATTGTGCCGTCGGCCAATACCAATACGCCCGTCGCTCCGTTCGGCGCAGGCGTAGGCTTGGCGTCGGCCATGGTGGCGGGCACTCCTTGTCGGTTTGTCGGCGATGTCGCTAAGCGCCGTCCGCTAGAGACGATGAGGCGCAGCGTCAATCTGTCAAATCCGCTTGGGTCGGGCTATCGTGGCGCTTTCCCGATGAAATCCAGGGCACACAACGCATGATTCGCGACGATATCAAGGCGGCGCTGGTCTCCGCCATGAAGGGCGGCGACAAGAGCCGCACCGCCACCATCCGCCTCATCCAGTCCGCCATCAAGAACCGCGATATCGAGCTGCGCACCGCCTCCGCGAAGCCGGACGACGACGTGCTGGTGACCGAGGTGCTGCAGAAAATGGTCAAGCAGCGCCGCGAATCGATCGAGATGTACGACAAAGGCGGCCGCGCCGAGCTTGCCGAGGCCGAGAGGGCCGAAGTCGCGGTGATCGAGGATTTCCTGCCGCAACAGATGAGCGAGGACGAGGCGAAGGCCGCGATCGCCGCCATCGTCGCCGAGACCGGCGCCGCGTCCGTAAAGGACATGGGCCGCGTGATGGCGCTGGTGAAAGAGCGCCACGCCGGCAGCATGGACATGGGCAAGGCCAGCGGCCTGGTGAAAGCAGCGCTGTCTTGAATCAGACTCCCCTCCCGCTTGCGGGAGGGGTCGGGGGAGGGCGTGTTGGACAAGGGATACAAGCGCCCGACGGCCCGCTCCCGCGAATTGCGCGCCAACGCCACCGAAGCCGAGCGTCTGCTCTGGCGACATCTTTCCGCTCGCCGAATTGAAGGTGTCCGCTTCAATCGCCAGTTCCCGATCGGTCCATTCATTTGCGATTTCGTGTCTCGCTCCGCGCGATTGATTATCGAAGTCGATGGCGGGCAGCATGCGGAGCGATCGGAAGAAGACGCTCGCCGCGCCGCCTATCTCCGAAGCCAGGGCTATCGGGTCATCCGGTTCTGGAACAATGACGTGCTTGCGAATATCGATGGCGTTGTGGTGCGGATCGCAGAGATTTTGACGGACAGACCCTCCCCCAGCCCCTCCCGCGAGCGGGAGGGGAGCGCGATTGCGCGTCCGGCGCGACTGTGACCCTCTCACCCGCCTTTCTCGACGAACTTCGCGCGCGCACTCTGCTATCCGTATTGATCGGCCGGTCGGTGAAGCTCATCCGGGCGGGGCGCGAGTATAAGGCGTGCTGCCCGTTCCATAACGAGAAGACGCCGAGCTTCACGGTCAACGACGAGAAGGGTTTCTACCATTGCTTCGGGTGCGGCGCGCATGGCGATGCGATCCGCTGGATGACCGATCAGCGCGGTCTGCCCTTCATCGATGCGGTGAAGGAACTGGCGGACGCCGCCGGCATGGACGTCCCCGCCGCCGATCCCCGCGCGCAGGCCCGTGCCGAGCGCGCCTCGGGCCTCTATGGCGTGATGGAGGCCGCGGCCAACTGGTTCGAGGAGCAGTTGGGCGGGCTCGATGGTGCGGAAGCGCGGGCCTATCTGGAGCGGCGCGGGATAAGCGATGCGGCGCGGCGCGCCTTCGGCATCGGCTATGCCCCCGATTCGCGCGGGCGTCTCAAGAGCGCGCTACGGGATTTCGGCAATGAGGCGCTGATCGAGGCGGGGCTGCTGATCCAGCCCGACGACGATCGCGAGCCCTATGACCGGTTCCGCGGGCGGCTGATGATCCCGATCCGCGATCCGCGCGGGCGCGTGATCGCGTTCGGCGGGCGGATCCTCGGCGCCGGTGAGCCCAAATATCTCAACTCCCCCGACACGCCGCTCTTCGACAAGGGGCGGACGCTCTACAATCTCGACCGCGCCGCCGCCGCATCGCGCACTGCGGGGCGCGTGATCGTTGTCGAAGGCTATATGGACGTGATCGCGCTCGACCAGGCGGGGATCGGCGAGGCGGTGGCCCCGCTGGGCACCGCGCTGACCGAGGAACAACTCGCGCGGCTGTGGAAGCTCTCCCCTGCCCCTTTGCTCTGCTTCGACGGCGACGCCGCGGGGCAGAAGGCCGCGATCCGCGCCGCGCTTCGGGCGCTTCCGCACGTCGGGCCAGGACGGAGCCTCGCCTTCATCACCCTGCCCGCTGGCCAGGATCCCGACGATCTGGTGCGCGGCGGCGGACGCGACGCGCTGGAGACATTGCTCGCCGCGTCCGAGCATCTCGTCGACCGGCTCTGGCGGCACGAGCGCGACGCCGAGCCGCTCATCACACCCGAGCAGAAGGCGGGCCTTCGCCGCCGCCTGCTCGACCTCAGCGGCACGGTCGGCGACGGCGATGTCCGCGAACGCTACCGCGCCGAACTGCTCGGCCGCTACGACGCGCTGGTCCGCCCTCAGCGGCAATGGTCGCCGGGCGGCCCCGGACGTCGCTTTTCGGCAGGGCCGCGCACTGTCCGCGCCGTGCCGGGGGACTCGCTCGCCGGAGTGAGCGGCCGCGCCGCGCTGGCCGGACTGCTCCGTCATCCAGACCTGATTGCGGCGCACAGCGAAGCCATTGCGGCGCTGCCGCTCGCCGCTCGCGACGACATGCGGCTGCGCGATTCGCTGATCGATGCGGCGATGGCGAACAGCTATCTTGATAGCGAGGCGCTAAATACCATATTGGCGCAAGCTGGCGTGGGTGCTCTTGCGGAGGATCTGCGCCTCAGTGGACTGGCCTTTTCCTTCAACCGCCGAGATGCCGACCCGGAACGCGCGCGACGCGATCTCGTTCTGGTGATCGACAGTCTGGCGGCGCGGCCGGGGATCGACGCGGCGCTCGGTGCCGCCACGGCCCGGCTGAAGGAGACCGGTGAGGAAGCCGCGTTTCTGGAGCAGCAGCGGCTCCGCGCGGCGAAGGATGAGGCGGACAGGCAGCTCGCGACGCTGGTCGAAGGCGACGCGGGCTGAAAATGGATTAAGGCGTCTAGATGGCAAAGAACACCACGGTCGAAGCGAACGAGAAGCCCGAGAACGGCGATGCGCCGCTCATCGATCTCAACGAGGCTTCGATCAAGAAGCTGATCGCGCGCGCCAAGAAGCGCGGCGTGATCACCTATGACGAGCTCAACGACGTCGTCGGCGGGATGTCCACCGATCAGATCGAGGACATCACGTCCGCGCTCTCGGAGATGGGCGTCAACATCGTCGAGAATGAAGAGCAGGACGAGGAAGGCGAGGCCGAGCCCGCCGCCGACGAGACGCCCGAAGAGGGCGGCGACGGCATGTTCGTCGTCGAGAAGAAGAAGGAGACGGTCGATCGCACCGACGATCCCGTCCGCATGTATCTGCGCGAGATGGGCGCCGTCGAGCTGCTGAGCCGCGAGGGCGAGATCGCGATCGCCAAGCGCATCGAGGCTGGCCGCGACACCATGATCTGGGGGCTGTGCGAGAGCCCGATCACCTTCAACGCCATCATCCAATGGTCCGATGCGCTCAACGCGGGCGAGATGCAGCTCCGCGAGATCCTCGACCTGGAAGCCATGCTCTCCAAGGGCCCGACCCCCGAGCAGGTCGCGAGCGCCGAGGATGAGGAAGGCGCCGACATTTCGGAATCGACCGCCGGCCCCTCTTTCAAGGAAGAGGAGGACGTCGAGGAGACCGCCGAGGAGGAAGAGGACGAGGACGGCCTGATCGAGCGCCGCGCCAAGCGCCCCGTCGAGGAAGAGGAAGAGGACAACACGCTCTCCCTCGCGCAGATGGAAGAGACTCTGAAGCCCGCGGCGCTGGAGCGCTTCGCCCGGATCACCGGCCTCTACAAGAAATTCGCCAAGATCCAGGTCTCGCGGATGGTCGCGATGTCGGCGGGCGAGGCTTTCCCGAAGGGCGACGAAGGCAAATATCAGAAGCTGCGCGAAGAGCTCACCGCCGAGGTGGAGAGCATGCAGTTTCACAACGCCAAGATCGAATATCTCGTCGATCAGCTCTACAGCTACAATCGCCGCCTGACCGCGCTGGGCGGACAGATGCTGCGCCTCGCGGAGCGCCACAAGGTGCCGCGCAAGGCGTTTCTCGACGCCTATATGGGCCACGAGCTAGACGAAGGCTGGGTCGAGCGCGTTTGCGGCACCGATAAGAAGTGGGCGGCTTTTTGCGAGGCCGAAGCCGACACGATCGACCGCATTCGCGTCGAGATCAGCGAGATCGCGCTGGCGACGGGCATGAGCCTCGCCGAGTTCCGCCGCATCGTGAATCAGGTGCAGAAGGCCGAGCGCGAGGCGCGCATCGCCAAGAAGGAAATGGTCGAGGCGAACCTGCGCCTCGTCATCTCGATCGCCAAGAAATACACCAACCGCGGCCTGCAGTTCCTGGACCTCATCCAGGAAGGCAATATCGGGCTGATGAAGGCGGTCGATAAATTCGAATATCGCCGCGGTTACAAGTTCAGCACTTATGCAACTTGGTGGATCCGACAGGCGATCACCCGTTCGATCGCCGATCAGGCGCGCACCATCCGCATCCCGGTCCACATGATCGAGACGATCAACAAGCTGGTCCGCACCAGCCGCCAGATCCTCCACGAGATCGGCCGCGAGCCGACCCCGGAGGAACTGGCCGAGCGCCTCTCTATGCCGCTCGAGAAGGTCCGCAAGGTGATGAAGATCGCCAAGGAGCCGATCTCCCTCGAAACGCCGATCGGCGACGAGGAGGATTCGCACCTCGGCGATTTCATCGAGGACAAGAATGCGGTGATCCCGGTCGATGCCGCGATCCAGGCGAATCTCAAGGAGACGGTGACGCGCGTCCTCGCCTCACTGACGCCGCGCGAGGAGCGCGTGCTGCGCATGCGCTTCGGTATCGGCATGAACACCGATCACACGCTAGAGGAAGTCGGCCAGCAGTTCAGCGTCACCCGCGAACGCATCCGCCAGATCGAGGCCAAAGCGCTCCGCAAGCTGAAGCACCCGAGCCGCTCACGGAAGATGCGCAGCTTCCTGGATCAGTGATCGCGAGCCGCTATCGGGCAGGTCAAAGCCCGTTGGCGGACGTGCAATTCTGCTTAGGCGGATAGCCTTCGACCGACAGCACCGGCTTGAAAATCGACCCGCGGCCGCGGAAGGCGGCGGTGCGGGTGATCGTCGTCGGCACGTTGAAGAACTCCACGGCACCGATGTCGAAGATCGGCTCGTAGCGATACGTCACCTGCGCGTGGAACATCGCTTCGTTCAAGATCAGTGCTCTAGCGTGCTGAAGCGTCGCAGACGTCACCGCGGTGTGGCAGCCGAGAATGGGGACGGCGCCGACATATTTGCCGTCGAACCGCTGCCATTTGATGCGGTTGACGTCGACAGTTCCGTCCGCGTTGCTGTCCTCGCCCAGCACGGCGGTGACGATCACCCTTCCCCGCTCGCGCACGTCGAGCGGGTCCGCCGCAATATCGAGCGCCGACAGGACGTCGTAGAGCTGCATCTCCGATATCTGCTTTTCAGACGCGCCGCGCTGCGCGACCATGTCGGCGGTCATCGTCGCGAGACGCTGCACCTTCATGTTGGCGAGCAGCAGATTGGCCATCTCGAGCCCCGCCGCCATCGTTCCGATGAAGAGCGGAAGGATCAGAGCGAACTCCACGAACGAGATGCCCGCGTCGTTCTCCCGCAGGTTACGGCTTCGTTCAAACCTGCCCAGCGTGATGAAAGCGCGCATCAAAGTGTCGCCGCCTTGACGACCGGCTCGTTCCGGACGACGGCGCTCGCGCGGACGGTGAAGCCGCCATCCTTGCCGAATATGCCCGAAAGAAACCCGAAATAGACCCGGGCTGGGAATACGGCGGTGTAAGCCACGACGTCGCCGGGGCCGCCGAGCTTGCCCTCGACCGGCACGGCAAGATCGCGCGTCGCATTGCGGTTGCGATCGTCGAAAGGCTCGCCCGGGAAGCTTTCGGTCGGCGGATCATACTGCCCGTTGCCGTTCAAATCCTGATACGCCTCCGGATACGCGCTGCCGAAGGTGCGGAAGACCTTGGTTTCGATCTCGAGTTCGCCGCCTTCGACCATATTGTAGGGCGACATGCGCTTGCCGATGTAGGCGCGCATCGCGGTATCGCGATCATCGTCGGACAGCGCGAGGTCGGCGATCGCCGCCCTTGCGGCTTCGCCGACCGCGCCCTCCAGGGTGGTGCGGATCATCATGATCTGGCCGGCCTCGACCGTGCTCGCAATCAGCAACGCCATGACCGGCGCGAGGACGGCGAACTCTACTGCGGCGATGCCGTGCTTGTGGGCGAAGAGCCGGTGGAGGCGACGCATCGTCATTGCACCAGGTGGAGGTCGACGAGGTCGACCGCGATTTGCTGGAAGGCGTTCTTGATCGTCTCCGCGGAGTCCGTCTCGAGATAGTTGGAGCCGGCACAGCCGCGGAAATAATCGCGCGTCCCGCCCGGTGCCGGCAGCAGCGACACGATATAGACGGCGATGCCATCACGCTTCGCATTCTCGCAGACCTTTGCGAAGCGGCGCATGATCTGCGTCTTGAAGGTGTTCGCGTCCGTGCTGTTGGTGATGCGCTTCTCGCGGAGTGACCCGTAGGAGCCGTACCACATGGCATCACCATTGGCCTGGGTGTCGCCATCGGTCATGAACACAAGCGCGCGAAGTGGCCGCTCGGACGGCACCGGGTTGACGCGGGTGAAGCGATCGTCGCGCGTGAGCAGCCGGTAGCCCCAGAGCATGCCGATATGATGCAGCGTGCCGCTGGCCGGCATCAGCGGATAATTCTTGTCGCGAATGTAATTGGTATAGTCGGACTTCGGCCGGTTATACTGCACGTCCATCGACGGCTCCGGGCACTGCCAGTTGGGCGTCGTCATCTTGAGCGTGTAGCCGGTGGCGGTCGGATAGCCGTATTTCGGGTTGGCGAAGGACCAGTCGCGCGTGTCGGTTATATACGGGATGCGCGAATATTTTACCTTCCAGCCGGGGCCGGAGCCGGGCGCATAATAGCCGTCGGTCCCGTCATTCTTGACGATGACGTCGTCCGCCGGGTTCGACGCATTTGCGTTGAGCCCGATATACATGTCGTAGAAATGCTGCCGGTAGGCCGGCGCATTGGCGAGCGCCTCGCCCCCGGCCATGTTGCCCGCGGTGTGAAGATAATAGAGGTTGTTGCGGCGCCCGTCGCTTGTATCGGTGTTCGCATGGCTCGCCCGATAATCGGTCGCGACCTTCGCCGTGGTGACGAACGAGCCGTTCGAATTGGTGCTCGGCGGATAATGGTAGGGCCGCGCGTTGTCCCGCACGACGCCCTTCGCGTCAGTCTCGCCTGGAAGATATTTGTCGACGTCCCAAGCGCCGTCCTCGAACACCGTCGCGGTGTTGCCGACGTCGCGCACGGTCTTGTCATTCTCGACACAACCCTTCCAGCCCAGCGGATTGTCCGGGAAGCTGCTGACGCCTCCGGTATAGCTGCCGACGTTGATGAAACCGTCGCGATTTTCGATCGGCACCCCGGCGGACTTTAAAATGCCGCCGACATTGGTCGTCACCGTATAGGTCACCATGCCGAGCGCCAGTTCCTTGCGCTGTTCGGACCCCTGGTGGAGGATGTTGATGAAGTCGTACATCGCGTCCTGGAGCGCGGCCATGCGGCTTCTGCTGCCGAGCTTCGTCTGCATCGATCCGGTGTCGTCGAGGACGACCATGACCTCGAGCGGCTTGGGCTGGAGCTCCGCCACCGCCACCACGCTGATCTTCTTCGGCTTGACGCCGAAGATCTGCATGAAGACCATCTTCAAGTCGGTACTGGCATCGACCCGCGTGACGTTGATCCCGCGCACGGTGTTGAAGGTGGGCTTGGGCTTGATCTCCCCTGAACCCAGGAAATCGTCCGGGAAATTCTCCCGGAAATAGGCATTCACCTGCTGGTCGCGGGAATCGACGCGAGACGCGTCGGTCACGCCGAACGATCGCGCGCCGGCCAAAGCAGCGGCGTCGACGCCCGCCTGCATTTGACTGCGCACGAGAAAGACGCGCCCGAGATCGACCGCGGAGCCGACGGCAGCAATGGCCGGAAACAGGCCCGCGGTCATCATCGCGAGGGTGGTACCGCGCTGATCGCGCAGCAGGCGACGCAATAAGCCCGGCTTGTGCGCCCGAGCGTCGCGCTCGGCACATCCTATCCATCGCATGCTGAGCGCTCCCCCGGATGCCAAAGACACGGCCCGGGAATTTATATGCATTTCGGACGATTAAGATTGCGCTAAGCTGCTTTGAAGATGCCGTTTTAGCATGGGCCGGACATGCGCGGCGGCTATTTGGGCGGCAAAACCGTCGGCAGGGGCGTCGCCCGCTCACCCCGCTTTTTTCGGAGCCGATATCGACTCTGATATTCGCGGCGCTGCTTGGCGACTTCGTAAAGGACGATTCCCGAACTCGTACCGAGGTTGAGGCTTTCGATCATTCCGAACATCGGAATGCAGACGCACATCGCGCTGCGTTCCACCGCACGATCGCTGATGCCGACTGCTTCGCTGCCGAACCATACCGCAAGCTTGGTGTGGGCGGTGTAATCGCCTTCGTGGAGAAAGATGCTAGCCTTGCCTTTCACGTGCGGCGAAGTGACGATCGACGTGAAGCCATTTGTCTCGAGATGGTCGAAGCAATCGTCGGTACTGTCGAAACGCCGTACGAACGTCCATTTGACGGCCGAGACCGAGGTCTTCGATACCGCCCGCTGATCGCGCAATTCCTGCCAGTCGTCAGGTAAAGACCGGCGGGTATCGACGACATAGACCTTCTCGACGCCGAGCGCATTCACGTTGCGGATCACCGTACCGATATTCTTGATGTCGCTCGGATTTTCGATGACGGCGATCAGGTTCTTGCAGCGGAACGGCTTGATCTCGTCGGCGCGCAGCCGCGCAGAACTCTTCACGCTTTTTGCTTCGTCTTTCATGTCGGCTACCGGTTCCATCTTCACTGAATGCCTGCTCCTTGTGCAGTTCGCAACGGGTTCGCTCCGCAATGCGCACGAGCGCGAGGCGGTCAGTTGGCGTAGATTCCCAACATTCGGCCCTTTGTCCGCTATCGGACAGCAGTTCTTACATCTTGAGCGCGCTAACCCCTTGAAAACTTTAGGCCAGAAAAACTGGCACGGTCCGTGCTCAGTGGAGGGCATGAGGCGGTAGGGACCGCCGGTAGCGAAGGACCAGCACGATGCAGAACGAGCGGCGCAACCTTTTCACCCGGCAGGATACGTTGTTCGGCGTGTGCGAGGCGCTGGGGCAGGACTTCGGGTTCAACCCGATCTATCTTCGCATCGCGCTGCCGCTGCTGCTGTTCTTCCAGCCGGTGGCAACCATCGCGGGTTATTTCGGCGCGGGGCTGATCGTTCTCGCCTCCCGCCTGCTCGCGCCCGATCCGCGCCGGCCCGCCGTCGAGGCGGAGGTGGAGGCGGACGCCGCGGTCATCACGCAGCCTGTGGAGGCGCTGCCCCTCGCCGCCTGATCCCCACGGCGCGGGCGTGCCCCATCCGCCCGTGCCGCTTTGCCTTTTTGAGCCGGCCGTTCCTAAAAAAACGGCCGGCCTTCTTGTGCGCCGGGGACTGGGGTGACGGATGCCGCTGCCCGCGCTAGCCTCGCTTGCATAACAGGGAGGCAGCATGTTGAGATCGATTATCGCGCTTGCGCTCGCGGCGGCTTCGCCCGCGCTGGCCGCGGACTATGACATCATCATCCGCGGCGGCAGCGTCTATGACGGGACCGGCGCCGCGCCGGTCGCGGCGGACGTCGCAGTCGAAGGCGACCGGATCGCGGCGATCGGCGATCTCAAGGGCAAGACCGCCGATCGCCTCATCGACGCCAATGGCATGGCCGTCACCCCCGGCTTCATCAACATGCTGAGCTGGGCGAATGTCTCGCTGATCCAGGACGGCCGCTCGATGAGCGACATCAAGCAGGGCGTGACGCTCGAGGTGATGGGCGAAGGCTGGTCGATGGGGCCATGGAACGACGAGATGAAGGCGGTCGAAACCAAGGGCCAGGACGCGTTCAAGTTCGACATCGGCTGGACCAGCCTCGGCGATTATCTGACCTATATGGAGAAGCGCGGCATCTCCACCAACATCGCCTCGTTCGTCGGCGCCGCCACCGTGCGCATCCACGAGGTCGGCCGCGACAACAGGAAGGCGACGCCCGAACAGATGGTGGCGATGCAGGATCTCGTCCGCCAGGCGATGCGCGAGGGCGCAATGGGGGTCGGCTCCTCGCTGATCTACGCGCCGGGCAATTTCGCCGATACCGACGAGCTGGTCGCGCTCACCGCTGCCGCGCACGAGTTCGGAGGCGGCTATATCTCGCATCTCAGGAGCGAATCCGGGCGCTACGAGCAGGCGGTCGACGAACTGCTGGAAATCGGCCGCCGCACCGGCGCGCCCGTCCAGATTTATCATATGAAGCCGGGCGGGCAGGCGAACTGGCACAAGTCCGCGCCGATGCTCGCGAAGCTCAGCAAGGCGCGCGAGGACGGGATCGACGTCACCGCCAACATCTATCCATATATCGCCGGCGCGACCGGCCTTTACGCGACGATGCCCTTGTGGGTGCAGGAGGGCGGACACGACGCCTGGGTCGCGCGGCTCAAGGATCCCGCGACGCGCGCCAAGGTGATCGCCGAGATGCGCGCGGAGCCAGAGGGCTGGGAGAATCTGATGCGCGACGCGGGCGGGCCGGAAAAGGTGCTGCTGCTCGACTTCAAAAACCCGAAGCTGCAACCGCTGACCGGCAAGACGCTGGCCGCCGTCGCCAAGGAGCGGGGCACCAGCCCCGAGGACACGATCATCGACCTCATCATCGAGGACGACAGCCGGGTCGGCGCCGCCTTCTTCCACATGAGCGAGGAGAATATCCGCCGCAACATCGCTTGGCCGTGGACGATGGTGGGTTCGGACGCGGGAAGCGTGGCAACCGAGGGCCTCTTCCTCAACAGCAATCCGCACCCGCGCGCCTACGGCACCTTCGCGCGCTTCCTCGGCAAATATGTCCGCGACGAAAAGGTGATCCCGCTGCCCGAGGCGATCCGGCGGCTGACCGCGCTTCCGGCCGCGCAGCTCAAGATCAAGGAGCGCGGTCAGCTCAAGCCCGGTTTTTATGCCGACATCGTCGTGTTCGATCCGAAGGCGATCGCCGACAAGGCGACCTTCGAGAAGCCGCACCAATATGCGGTGGGCGTGAGGGACGTGCTGGTGAACGGCATCGCGGTGCTGAAGGACGGCGAGCATACCGGCGCCAAGCCCGGCCGCGCGGTTCGTGGACCGGGCTGGACGGGGAAGTGAGCAAGGCCGCGCGTAACTTCTAATTTGTCATTCCCGCGAAAGCGGGAACCCAGTCGTGCCGTGCTATGGATCCCCGCTTTCGCGGGGATGACATGAGACGCTAAACCGCCGCTTCCGCCCGCTCGCGGAGGCGCTCCACGGCGGCGCGGTGGATGCCGGGGGCGGCGACAAGCACGCCGAAGGCCTCGCCCGATGCGGTGTTGAAGGTCAGCGGCTGGCCGAGCGCACCGCTGACGGTGGCGCCCGCTTCACTGGCGATCAGTGCCGCGGCGGCGATGTCCCATTCGAAGCCCCAGCGCAGAGTCGCGACCAGATCGGCCTCGCCCGCGGCCACCATCCCGATGCGCAGCGCAATCGAATTGGGTTTGAACACCGCCTCCAGATCGCGATCGACTTGGGGTAGCGTGTCGGCGGGAACGCGCGCGCCGGGCAGCGCCACGCGATCGCTAGCGCGGAGCGGCACACCGTTCCGAAATGCCCCCTTCCCCCGCTCGGCCCACCAATGCTCGCCGCGCGCCGGCGCATCGAGCACGCCGATCAGCGGCACCCGATCCTCGACCAGCGCGACCGACACGCACCAGCCGGGGCGGCCGCGCAGATAGTCGCGGGTGCCGTCGATCGGATCGACGACCCATATCCGGCGGCGGCCGATGCGCGCATGGCTGTCGTCTAGCGTCTCTTCCGAAAGCCAGCCCGCTTCGGGATCAAGCGCGGACAATTTCTCGCGCAGGAAGGAATCGACTTCGAGATCGATGTCGCAGACCGGATGGCCTGGCACCTTCTCCCAGCGGCGAAACTCGCCGCCGCAGCGCGCCGCCGCCATCGCGCCCGCTTCCGCGGCGATATGAGAGACCGCCTCAAGCACCGGCGATCGTCATCCCGTCGATGCGGAGCGTCGGCACGTTAACCGCGCGGCGATGCTCAAGATCGTCGGCAGGGACGAGCGCGGCGAACATCTCGACGAGGTTGCCGGCGATCGTGATCTCCGCCACCGCAGGGCCGATCGCGCCGTCCTCGATGAGAAAGCCGGATGCGCCGCGGCTGTAATCACCGGTGACCGGATTGACGCCCTGCCCGATCAGTTCGGTGACGTAAATGCCGCGCTTGATATCGGCGAGCAGCGCGTCGCGACCGATGCGGCCAGGCAGCAGATCGACGTTGGTTGCGCTGACGCCCGGCGATCCGCCGACGCCGCGCGCGGCGTGACCGGTGGGCTCGCGGCCGAGCTGGCGCGCCGTGGCGCTGTCCATCAGCCAGCCGGTGAGGCGGCCGTCTGCGACGAGATCGCTGGCGCGGGTCGGCAGTCCCTCGCCATCGAACGGCTTGGAGCGCAGCCCGCGCGGCCGGTGCGGATCGTCGCGGATGGTAATGCCTTCCGCAAAGATGCGATCGCCTTCGCGGTCGAGGAGGAAGCTTGTTCGCCGCGCGATCGCCGCGCCGTTGATGGCGGAAATCAGATGCCCGACGAGCGACCCGCCGACGCGCGGATCGAACACCACCGGCATCGCGCCGCTGGGCACGCGGACGGGGTTGAGCCGTGCGACCGCACGCGTGCCCGCCAAGCGCCCCGTCTCCTCCGCTGGATCTAGGTCTTCCAAGTGTCGCGCGCTGTGCTGGGCATAATCGCGCTGCATCGCCCCGCCCGACCCTGCGACGACACTCGCGCCGCCGCTGTAACCGCTGGTCGAATAGCCACGCGCGAACCCGTCGCTGGTCGCCAGTGCGATGCTGCTCCGCCCCGCGCTCGCACCAGCGCCTTCGCTGTTGGTGATGCCGGCGACGGCGCGCGCCGCTTCCTCGGTCTCCAAAGCGCGCGTCTTGAGATCGGCGGGGGACGGGTCGGCGCCGTCATCACCGTCGACGTCGACGCCATGGCTCTGCATCAGCCGGTCGCGCGGGGCGAGTCCCGCATAGGGGTCCTCCGGCGCCTCGCGTGCCATCGCGACCGCGCGCTCGACCAGCGCGCCCAGGGCGGCGTCCGACAGGTCGGAAGAGGAAACGCTGGCCGATCGGCGGCCAACGAAGAGGCGGAGGCCGATCTCCTCGCCCTCAGACCGGTCGACGCTTTCCAGCGCGCCCAGGCGCACGTTCACACTGGTCGAGGCATCGCCGACGTAAAGCGCATCGGCGGCGTCGGCACCCGCCTGGACCGCGCGCTCGACCAGACCGGCGGCGCGCGCCTCGGCATCCTTCACACTAAGCATCGCGAGCGCTTAGGCCGCGCGCGGCGAAAAGGCAAAGGCGCGAGCCGGCAGGTTCAGCCGCTCGTCCCAACGACCAGGCAGCCGAGAAACACCAGCAGGCCCGCGAAGCGATTGGAGCG
Organism: Allosphingosinicella indica; assembly: GCF_900177405.1. Classification (NCBI taxonomy): domain Bacteria; kingdom Pseudomonadati; phylum Pseudomonadota; class Alphaproteobacteria; order Sphingomonadales; family Sphingomicrobiaceae; genus Allosphingosinicella; species Allosphingosinicella indica. The sequence continues at coordinate 2,080,851 of NZ_LT840185.1, read as the reverse complement.
GAATTTGGCGAGCGCGTCGGCGCCATCATCGGGCTTCAGCGCGGCGACCTGCCAGAGAAGGTGCATCGCGACGGGCGCCAAAGCCAATTGCGCGAGCCAGTCGTCACGCACCGAGCCGATCGCGACCGACCAGAGCAGCAGCGCACCGGCATAGCAGATGCCAATGCCGAGCCGCGTATGTCGCCCAAGCGCGCGGGCGGAGGATTTGACGCCGACCAGCGCATCGTCCTCGCGGTCCTGCAAGGCGTAGATCGTATCGTAGCCGATCACCCACAGGATGGAGCCGGCGTAGAGCCACAGCGCCGGCGCCTCGATCCTGCCCGTCACCGCCGGCCAGCCGACCAGCGCCGCCCAGGAAAAGACCAGTCCGAGCCACGCCTGCGGCCACCAGGTGATCCGCTTCATAAAAGGATAAGCCGCGACTAGCGCGAGGCTGGCCAGCGCGACGATCCGCGCGGTGCGGTGAAGCTGGAGCAGTACGATCAGGCCGACGAGGCTAAGCCCGATCAGTAGCGCCCAGGCCCCTTTCAGCGACACCCGTCCGTTGGCGAGCGGCCGGAGCCGCGTGCGCTCCACCTTCGCGTCGAGTTCGCGGTCGACGATGTCGTTGTAGACGCAGCCCGCGCTCCGCATCGCGAAGGCGCCGAGCGCGAGCCAGAGGATGAGCGCGATGCCGTTGCCGCCGAGCCCCGCCAGCGCGACGCTCCAGGCTCCGGGCCAGAACAGCAGCCAGGCACCGATCGGGCGATCGAGCCGCATCAGCGAGGCATAGGGACGCAGCGGTGCCGGCAAGGCGCCGATCAATCCGCGCCGCTCGCTGTCAGGAACGATGTCGTCGCTATGGACCATGGCGACCTCTCTACTACGTTCGTCGTGGGCGAAGTCGAGGGCACTCTTACGTCGCGACCAACGCCCCTCGACTTCGCTCGGGACGAGCGGGTAGGTCAGCCGGATGCCCGCAACCCCCGCCTGGCCGCCGCACAGCCTGCCCCGCCTGTTCGTGCAGGATACGCTGGCCCAAGGCCTCTCGATCACGGTCGAAGGTTCCTATCTCGGCGCCGTGCTCCGGCTCGGGCCGGGCGACCAAGTCAAATTGTTCGACGACCGCACCGGCGAATGGCTCGCCGAGATCGTCGAGGTCGGGAAGCGGCGGGCGATTCTGACCGTCACACACAAGCTGCGCGACCGCGAGCCGGTGCCCGACCTGTGGCTGCTGTTCGCGCCGATCAAGCGCGGGCGGATCGACTGGATGATCGAGAAGGCGACCGAGATGGGCGTCGCGCGACTTATGCCGGTGACGACGCGGCGAACGATCGTCGACAAGCTCAACATGGAGCGGCTTGAGGCGCACGTTGTCGAGGCGGCCGAACAGTGTGAACGGACGGCGCTGCCCGAACTCGCACCGCTGCAACCGCTGGAAGCGGCGCTGAAGGGCTGGCCCGAGAATCGCGCGCTCTACTTCGCCGACGAGCGCGGCGGCGTGGCGTTTGCGCCATCCCCCGGCCCGGCAGCGATATTGATCGGTCCCGAAGGCGGCTTCACCGACGAGGAAGGCGCCGCGATCCGCGCGCATCCGGCGGCGCGTGCGGTGAGCCTTGGCCCACGCATCCTGCGCGCCGACACGGCCGCCATCGCTGCGATCGCGGTCTGGATGGCGGCGGCCGGGGACTGGAACGGGTAGCAATGCGAAACCGGCTGGCGCGGCTCAACGGGCGCGGCTAGAGCGCGGCGATGACGACGCGCACCGGCACCCACAGCTTCGATCCGATCATCGAAAGCCGCGACGATCTGCTCGCCGTCTTCGCCAAGGGCGAGAAGCCGCGCGACGCGTGGCGCATCGGCACCGAGCATGAGAAGTTCGTCTACCGCCGCGATGATCATCGTGCGCCCTCCTATGCCGAGCCGGGCGGCATCCGCGACCTCCTCATGGCGATGACCGAGTTCGGCTGGGTGCCGGTCGAGGAGAATGGCAACGTCATCGCGCTCTCGGGGCCTGACGGCACGATCAGCCTGGAGCCCGCGGGGCAGCTCGAACTCTCCGGCGCGCCGCTGCGCCACCTGCACGAGACCTGCGCCGAGGCCGGACGCCATCTGGAACAGGTCAAGGCGATCGGCGATCGGCTCGGCATCAGCTTCCTGGGGCTCGGCATGTGGCCGGACAAGACGCGCGCCGACCTCCCCGTGATGCCCAAGGGCCGCTACAGAATCATGCTCAACTACATGCCCAAGGTCGGCTCGCTCGGCCTCGATATGATGCTGCGCACCTGCACCATCCAGACCAACCTCGACTATGCGAGCGAGGCGGACATGGTGAAGAAGTTCCGCGTCGGCCTTGCGCTGCAGCCGCTCGCGACCGCGCTGTTCGCAAATTCTCCGTTCACCGAGGGCAAGCCCAACGGCTTCCTCTCCTTCCGCAGCCACATCTGGTCCGACACCGATCCCGACCGGACGGGCATGCTACCCTTCGTGTTCGAGGATGGCTTCGGCTACGAGCGCTACGCCGACTATATGCTCGACGTGCCGATGTATTTCGTGTTCCGCGACGGTCGCTACATCGATGTCGCGGGCCGCTCGTTCCGCGATTTCCTTGCAGGCAAGCTTCCGGAGCTCCCCGGCGAAAAGCCGCGCCGCTCCGACTGGCACGACCATCTTTCCACCGCCTTCCCCGAAGTACGGCTGAAGAGCTTTCTCGAGATGCGCGGAGCCGACGGCGGACGCTGGAGCCGGATTTGCGCGCTGCCCGCGCTCTGGGTCGGGCTGCTCTACGACGATGCCGCGCTCGACGCGGCGTGGGACGAAGTGAAGCACTGGACGATCGCCGAGCGCCAGACGCTACGTGATGCGGTGCCAGAGCAGGCGCTGAAGGCGGCGGTTCCGGGCGGCGGTAGGTTGCGGGAATTGGGCGGCCGCATCCTCGCCATCGCAGAGGCCGGACTCAATGCGCGCGCCAAAACCAATGCCGCAGGCGACAATGAAAGCGGCTTTCTCGATCCGCTGCGCGATGTGATCGCGACCGGGAAGACACCGGCGGAGCGGCTTCTCGACCGTTTCCACGGCGAATGGGGCGGCGATATCAGCCGCATCTACGCCGAGCAGAGCTTTTAGATCTCGTCCGACTGCAGAATTCGGCTCCGTTCGTCGCGCGTAACGAACGGAAAGGGTCGTCAGCCGCGCTCAGGCCGCAGTTCCCCGCACGAAGCAAGACAGCCCACATAGTCTCACCCATATTGGGGATCTCGGTACGCGATACCGTTTCGACTGAACTGAAGATCAAGAAACAAAGAGGTTAAAGACCGATGCGCAATATGAACCGGATGCTTTTCCTGACCGCTGCCGGCGCGACGGCTCTCGCCTTCGCTAGCCCGGGCATTTCCCAGGTAGCACCGGTACCGCAGCCGGGGCCGACCGAAGAGCCTGCCCCCACGCCCGATCCGGGGCCCGCCCCCGAGCCTGCTCCGCAGCCGGACCCCACGCCGTCGCCGACCCCGACGCCGGACGATCAGCCCGATCCGGGCATGCTCCGTTAAGCGGCACAACATCGCTGACAAGGGAAAGGCCGCGGTTTTCCGCGGTCTTTTCTATGCGGCAGGCGCCGATGCGCGGCGCGCGATCACACCGCGCAAGGCAGCGAAAGCGCGCGGCACCGGCCCGTGCCGATCCATCCAGCGCGCATAGGCGACATAATCGGGATCTGCGGAGAGGTGCTGCTCCTCGGTTCGCGCGCGCCAGTAGTAGACGCCGCTGACCAGCGCCAGCACCACGGTGTTGCGGATCATGTCGACCGGATTTCCGGATGTCGCGAGGAAGGGCAGCGTCGCCAGCCACCAGAAGATGTTCTTCGAAAGATAGGCAGGGTGCTTTGACCAGGCATAGGGGCCGTGGGTCAGGATGCCCCGATGCGTGAGGTTGGAGAAGCGGATGCCGAACGCCACCGTGGCCCAGGCATAGACCGCGGTGAGCGCCACCAGGACCGCGCCCATCGCCGCCGACGCGAGCGGCATGCCCTCCAGCCAGTGAATCCAGTCGGCGGTGCCGGGATGGTAATCGAGCGGCCCGCCGGGCGACATCATGATGAACGGCGGGTAGCAGATCAGCGCCGCCATCCACGCCGATGCGTAAGGATTGGCGGAGCGGATATGCGCATCGAGCGGCTTCATCGTCAGCGCGTAGCCGACCGTGGCGAAGGCGACGTCGATCAGGAACATCGCGCTGATCAGCCAGCGCGCGAGGCTGATCGGATCCGCGGCGATGTCCTCGCCCGTCGCGCGCACCAGATCGGCCCAGTTGCCGGGAACAATCGAGACCATGAAGGCGAGGAAGAAGGCCTTGATCGCCCAAGAACGGAGGAAATCGTAAACTGCCTCGCGATCCACTCCGTCGGGCCGGCCGATCACCAGCCGGCCGAAGTGCCAGGCGCCGTCGCGCGGTTCCCGCAGCCGCCGGTCGATCCACAGCACGTAAGGCACCGATAGAGCGAGCATCGGCACGGCCGAATAAGCGAACAACTCCATCGCATAGAGATAGGGCGGCGCCCAATACCAGCGCCCGATGCAATAGAGCGCGCCGATCGTCCCCCAGATCGTCCAGATGCCGGTGATCTTGACGAGGGTGACATCGATCGTCTCGCGGACAGCACGCGGTGGCGCGTCCCAGTCGATCCCCGTCGTCGGATTGCGATGAACACGATCGACAAGCAGCGACCAGAGGATCATCGGCACCGCACAAGCCAACAGCGCGACCAGCGACGCGTCTGGCCCCGAAAAGCCGTAAGCGCGCGACAACGCTGCCCACGCCACCAGGCCTGCCAGACCGACGAAGCCCACGGCGCCGCTGACCGCGGAGCGCGGACGCGCGTCGCTGACACCCTTGGCGGGCTCGATCCTGGACTGAACGTTCATCGCCGCCCGCTCTAGCGCGCAACTGGTAAGCAAGCCGTCAACACTCCCGGCGCTCGACCAATCGGCGCTCGACCGACACGCGGGTTGCCCGCGGCGCGCGCGTAAGAGGTTCTTAAAAGTTCTCGCCGCATACCGAACTCCAGGACGGAGTGTGGCCGCCGTACAAGACGAGGATCGGGATCGTGCTCAGCAGCAATGCGGTAGAGGAGACCACTTTCTCCTTCTCGCGGGAGGCACCGCAGCCGCCGGAGCGCCGCGGCGCACGCCGTCATATGACGATTCTGCGCGTCGGCAGCCTGATCATCGACGGCCGCCGTGAGCTTTGCCTGGTCCGCAACATTTCGGCCGGCGGGTTAATGGCGCATGTCTATTCGCTGTTCCACGAGGGCCAGGTGCTCGAGGTCGAGCTCAAGACCAACCAGCGCATTCCCGGCCGCGTGAGCTGGACGAGCGAGGCGAATATCGGCGTCGCCTTCGATACCCCCATCGACGTCGAGGATCTGCTCGCGGCACAAAGCACCGATGACGGCTGGCGCCCGCGTCTGCCGCGCGTCGAAGTCGACCGGCTGGCGACGCTCCGGGTCGGCGCGCGTGTCCTGGGCGTCTCGACCCGCGACATCTCGCAGGGCGGCGTCAAGGTCGAGACCGATCACCCGCTCGAGCCCGACGCACCGGTGGTGCTGACGCTCGACCGCTTCCGCCCGATCCACGGCACCGTCCGCTGGTACGCCGAAGGACTGTGCGGCATCTCGTTCAACGAGCTGGTGCCGTTCCGCGAACTGATGCGCTGGCTGCGCACCGAATAAGCCGCTGATTTCGCGCCAGGGTTCGGCGCGATCACGCCATCGCTGCTGGAACAATTTACCATCTTGCGCGCTAACGCGGCATGGCAAGTCGTGCTCTCATCCCGTTTCCCGAGGACATCCCCACGCTGGCGATGCTGCGGCTCCACGCCGTTGTCCCGGCGTCGTCGGCGAAACCAGCGAGCAGCTTCCGCCCCGGCATGCCGATCCGCATCATCGAGGATGACGGCGAGCAGCACACCTTCGGCCGCTGGCAGGACGTCACCAAGCACTGATCGCAAGTCGCCATGCTGAACTTGTTTCAGCATCCACTTCGATGACGATCACCACCCTCTTCAGCATGGACCCTGAAACGAGTTCAGGGTGACGAAAATGGTCGATGCATGCGGTTGACGGCTTTCCGCGGTCAGGGCAGAGATCGCCCTCGGCGCGGGTATAGCTCAATGGTAGAGCACTAGCCTTCCAAGCTTGTGATACGGGTTCGATCCCCGTTACCCGCTCCAGCCCGCTCCTGCTGGTTGCGCCACATCGCCCGTCCGCTCGATCGCGCCGCCGCCGAGCGCGACGTAGAGCGAGACCAGATTGTCGAGCTCTATCCGGCGGAGTGCGATGAGCGCCTGTTCCGCGGCGAACAGGTTGCGCTCGGCATCCAGCACTTCGAGATAGTTGGCGACACCCTCGCGATAACGAATGCGGGCGATGCGGGCGATCTCGCGCTGTGCCACGGTGGCGCGGGTCTGTGCGGCGACCTGTTCGGCCAGCCAGCGGCGGCCGGCGAGCGCGTCGGCGACTTCGCGGAATGCGCCTTGCACGGTGCGCTCATAGGTCGCGACCTGGATATTTTCGCGGGCTTGAGCGACGGTGAGGTTCGCGCGCGTCCGACCGCCGTCGAAAATCGGCAGGCCCAGGGTCGGGCCGATGCTCCAGTTGAAACTGTCACCATCGAACAGGTTGCCCAGCGCGGTGGACGCGAAGCCGAGCGCACCGGTGAGCGAGATCGTCGGGAAGAATGCCGCGCGGGCGGCGCCGATATTGGCGCGGGCGGCGCGGAGCCGCTCTTCGGCCGCGAGCACGTCCGGCCGTGCGACGAGAAGATCGGACGGCAGCCCTTCGGCGAGCGCCGGGCCGCTCTTCTGGTGCGCGAGCGGCAGCGCCGCCGGCAGAGCATCGGGCACCGTCCCGCCGACTAGCACGGAGAGCAGATTGTCCGACTGTGCCTTGGCAAGGCGGAGCCCGGCGAGATCGGTCTCGGCCTGCGTCAGCAGCGACTCGGCCTGGCGGAAGTCGAGCGCGGAGGTGACGCCCGCGTCGAGCCGCCGCTTGGCGACGCGCACGCCTTCCTGGCGGCTTTTCACCGTCGCTTCGGCGAGCGCGATCCGCTCCTCCGCCTCGCGGCCGGCGAAATAGGCCGAGGCGACGTCGCGGATGAGCGCGAGACGGAAGGCACGCTGCGCCTCGATCGTCGCGAGATATTCCGAGCGCGCAGCTTCGGCGAGATTGCGGACGCGGCCCCAGAAATCGAGTTCGAAGCTGGAGACCGCAACGCCCACCGAATAACGCGTGAAGGTGGTGGCGCCCGCCGTTGGAACCCCGGTGCCATCGACGCCGAAGCCGGAGGTGCGGCTGCGGATCACGTCGGCGCTGGCGCCCAGCGTCGGCAGCCGGTCGGCGGCCTGGATGCGGTAAAGCCCGCGGGCTTCTTCGATCTGCGCGACCGCTACAGCAAGGTCGCGGTTACGCTCCAGCGCGGCGGCGACCAGCTCGGCCAGCCGCGGATCGGCGAAGAAGTCGCGCCAGCCGATGTCCGTCGCACGCTGGCCGATAACCACCGTATCGCCATAGACCGGATAGGCTGGCGCCGTCGGCAGAGCCGGGCGGACGTGATCCGGCGCGAGCTGGCACCCGGCGACCAGCACCGAGAGACCGAGCGCGGCGAGGCTGCGGTTACGCATGGGGCGCCTCCGGGGCCGGCGTGTGCGGATGCGTGCCGTGGCGGATCTCCCCCGGCGCAGGCGGGCGGCGGCGGGTCAGCCAGCGCCGCACCGCGAGGTAGAAGACCGGGATGAAGAAGATACCGAGCAATGTGGCAGTGATCATGCCGCCCATCACGCCCGAACCCACCGCACGGCGGCTGGCGGCGCCGGCGCCGCTCGCGATGACCAACGGCACCATGCCGAGGATGAACGCCATCGAGGTCATGATGATCGGACGAAGGCGCAGCTTCACTGCTTCCATCGTCGCATCGAACGGCGACTTGCCTTCGGCTTCCGCCTCGATCGCGAATTCGACGATGAGGATCGCGTTCTTGGCGGAGAGGCCGATGATGGTGATGAGGCCGACGTTGAAATAGACGTCCGCCTCCAGCCCGCGCGCCATCGAGAACAGCACCGATCCGAGCACGCCGAGCGGCACGACGAGCAGCACCGCGAGCGGCACCGCCCAGCTTTCATAGAGCGCGGCGAGCAGCAGGAAGACGACGACCAGCGAGAGGCCGAGCAGCAGGCCAATCTGCCCCGCTGCCTGCTGTTCCTCATAGGAGACGCCGGTCCATTCGAAGCCGAAGCCCTGGGGAAGCGTCTGTGCGATGCGCTCCATCTCGGCCATCGCCTCGCCGGTCGAATAGCCGGGCGCGGGCGTGCCGGAGATCGTCATCGCCGGATAGCCGTTGTAGCGCTGGAGCTGCGGCGGGCCCGCCGTCCACGACGTGGTCGTGAACGCGCCGAATGGCACCATATCGCCATTCGCGCTGCGAACGCGGAGGTCGAGCACGTCCTGCGGCGTCATTCGATGCGGCGCATCGGCCTGGAGCAGGACGCGCAGGATGCGGCCGTCGCGGCTGAAGTCGTTGGCGTAGGCACTGCCGAAGGCGATCGCGAGCGTCGCGTTGACGTCGCCGATCGAAAGGCCGAGCGCGCGCGCCTTGATCCTGTCTATCTCGACGCGGAGTTGCGGCGCATCCTCCTGCGCCTCGGGGCGGACTCCGGCGAGGATCGGGCTCTGCATCGCCTGGCCAAGCACTTGGCCCTGCGCAGCGACCAGCGACTGATAGCCTTGGCCGGAACGGTCCTGCAGCTTGAACGTCCAGCCGCTGGCAACGCCAAGTTCCGGGATCGACGGCGGATTGAGGCTGAAGATGAAGGCTTCCTTCACTTGCATCAGCACGCCCATCGCCTTGCCGGCGATCGTGTCGGCGCTGTTTTCCTTGCCTTTGCGGTCCTCCCACGGCTTCAGCGAGACGAAGGCGATGGCGTTCGACTGGCCCTGACCGAAGAAGCTGAAGCCGCGGACCATGACGTAGGACGCGACCTGCGGCTGCGCCTTGTAGAATTCCTCGACCTTGGCGATCGCCTCGTTGGTCCGCTCGGTCGTCGAACCGGCCGGCGCCTGGACGACGGTGATGAGAAAGCCCTGATCCTCCTGCGGCAGGAAGCTCCCCGGCAGGCGGAAGAAGAGCAAAGCGGTGAGGCCCACGAGCAGCGCGAAGATGGCGAGGAAACGCAGCGGCACGCCGAGGATGCGGCCGACGACGCCTTGGTAGCGATCCGTGATGCGGCCGAACCAGGCGTTGAAGCGGTGGAAGAAGCGCCCGAGCCCCCGCGCTACGCGGTTATTGCCGGGCACATCGCCCTGCTCGTGCGGCTTCAGGAAGGTCGCGCAGAGCGCCGGCGTCAGTGTCAGCGCGAGCAGTGCCGAGAAGGCGATCGAAATGGCGAGCGTCACCGAGAACTGGCGGTAGATGCCGCCCGTGGTGCCCGGGAAGAAGGCCATCGGGATGAACACCGCGACGAGCACCAGCGTGATGCCGATGATCGCCGAGGTGATCTGCGTCATCGCCTTCACCGTGGCCTCGTAGGGCGGCAGCCCCTCGTCACGCATGATGCGCTCGACATTCTCGATCACGACGATCGCGTCGTCGACGAGGATGCCGATCGCCAGCACCATGCCGAACAGCGTCAGCGTGTTGATCGAGAAGCCGAGCATCCACAGGCCGAGGCACGCGCCCGCAAGCGCGATCGGCACGACGACGGTGGGGATGAGCGTCGCACGGAAATTCTGGAGGAAGAGGAACATCACCAGGAAGACGAGCGCCATCGCCTCGACCAGCGTAATCACCACTTCCTCGACCGAGGTCGAGATGAACGGCGTGGTGTTGAACGGGATCGACCAGGCGATGTCGGGCGGGAAGCCGCCTTCCAGCTCCTTCATCCGGTCTTCGATCGCGCCCGCTGCGGAGAGCGCGTTGGCACCCGGCTGGAGCTGGACGGCGATGCCCGCCATCTGCTTGCCCGAGAGGGTCGAGCTGAAGAGATAGCTCGCGGCGCCGACCTCGACCCGCGCGACATCGCCGAGCCGCACCGACGAGCCGTCGGGATTGGCGCGCAGGATGATCTGCGCGAACTGCTCGGGCGTCGTGAAGCGGCTCTGCGTCAGGATCGAGGCGTTGAGCTCGCTCCCCATCGCCACCGGCTGATCGCCGAGCGCGCCGCCGGGCGACTGGCTGTTCTGCTCCTGCACGGCGAGCAGCGCATCGGCCGGCGAGAGGTTGTAGCTCGCGAGCTTGTCCGGATCGAACCAGATGCGCATCGCATATTCGGGCGAGAAGGACTGGATGTTGCCGACGCCGGGCAGACGGCGCAGCTCGTCGATCACCCGCGTGGTGGCGAAATGGCCGAGATCGAGCGACGAGGTCTCGCCGCTCTTGGAGGTGAGCGCGACGATGAGCAGGAACGAGCTTTGCGCTTCGTCGACGAGGATGCCCTGGCGTCGCACTTCCTCTGGCAGGCGCTGCTCGACGCGGCGCAGGCGGTTCTGCACGTCGACCTTGGCGATATCGATGTTGGTGCCGGGATCGAAGGTGACGGTGATGCTCGCCGTGCCGTTCGCCTGGCTCGACGAATTCATGTAGAGGAAGCCGTCGACGCCGTTGAGCTCCTGCTCGATGACCTGCGTGACGTTCTCCGCCAGCACCTCCGCATCGGCGCCGGGGTAGGTGACGTTCACGGTAAGTGTCGGCGGCGCGACCGTCGGATACTGCTCCACCGGCAGTGCGCGCAGCGCGATGATCCCCGACAGGAGGATGCCGAGCGCAATGACCCAGGCGAAGACCGGGCGATCGATGAAGAAACGCGGCGCCATCGGCGATTATCCCTTGGGCGCCGGCTGGGCCGCGGGCTGGCCACCGGCTGGCGCGGGCGATGCGCCGGGCTTGGCGATCGATACCGGCTGGCCCGGCATCGCCTTCTGGAGGCCGTTGACGATGATCCGGTCGCCGGGCTTGAGACCCGAGCGCACAACCCAATTGCCGCCCATCAGCGGGCCGAGCTGGACGGGGCGCGCCGCGACGACGTTTTTCTCGCCCACCACCATCACGCTCGCGCCCTGCGCAGCCACCTTCACCGCGCGCTGCGGCACGAGAATGCCGTCGGGCCGCGTGCCGAGGAAGATGTGTGCGCGGACGAACTGTCCAGGCAGCAGCAGCTGGCCGGGATTAGGGAATTCGGCGCGGAGCGCGGCGGTGCCGGTCTCGGGATCAATGGCGAGATCGAGAAAGTCGATGCGGCCGACAACGCCATAGGTGCTGCCGTCCTCCAGCTCGAGCTTCACCTCGACATTGTTGATGTTGGGCAGGTTGAGCTTGCCGCTCGCCGCATCGCGGCGGATCTGCAGCAGATCGGAGCTCGACTGGCCGAAATTGACGTAGATGCGGTCGATCTGCTCGATCCGGGTCAGCAGGGTTCCGCTGCCGGCGCTGACCAGCGCCCCTTCGGTCACTTCGGCGCGGCTGGCGCGGCCCGAGATCGGCGCGGTGACGGTGGCATAGCTGAGGTTCAGACGCGCCGCCTCCACCTGCGCGCGGTTCTGCGCGACATCGGCATTGGCGGTACGCAGCCGCGCGACGGCGGCGTCATTCTCCTGCCGGCTGACCGCCTGGTCGGCGAGCAGCGGCTTGTAGCGGTTGACGTCCTGCTGGGCATTGGCGGCGGTAGCCTGCGCGCGCGATAGCGCGGCCTGCGCGCCGCTCAGCGCGGCGCGCAGTTCGCGCGGATCGATCTGGAACAGAGCCTGACCGGCGCGGACGTCCGAACCCTCGTCATAGAGGCGGCGCTGGACGATGCCGTCCACCCGCGCACGCACTTCGGCGGTGCGAATCGCCTGGATGCGGCCGGGCAGAACCACCTCGTTCGGTACCGTCTGGGTGCGGACGACGAAGACTTCCACCTCGGGCGGCGGCGGCGCGGGTGGAGCTTCCTGCGCGCACCCGGCAAGCAGCGCCGCGGCGGCCGCGGCCCCATTCAGCTTCCAGAACAGGCGCATAGAGTAGACTTCCCGAAAATTGCCCCCGCGGTTCGAACGGATCGAACCAAGTGCGGTGGTTGCGCCGATAGTGTAACGTCTATTACAGGTCAACACGGGTTGTCGATGAAAACGGATCAAATGATGGCGTCATGCTACGGCCGGGTGGTCGCCGCGGAGTCGGAAAGGCAGGCCGCACGGCGGCAAGCAATTCTGGACGCCGCGGAAAGTCTGTTCCTCGAACATGGCTTCACCGGCGTCTCCTTGCAGGCGATCGTCCGGCGCTCCGGCGGTTCGCTGGCTACTGTTTATGAGCTTTTCGGCAACAAGCAGGGCCTGCTCCGCGCGGTGGTGGACCGCCACCGGGACCGCGGTCTAGGCGATATTGAAGAGATCGCCTGTTCGGCTTCGCGTCCCGCCGACATCCTACTCACCGTGGCTGAACGCTATCATGGCTTCGCAGCCGACCCGCGCTCAGTGGACTTTCTGCGGCTGGTGATCGGCGAGAGCCTGCGCGATCCCGATTTCGGGCAGGCATTTCACCACGACATGCATGATTGCCATCTCCACGGCGTTGCCGAATGTTTCGAGCGCTGGAATGCGGAAGGCAAAGCCGAGATCGACGATCCGCTTGCCGCCGCCGAACTCTATTTCTCTACCGTCATGTGCGACGCGCCCATGCGCGCTATGCTCGGCGCGCCGCCCGAGCCGACCGAGCGCGCCAAGCTCGCCTGGCGGCTTCAGCCCTTCATCGATCGCTTCCGCATCGCCTGACCCGCAACCGCGCCCAGGCCGCTTCGTTGTCCTGCCGACAGCAGGAGACCTATCCCATGAAGCTCTACTACGCCCCCGGCGCGTGTAGCCTTGCCGACCATATTGCGCTGATCGAGACCGGCGAGCGGTTCGATGTCGAAAAGGTCGATCTCAAGGCCAAGCGCACCGAGAGCGGCGCCGATTTTACCGCGATAAACCCCAAAGGCTATGTCCCCGCGCTGGGGCTGGAGGACGGCACGGTACTGACCGAGAATATCGCGGTGCTGAGCTATCTCGCCGATCGCGCCGGAAGCCTGTTGCCCGACAACGGCATGCGGCGCTGGCGCGTGCTGGAGACGACGGCCTTCGTCTCGACCGAGGTGCACAAGAACTTCAAGCCGTTCTTCTCCCCCGATGCGGACGACAAGCGCAAGGCCGAGGCACGCGACATATTGGACAAGCGCTTCGCTTATCTCAACGAGCGGCTGGGCGACCGCGACTATATCGTCGAGGACGAAATGAGCATTGCCGACTGTTATCTGTTCGTCACTTTGCGCTGGGCGAAGGAGGTCGCCAAGATCTCCCTCCCCGCCCGGCTCGATGCTTATTACGCGCGGCTGAAGGAGCGGCCTTCGATCCGAAAGGCAATGGAAACCGAGGGGATCGCCTGAGGCTCAGCCGATTGCGGCGCGAACCTTGTCCTTCACCGCCGTGATCCGCGTCGCGGCTTCGGTGAAGGTCGCGACATCGGCGCGCGCGCCGTTCGCCCGCGCGTCCTTGGCTGCGTCGTTATAGCCCTCGAAGTCGGTCTCGAGCGCATCGACGATGATCTCGGCCTCATCCTCGCTCAGAACCAGCGTGATTGTCTTGCTCATCGTCGGGCTCCGTACCGGCTGTCTCCGGGCGAATATGGTGGACAGGGCTGGATTCGAACCAGCGTACGCTTGCGCGGGCAGATTTACAGTCTGCTGCCTTTAACCACTCGGCCACCTGTCCTTGGGGCCGCGCCGGGATCGGCGGGAGGCGGCTAAATGACGCTCGCACCCCGCGCTGTCAACAATTGCGCGGAGCGGCGAAGGATTGTCTGCGCACGATCCGATGGTAAGCCACCCACCACCGTCCGAATCCCCCCGGAGACACGTCGCATGCGCTTCCGCCTTGCTGCCGCCATCGCCGCCATCGCCCTCGCGGCGCCGGCAATCGCGCAAAAAGCCCCCGACACGCCGGTCCAGAACCGGATCATCGATCAGGCGCTCAACCACAGTGAAGTGATGCAGACCGCGGCGCATCTCACCGATTCCATCGGCGGCCGGATGACGAACAGCCCGCAGATGCGCGAGGCGGAGCGGTGGACGCAGCAACGATTCCGCGACTGGGGCCTTTCCAACGTCCGCGCCGATCCGTTCGAGTTCGGCCGCGGCTGGTCTATAGTGTCGTCGAGCGCCGTGATGACGGCGCCGCGGAGGATCAATCTGCGCGCCATCCCGGTCGCCTGGACGCCGCCGACCGACGGCACGGTCTCTGCCCAGATCGTCGTGGCGCCGATGAAGGAGGCCGAGGATTTCGCCCAATGGCGCGGCAAGCTCTCCGGCAAGATCGTGCTTGTGTCGCACCCCGGGGCAGGCTCGGAGCCCGAGCGGCCCGCCTTTCGCCGCCTGACCAGCGAAGACCTGGCCAAGCTCGGCGATTATGAGCAGCCTGCATTTTCCGAAACCGAGATCGCCAAGCAATTGAAGCAGGCGGCGTTCGAGGAGCAGCGCGACGCCTTTCTGAAGCAGGAGGGCGCGCTCGCCTGGGTGCGGATCTCTCCGCGCGACGGCGGACTGCTGCACGGCACCGGCTATAGCTATCAGGTTGGCCGTACCCCGGCGCTGTCCGGCATGGAGATGGCGGCGGAGGATTATCGGCGGCTGGCGCGTCTCGCGCTCACCGCGACCCCGCCCACGCTGGCGATCAGCAGCGACGTGCGGTTCCACGACGAAGACACCAAGGCCTACAATATCCTCGCCGATCTGCCGGGCAGCGATCCCCGTGCGGGCTATGTCATGGCCGGCGCGCACCTCGATTCCTGGGTCGCGGGCGACGGCGCGCAGGACAATGCGGCGGGCAGTGCCGTCGTGATGGAAGCCGCGCGCATCCTCGCGACGCTCGGCGTGCACCCCAAGCGCACGATCCGCTTCGCGCTCTGGAACGGCGAGGAGCAGGCGCTGCTCGGATCGATCGCCTATGTCGAAAAATATCTGGCGAGCCGGCCAGAGCTGACCGATCCGGCGCAGGCGGCGCTCAGTCCTTATTACACGTGGCGGCTGCGCTGGCCGGTCACACCGAAGCCGGGCCACCGTGACCTGACCGCTTATTTCAACATCGACAACGGCTCGGGCAAGCTGCGCGGCATCTATGCGGAGGGCAATGTCGCGGCGATGCCGACGCTGCGCGAATGGATTGCGCCCTTCGCGGGCATGGGCGTGACGACGGTCTCACCGCAGCCGACGGAAGGGACCGACCATCTCTTCATGTCGGCGGTCGGCATCCCGGCCTTCCAGTTCATCCAGGATCCGCTCGATTACGGCAGCCGCATCCACCACACCAATCTCGATACGTATGACCATTTGAAGGCCGAGGATCTGCGCCAGGCCGCGCTCGTACTCGCCTCGCTGCTTCTCAAGGCGGCGAACGCCGACGAACCGCTACCGCGGATGCCGGTCCCGGCGCGCCCTGCCCCGGCCGATCCCTTCGAATATGCGAAGCCGGGCGAATGAGGCGGCGTGGACCCAAGCCGCAGAAAGGCACCCCCGGCAAGCCGCGGCTGTGGGGGCGGCACGCCGTCTATGCCGCGCTCGACAATCCCGACCGGCGGCTGCTGCGCCTCTGGGCGACGCACGAGGCGGCATCGAAGATCGTCATCCCCGACGGATTGCAGGTCACCTATGCCGATGTCGCCGATCTCGGGCGGCTGGTGCCGCACGATGCGCCGCATCAGGGGCTGGTGCTCGAAGCCGATCCGCTAGAGGACATCCACCTCGCCGATCTGCTGGATCAGGCCGAAGACGGGCGCCCCTTGCTGGTGCTCGATCAGGTCACGGATCCGCACAATGTCGGCGCGATCCTGCGCTCGGCGGCAGCGTTCAACGCGCTCGGCATCGTCACGCAGGACCGGCACGCGCCGCCCGAATCCGGCGCGCTGGCACGGGCGGCGAGCGGCGCGCTCGAGTTGGTGCCGTGGGTACGCGTGGTGAACCTTGCCCGTGCGCTCGAAGACATCGCTGAGGCCGGTTTCTGGCGGATCGGGCTCGCCGGTGAGGCGGAGATGACGCTCGGCGAGGCCATCGGTCCGCCGCGCGTCGCCCTGGTGCTGGGCGCCGAGGGCGAAGGAATGCGTCAGAACACGGCGCAGCATTGCGACGCCCTGGCGAAGCTGCCGATCTCCGAGCGGATCGAGAGCCTCAATGTTTCCAACGCCGCCGCGATCGCGCTATATGCGGCGGTGACGGGAGCGCGCTGACCGGGGGGATCGGGCTATGCGAATGGGGCGAATGGGACGGTTCGTGCTGGCGCTGGTGGCACCGTGTCTGCTGGCCTCGTGCCTGCTGACACCGGGGCGCTTCACCTCCACGCTCGACATCCGCAAGGACCGCAGCTTCACCTTCACTTATGCCGGCGAGGCGATCCTGCTCGATCCGGCCGCCGAGATGAACTCCTCACCGTCCACCGAGGACGGCGACGCTCCCAAGGCTGCGCCGACGCCCAAGGTCGAGACCGGGGACGAGATCGCCAAGCGCCGCGCGATCGCCGAGGCGCTGGCCAAGGAGGTCGGCTACCGATCGGCCGAATATCTGGGCGGCGGCAAGTTCCGCGTCGATTATGCGCTGTCGGGCACGCTCGACCGCGGCTTCGTCTTTCCGTTCAATGGCGACGCCGGCGCGATCGTCCCCTGGGTGGCGGTCGAGGTGCGGCGCGACGGCACGGCGCGAGTGAAGGCGCCGGCATTCGGCAAGGAGACCAGCCCCAACGATATGGGCGTCTCCCCCGACAAGGACGGCATGAAGGAGCGCGCCGGCAGCTTCACCTTCACCACCGACGCAGAATTGCTGATGCAGAACAATGAATCCGGCACCGCGCCCGGGCCCGGAACCAAGGTCGTCTGGGAGGTGACGCCGACCAGCCAGACCGTTCCCACCGCCGTCGTTCGCTTCGCGAAGTAGCGGCGCTCAATCCTCCGGCGCGATGGTGACGCGAAGGCCGTCGAGGCCGTCGTCGAGTTCGATCTGGCAGGACAGGCGGCTCTCCTCGGTGCGGTGATCGGAAGCGTCGAGCAGATCGTCCTCGTCCTCACTCCGCGGCTTCAGGCGGCCGGTCCATTCGGGATCGACATGGACGTGGCAGGTCGCGCACGAGAGGCAGCCGCCGCACAGCGCCAGCAGTTCGTCGAACCCCGCGTCGCGGATCGCTTCCATCACGCTGTAGCCGGCGCGGGCGTCGATGACATGCTCGTCCCCGGCACGGGTGACGATGGTGAGGCGGGGCATGGCGATCCTTCGCAAGAAACGGGAGTGGGCGGGCGGCGCGGCTATGCTAGGCGGCATGCTCGGGATCAAGGGCAGGACGAAAATCGATGGGGCTGAGCCAGGAAGCGCTGAACGAGTCGCTGGACGCGCTGGCGAAGATCGAGCCGCGCTTCGCGGCGGCGCTGGAGCGCGTCGGCTATCCCGAACCGCGGGTGAGCGAGCGCGGTTATGTCACGTTGCTGCGAACGATCATCGGCCAGCAGGTGAGCGTCCATGCGGCACGGTCGATCTGGACGAAGCTGGAAGCG
Organism: Allosphingosinicella indica; assembly: GCF_900177405.1. Taxonomy (NCBI): domain Bacteria; kingdom Pseudomonadati; phylum Pseudomonadota; class Alphaproteobacteria; order Sphingomonadales; family Sphingomicrobiaceae; genus Allosphingosinicella; species Allosphingosinicella indica. The sequence goes on along the minus strand of NZ_LT840185.1, from coordinate 2,063,290 downwards.
GCGGTGGGCGACATCGCCGATCCCGCGGCACTGGCGGCGGCGAGCGACGAAGCGTTGCGCGGCGCCGGCCTGTCGCGCCAGAAGATGAGCTATGCGCGCAGCCTAGCCGAGGAAATCGCGTCCGGCCGGCTCGATCTCGACAATCTAGCTGAAGCTGACGAAGCCGCCATCGCCCAGCTCGTCGTCATCCGCGGCATCGGCCGCTGGAGTGCCGAGATCTATCTCCTTTTTGCCGAAGGCAGAGGGGATATCTGGCCGGCCGGGGACCTTGCCGTCCAGCACGAGGTAGGTCGTCTGCTGGGCCTCCCCGAAAAGCCCAGCGAGCGGCGGGTGCGCGAGCTTGCCGAGGCCTGGCGCCCGCACCGGGGTGCTCTCGCGATCTTCACCTGGCATCACTACAAGACTCCCGTACTCTGACAGCCGCAGCGGACATCGGCTGCGATACCGTGGAAATAGCAGGGTGCCGCATAGCGGCGCATACCCTCTTTTGGGGATGTCCCACGATGGGAGCGCCGCGATGCAAAGCTGCAACAGCCTTATAGCGCAATCGGGGATCGGGCGCATCGCCTAAAGCGCATACAAAAGGCCCCGGCCTCCCCCGGCCGGGGCCGGGCGACACGCTGCGGGGTGGGCACCAGGTAGCGAGTCGCCAACGCTTGGTCGTCCTTATAGGGCATTTTGGCCCCGCCGACCATCCGACATGGGTGGCGGCCGGAGCACGAACGCCTCGGCCGCCGGTCATTTCAGCGCGCGTCGACCAGCACGATCTCGGCATCGTCGATCGCACGGATCGCGATCGCCGCCTCGCCGGTAACGGCAATGCCGTCGCGCGGCTCGGCCCGCTGGCCATTGACCTCCACCGCGCCGCCGACCGCAACGAGATAGGTGTGCCGCGCCGGATCGAGGCTGAGTTCGGCGCTCTCGCCTGCCTTCAGCGTCGCGCCCATAACGCGGGCGGCGGCGTTGATTTTGAGCGCATCGCCGTCCTCGTCGAAGCCGCTCGCCAGCGTCACGAAGCTGCCGGCGCGCTCGTCCTTCGGGAAGGGCTTGGCGCCCCAGCTCGGCTTTGCGCCGCGCTCGTCGGTCAGCACCCAGATCTGGAACAACGTCGTCGCCTCGTCCTCCAGATTGTACTCCGCATGGGTAACGCCGGTGCCGGCCGACATCACCTGCACGTCGCCCGCGCCGGTGCGGCCTTCATTGCCCATCGAGTCGCGGTGCGAGATCGCGCCCGAGCGGACATAGGTGATGATCTCCATGTCCGAGTGCGGGTGCGGCGGGAAACCGGACTTGGCGGCGATCGTATCGTCGTTCCAGACGCGGATCGCGCCCCAGCCCATGCGATCATTGTCGTGGTAGCTGGCGAACGAGAAATGATGCCGCGCGTCGAGCCAGCCATGATCGGCGTGGCCGAGCGAAGCGAAGGGGCGAATGTCGATCATGATATTCTCCTCTCTATCCTATTGGCCGCGTCAGGCGGCGAGTGCGAGCGGGGCGCGGACGGCGCGGCCGAGCGCATGCCCGGCATCAGCGATCGCGGTCTCCGCGACTTCGGGTCCGAACGCGAGCTTCTCGGCGCGCACCACCTCAACGTCCGTGATCCCCATGAAGCCGAGCAGGGTGCGCACGTGCGGTTCCTGCGAGTCCATCGCCGCGCCGTCGCCTTCGGCATAGCCGCCGGCGCGGGTGGAAACGATGATCGCGCGTTTGTTCTTGAGCAGGCCCTCTGCTCCGTTGGCGCCATATTGGAAGGTGACCTTGGCGCGCAGCACATGATCGAACCACGCCTTCAGCGTCGAGGGCATGCCGAAATTGTACATCGGCACCGCGACGACGATGACATCGGCATCGAACAATTCGGCGACCAGCGTGTCTGACAGCGCCAGCGCGGCGCGTGCTTCTGCGCTTTCCGCCTCGGCGCCGCGGATCGCGCCGACGGTCGCTTCGGTGAGGTGCGGGATCGGCGTGTGGCCGACATCGCGCCGCGTCACGACGGCACCCTCTTCGCCCGCAAGCGCGGAGACCAGGCCGTCGGTCAGCTTGCGCGACACCGATTGCGCGCCAGTGACCGCGCTGTCGATGACCAGAAACTTCTGCATATTCGCCTCCTGTCCTTGTGGAGAGCGAGATAGGCGGCTAGCAGTGTTGCCGATAGGCAAGCATCCGTCATCATGGTGTTGCATCTTATGGAACGGCAATCGATCGATCTCGTGGATGTGCTCGGCTTCGTCCGGGTCGTGGAAGCGGGCGGCTTCGCGCGGGCCGCGGAACGGATGGGCGTCTCCAAATCGATCCTCAGCCGCCGCGTCGCGCGGCTCGAGGAGCAGCTCGGCGCCCGGCTGCTGACGCGCAGTGCGCAGGGCGCGCAGCCCACCGACATCGGCCAATCCTATTACGAGCGCGCGTCCAACATCCTTGCCGATCTCGATGCGGCGCGCGAGGTGGTGGCCGATGCGGTGACGCAGATCGCGGGGCCGATCCGCATCGCCGCCCCCCTCTCCTTCGGCGTCGAGCATCTCGCCCCCGCGCTGGCCGAATTCGCCGCCGCGCACCCGCGGGTCGAGCTCGACATTTCGCTCGACGACCGCACCGTCGATCTGGTCGGCGGCGGCTTCGATCTCGCCGTGCGGATCGGATCGCTGCCCGATTCCGCGCTCATCGCCCGCAAGATCGCGCCGGTCCGTGCCGTCCTCCTCGCCAGCCCCGCCTATCTCGCGGCGCGCGGCACGCCGAAGCATCCGCGCGAACTCTCAGGCCACGATCTGCTCGTCTACGGCAACAGCGGCCGCGGCAACCAGTGGCGCTTCCGCATCGGCAATGCCTGGGAGACGGTGCGCGGCGCGACGCGGCTGCGCGCCGACAATGGCGAGTTGCTGCGCGAGGCGGCGGTCGCGGGGCTCGGCATCGTCATCCTGCCGACCTTCATCGCCGCCCCCGCCATCGAGGCCAAGACGCTCGTTCCGATCCTGCTCGATTATCCGCTCGAGGAAAACGGCCTCCACGTCGTGATGCCGCCCGGCCGCGCGACGACGGCGCGGGTCCGCGCCTTGGTCGAGTTCCTCGCCGCGCGCTTCGGCCCCGAGCCGTCTTGGGATCCGTGCTGGATGGAAGAGCATCGCGGCTGACGGTGGACGTGCGGGGGTGAGCCGCTACAAAGCCGTGGTCCGAAAAAGGGGAAGTCTCTTGAAGCAGCTTTCGATCGCCGCCCTCCTGCTCGCCACCACCGCCTGCGCGACCGCGCCGCAGGGCGCTTCGGTCGCCGGTGCGCCGCCGTCGGCCACAGCGACGCAGCCCGCCGCCGATCCGGCCGCCGAGGATGCGCGACTGCTCGCCTTCCTCGACAAGGGCTTCGACGAGATGGTCGCGCGCAGCCCGGAATCGCTGACCGCGCTGGGCAGCAAGGAGCGCTACGGCGAACTCGACGACTATACCGATGCCGAAGCGCAGCGGCAGCGGGCGATGGCGGACGCACAGCTCGCGGCGATGAAATCGCAATTCACGCTGGAGGGTCTCAGCCCGGCGGGCCAGCTCAGCTACCGGCTCTACGAGCAGCAGGTGACAAATGGCCGCGAGAATTTCGAGTGGCGGCGCTATGGCTTCCCCGTCTCCACCAACGGCAGCCCTGCGGGCGACATCCCCGTCCTACTCATCAACCAGCACCGCATCGACAGCGTCGCCGATGCCGAAGCCTATGTGTCGCGGCTGAAGGCGGTCGATCGGGTGATGCGCGAGGTGGCGGACGAGATGCGCGGCCAGGCGCGCATGGGGATCGTGCCGCCCAAGCTCAACTTCGCGCCGGTGCGCGCGGATGCGAAGAAGATCGTCACCGGCGCGCCGTTCGACAAAGGCGCGGACAGCGCCCTCTTCGCCGATTTCAAGACGAAGGTCGGCAAGCTCGACGCCCCCGCGGCGGAGAAGGAGCGGCTGATCGGCGAGGCACGCACCGCGCTCACTGGCCCGTTCCGCCAGGGCTACCAAACCTTCTTCTCCGTCCTCGACGAGATCGAGCCGCAGGCGAAAGGCAATGACGGCGTCTGGAGCCTGCCGCGCGGCGACGAATATTACGCCAATCGCCTGCGCATGTTCACCACCACCGACCTCACCGCCGACCAGATCCACCAGATCGGGCTGGACGAGGTGAAGCGCATCCAGGGCGAGATGGAGGCGATCAAGCAGCGGGTCGGCTTCAAGGGCACGCTCCAACAATTCTTCCAGCACATCAAGACCGGCAAGCAGTTCAAATATCCGAACAGTGAAGCGGGCCGGCAGCAATATCTGACCGACGCCAAGGCCTTCATCGCGCAGGTGATGGACAAGGCGCCGCAATGGTTCGAGCGGCTGCCCAAGGCACCGCTTGAGGTGCGCGCGGTGGAGAAGTTCCGCGAGGGCACGGCCTCCGTCGCCTTCTACAACCGCCCGGCGCCGGACGGGTCGCGGCCCGGCATCTATTACGTCAATCTCGCCGACATGACGCAGGTGCTGAAGCCCCAGATCGAGGGCATCAGCTATCATGAGGGTGCGCCCGGCCATCATTTCCAGCTCGCCCGCCAGATGGAACTGACCGGCATTCCCAAGTTCCGGCTGTTCGGCGGCTATGGCGCTTATGTCGAAGGCTGGGGTCTCTACGCCGAGCGGCTCGGCAAGGAGATGGGCTTCTATCAGAATCCTTATTCGGAGTTCGGCCACCTCAGCCTAGAGCTCTGGCGCGCGGTGCGGCTCGTCACCGATACCGGCCTCCACTCGAAGCGATGGAGCCGCGAGCGGGCGATCCAATATTTCCAGCAGAATTCGCTGCTCAGCGAAGCCGACATCGTCCGCGAGGTGGAGCGCTACATCAACTGGCCGGGCCAGGCGACGAGCTACAAGATCGGCCAGCTCAAGATCATCGAGCTGCGGCGGAAGGCCGAAGCGGCTTTGGGCGACCGGTTCGACATCCGCGCCTTCCACGAGGCAGTGCTCGGCCAGGGCGCGCTGCCGCTCGACGTGCTCGAGCAGGAAGTCGACGCCTATATCGCCCGCGCGAAGGGCTGAACCCGCCGCTTCCCTCTTCCGTCGGAACGTCGGGAGAGGGTAAGGGGCGGCGCAAGGGCGGCCGGGCCTGTGCTCGGCCGCCTCGCCTCTTCCGCGATCATCTCAGGAATCTTTCATGTCCGACACGCCTCCCGATCACCTCTCGCTCAATCCCTCGAGCCCGCATTTCGATGCCGAGACGCTTCAGCGCGGCGTCGGCATCCGCTTCCGCGGCGCCGAGCGGCAGGACGTCGAGGAATATTCGGTGAGCGAGGGCTGGATCCGCGTGCAGGTGGGCAAGACCGTCGATCGCAAGGGCCAGCCGCTGACGATCAAGCTCAAGGGCGAGGTCGAGCCTTATTTCACCGACGCAGACGCCAAGGACGCCGACGCGAAGGAAGACTGACGCCTTCGTCGGCTGGCGTGCGCGCTTCGTCGCGCGGACGGTAAACTAATCGCTAACGCGGGTGCGGCGGTCGCGCCGCCGCTGCGCGCTCGGACGCCCTTTCCTACTCCCCGATGACGAGGCCGCAGAGCCTTTTCGCCAAGGGAGTGGGAAACGTGACCGCCAACAGCTTTCGCCTGGTTTCGACCTGGATCGCCGGCGCCTATGTCACCGCCATGCTGATCATCGCCGCCGCCTCCGGCCCGGTGATGATCTGACGTGCTGACGATGCCGCGCGAGACTTCACGAAATCTTCCGAGCCCGCTGCCCGGCCGCGACCGGCCGGCCGCGGGCCTGTTCGGGGCGCCGGCCGAAGCGCGGCGCGAACCCTCAGTCGAAATGCAGCGCGGACTTGACGGTCGCGACGTAATTTGGACCGACCTGTACGTTCGCTCCATCGGCAAGCACTAAGGTCAGCGAGCGGTTCGCCCGCTTCACTTCGGTCACCTTCTCGGGGCGGACGAAGGCGGAGCGGTGGACGCGCAGCAGCGGGCTGCCCGCCAGTTTCTCTTCCAGCGCCGACATGGTGGTGCGCAGCAGATAGCTTCTGAGCTCAGTGTGTAGCAGCACATAGTCGCGCGCCGCCTCGATCCAGTCGATTGCGGAGATCGGCACGCGGCGCTGGCCATGGCGCTCGGGCACCCAGAAGCCGTCGTCGTCGCCGGCCTTGACGCTGCCGCCGGCGCGCAGCGCCTCGACTTCCTCTTCAAGCTGGCCGGCACGCGCCGCCTGATCGCGCATCGCGCGGCGGCGGCGGGCGCGATCGACCGCCTGGCGGAGCCGATCGACCCGCACCGGCTTCAGCAGATAATCCGCCGCGTCGACGTCGAAGGCATCGGGCGCATAATGTTCGTGCGCGGTGACGAAGACGAGCTCGGGCCGCGGCTCGGTCTGCAGCGCCGCAGCGGTGCGCAGGCCATTGCGGCCGGGCATCTGGATATCGAGGATGACGAGATCGGGCTTCAAGGCATCGATCTTTTCCAGCGCCTCGTCGCCATCTTGTGCCTGGCCGATGACTTCGGTGCCCTCGATATTCTCGAAGAAGGTCCGCAGCCGATCGAGCGCCAGGCTCTCATCGTCCACGAGCAGAACACGCATGTCGGAATCTCTCCTCCCCATCCGCGTCGAGACGTAACCCGGACGCGCTTTCAGGAAAAGACCCATCCGGACCAAAGCCGGACGAAGCCCTTGTCGTTCAGTGTCTTTGCTGGATTTCGGGAATGCAGATCGTCGCGCAGAAGCTGTCGGCCCGCCCTTCGATCTTGAGCGTGGCGGAATCGCCATAGACCGCCTGCAGCCGCTGGCGGACGTTGAGCAGGCCGACACCCGCCCGCGCACCCGGCGGCCGGGTGGTGTCGCGGACCCGGTCGTTCTCGACGGTGATGCACAGATCGCCGTGATCGACCGAAGCGCGGATATCGATATCGACCGTCCCTTTGGACCGCGACACGCCATGCTTGATCGCATTCTCGACGAGCGGCTGGACGAGGAAGCCCGGCACCAGCGCCTCGCTCGCATCGGGCTCGCACTCGACGGTGGCGTTGAGCCGGTCGCCGAAGCGCACCGCCTCGATGTCGAGATATTCCTCGATCAGCGACAGCTCCTCGGCGAGCGGCACGAGCGCAGCCGGATCCGTCGCGAGCGAGGAGCGCAGGAAGCTCGACAGCTTGTCGGTCATCTGCTCGGCGTCGTCGTTGCGCTTGGTGACGATCAGCGCCGAGATCGAGTTGAGCGCGTTGAACAGGAAGTGCGGATTGAGCTGATAGCGGAGCGCGGTGAGCTGCGCCTGCTGCGCCGTTGTATGCGCCTCGACGAGCTGGCGCTCGGTGCCGATCGTCCGGCGCATCGAGAAGGCGAGCTGGAACAGCGCCAGGTTGACGACGAACACCATCAGATAGCGGAAGGCGGATTCGTAGCCGCGGTTGAAGTCGAGCGCGAAGCTGGCGAACGTCTCGTCGAAGCTGTCGGCGACGATCGCGGTGTAGACGAGATCGAATATCGCATTGGCGATCGCGGCGGCGAGCGCGGACATCAGGAGGATCGCGACGCGGACGCGGTTGGGTCGATCGATGGTCGCGCGGAACGGGATGAAGAGCGCGATCCCGAGCAACATGGAATAGAAGATGGTTGCGCTGTCGAGCAGGATCGAGCCGAAGCCGCCGGCGTCGTGACGGCGCAGGATCGCGGGCATGAAGATGAGGAGCACGAAGCTCCACAAAGCGACGGTGAGGCGTATCGCCTCGCGCCAGCGGGCGTCCGCCTTGGCCGATGGCCGGGGGATGATCGTATCGGGCCGCATCGCTGCGCCCTTGTGCCGAAGAGCAGCGATACTGTCACCCAGCATAAGCATCAGCCTACGGCGCCCACGATTCCCGATGGATCGCGCCGCGGCTTCGGCCGGAACAGGGCCGCAAGACGAAAGTGCGGGAGCGTGCGACAAATCCGTCATCTTCGCGCCCCCTGGCTCCGTCTCATCCAAGAGTTGGAGGGCCACCCTCGGCGGGCGGCCCTCCGGCCGTCTCAGCGGGCAACCGGCGCGGCTGCGCTTGGGTTGGCGGGGAGACCGCCGAGCTGGCTGACCAATTGCTTATAGGCATCGAGATAGGCGAGCACGATCACCTGGCCGATGTCGGTGTTCTGATAGCCACCGCCGGCGATGCCGCCATAGCCGCCCCAGAAGCTGCCCGCCCCGGCGCCGCCGCCGAAGCTCCAGTCCGACTTGCGGGCATAGCCCTCGGTCAGACGCTCCTGCTCAGTAGTGCGCGAATTGACGAGCGTCAGCATGACGTTCGCTTCCTTCTTGCTGACCGAGATGCCGCCGGCGATCGCGCCGACCGTGCTGCTGCCGAGCAGGCCGCCGAGCGCCGCGCCGAAGCCGCCGCCGCCGCTGTTCGCGTTCTGGCTGACGATGTCGGGGACGATGAAATAGTCGGCGGCTTTCACCTGCGCGCGGCCGATGTTGGAGCCCTGCTGCAATTCGCCATTGTCGGCGAGCGCGCGCTCGATGTTGCGGCTGGCCAGACCCTTGTTGCGATCGACCAGGCCGAAGCAGCCGGACTTCATCACGAACATCTTGATGACCGCTTCGGGGCTACCGAGGCCGAGGCCCTGCCACCAATTGTTGTCGGGCTCGACGATCGCGATGGTGCCGAGCTTCTGGGTGCACACCGGAATTTCGGCGACGCCCCTTTCCTGCGCCTTGCGGCCCGACGACTTGCCTTGGGCGAGCGCCGGCACGGTGGCGGTGAGCATGGTCGCGGCGAGCGCGGCGAGCAAGGTGATCTTGCGCATTGGATAGTTCCCCACTTTGAAATCGGTCCGGGCGAAATGGGGAGGACGCTGCCGTGCGCCCTCCCCGCCCGATGAAGGCTTAGAAGTTCATGCCGACGCCCATCAGGAACTGATGGCGATCGACGCCCGCTTCGTAGTTGGAGTAGCGATACTCGCCCTTGGCGTAGAGATTGCCGCCGAAGCTGTGCTCGTAGCCGGCGCCGATACGGAAACCGTCCAGGTTCTCGCCGTCGCGGATGCGGACGCCGGCCGGGGTCGTGTAGCTCGAAACGAAGCGCGCGTTGGTGTAGCCGGCGAGCGCATAGAGCTTGCCGTTCTCGCTGACCTTCACGCCGCCGCGGATGCCCGCCGCCAGATCGCGGCCGGCGCGGACGCAGAGGCGATCGCCGGCGAGGAGGACGCTGCTGCCGCATTCGCGGGCGCTGCTGTCGTCGATGCTGAAGTCGGGGCCGATGAAGCCGGCCTTGCCGATGTCGAAATCATAGCCGAAGCCGACGCCGTACATGAAGCCGTCCGCATCGGTGTCGCCCGGGCCGTCGGCATTCGTGATGTCGTAGCCGCCGTGGATCTCGGCGCGGAAACCTTCGGCGGCAGCCGGCGAAGCGGCGGCGGCGAGAGCAAGCGAAGCAACAGACGCGACGATATACTTACGCATTTCAAAAATTCCCCTTGGATGTGAGCCGCCCCCCGGCGGCTTTTGATGTGAAGTCGAATGTCCGGTGCGCTTGCTGCGTCCGGTGCGAGGCGGCTGTTAAGCGGGGCGATTTCCGGAGGCGTGTGTCATGCGGCTAAGCCACCTGATCCCGCTACGAAAGCGTCTGCGGCGCGACGAATCCGCGCTTTCAGCCGACGAGCATGTCGCGGCAGCGGCGGAAAAGCGCGCCGAAATCCGTTCGTTACCGGCGTTAACTATTTCCCAACGTCTGAGCGTCAAATTCCCGACGCAACGGGGGTGGCTTTTCGACGCCGCCAAACGGATGGGGTTCAAGACGGCGATGACGATGATGACCGATATCAAGGCGGACGGCATGAGCGCGGACAGCCTGATCGTGGGCGAGAGCCGCGGCATGGACGAACTGCGCCGCCTGGTGCGCCACGTCGCGCCGACCAATGCTTCGGTGATCGTCACCGGCCCGTCGGGCGCCGGCAAGGAAGTGGTGGCTCGCGCCATCCACGCCGAAAGCGTCCGCGCCGCAAAATCCTATGTCGCGGTCAATTGCGGCGCGATCCCGCGCGATCTTCTGGAATCCGAGCTGTTCGGCCACGAAAAGGGCTCGTTTACCGGCGCGGTGACGCAGCGCCGCGGCCGCTTCGAGGATGCCCACGGCGGCACCCTCTTCCTCGACGAGATCGGCGACATGCCGGCCGACATGCAGGTGAAGCTGCTCCGCGTGCTCGAAGAGCGCTCGATCCAGCGCGTCGGCGGGCGCGGCCAGATCGCGGTCGACACGCGCATCGTCTCGGCGACGCACCGCGATCTCGATCAGGCGATCACCGATCAGCGCTTCCGCGAAGACCTCTTCTACCGGCTGTCGGTCTTTCCGATCGACCTGCCGCCGCTCAGTCACCGCCGCGAGGACGTGCCGTTGCTGGTCAAGCATTTCCTGCGCACCATCGCCGACAAGAAGCGCACCGTGCGCTTCACCCAGGCGGCGATGGATAAGCTGGTTGCGCACGACTGGCCGGGCAATGTGCGCGAACTGCGCAACGTCGTCGAGCGTGCGACGATCCTGTTTCCGGGCGACATGGTGGGCGCCGAGCAGATCGACCTCATCCTCCACCGCCGCGGCCGCACCACGGTCGCCGAGCGCGCGGCACTGTGGGAAGCAACCGAGCTTGCCGCGCCGATCATCCTGCCGACCCCCGCCAACGAGCCGCAGCCCGCGGCCGGCGGGGGCCCGCTGCTCGGCGACGGCCCGATCGACCTCAAGTCGATGGTCGCCGAGTTCGAGCGCGACTTCATCGGAGAGGCACTCCGCCTCAGCAGCGGCGTCGTCGCCGATGCCGCCCGCATGCTCACGCTTCAGCGCACCACGCTGATCGAAAAGATGCGGAAGTATGAGCTGAGCGCCAAGGCGGCCTGAGCGCGAATGTTCCCAATGTTCGCACTGACCATGGATTGAATCGAACCTCTATTTTTCAGTGCGATCCTGTGGTCAGCGTGAGCGGACGATAACAAAGAGCCGGACTGGCCGATCATCGCAGACGCTGGTGCTGTAGGACAGCGGCGCTCTCCTTAGCCTATCTGGTCCCAGGCGGTTGCGATCTCGGCAAGCATTTCGCGGGCGCGGACTAGGTGGGCCGGGTCGTTGTCACGGCCCGCTTCCAGCGCCAAGCGGCGCGTCTCGCGATAGATGGCTGCCAGATCGACCGCGATCTCACCGCCCTTTTCGAAATCGAGACTGCCTTCCAGTCCGTGCAGGATGTTGAGCGCGCGCGACTGGCGCACGCCGCGCTGGACATAATCGCCGCGCCGGCACGCCGCCGCCATCGCGTCGATCGACTTGATCAGCTCCTCGAACAGGATGCCGACCAGCCGGTGCGGCGAGGCGCCCTCGACGCGGCTCTGGAAATCGACATTCTGATACTGAGCCCGGGCCGCGCCCAGCCGCGCAGGCTGCATGTACATCTGCACCGTCATTCCTTCCCTTATGTTCTTGGGGCCGCGGCTTACTTGCCCGCGGTCCACATCTTGATCTGCTGCTCGAGATAGCTCTGCGTCGCCTTGAAGGCCGAAACGCGGCTTTCCATCGCGCCGAACTGCTTGACGAGCTGATTGTAATAAGCCTCCGAGCGCATCTCCATTTTCTCACGCGCATCGGCGATCGACTCGGCCTCGGCGTTGAGGCGCTCCTGGCTCGACGTGAACGGGCCGGTGCGCGAACGGAGCGAATCCCGCACCGCCTGCAAGGCGCCGCCGAGGCCGAAATCGACGTTGATCGTCGCGGTCGCGGGCGCGCCTTCGGCGAGCCGGACGGTGAGGCCGAGCGCGGGCGAACCCGCCGGCGCGACCAGGCTGGAGCCCGACCAGATCATCGCGACGCCGTTGACCTTGCCGCTGCCCGGCGTCGAGCCGTTGGGCGGAACGAGATCGGTGAGCTGGTAGGCGCCCGGCTTCACCTTGCCGACCTTGCTGACGATCGACACGAACGGGCTGCTGCTCGACTGGCCGGGGTTGAACAAAGCCTCGACGCCCTCGGCATTGGTCTCGAGCGCGGCCTTGAGGCGGAACGCATCGACGCGCAGCGTGCCGTCACGATTGGTGGCGACGCCGATGTCGGCGAGCGTGCGCGGCCCCTCGCCGCCGTTGTTGAGCACCTTCGAGGTGAGCTGCGAAAGCTGACGCTGCATCTCGCGCACCGAAAGATCGCCGCGCAGCACGCCGCCGTCGCCCTTGCCCGGCGTACCGATCCTGGTCGCCTCGGCGAGCATCGAGTGAAGCTCGTTATAGGCGGCGACGAAATCGTTGACGCCCTGCTCGATCGCGGCGGTCGGGCGGCTGACGCCGACGGTGACCGTCTTGCCGGGCTCGGCGCGCAGCAGGCTGAACTCGACGCCGTCGATGAGATCGTTGATCGTGTTGGACGGGCGCTTCACGTCGACGCCGTCGAGGCTGACAATCGCGTCCTGCGCCGCCTGGGTCAGCGCCATGCCGCCGGTGACCGACGGGCCATAGGCGAAGCGCTCGAGGCCCGAGTCGGTGCCATCGGGCACGGAGAGGGTGAAGGCCTGCGCCTCGCCGACGCCGCCGCGCAGCACCAGCCGCGCGCTGCCCGCCTCGGTGATGACCGAAGCGGTGACGCCCGACTTGGCGGCGTTGATCGCGCGGGCGAGGCCGTCGAGATTGTCGTTGCCGGCGCCGATGACGACGTCGAACGTCTTGGTGCCGACGCCGATGGTGAGCGTCCCCTGCCCCACCGCCGTGGTCGCCGAGGCGAGCGGGGTCGAGACCAGAGACTGCGCCTTGGCGAGCTGCTTGACCTCGACCTCGGCCGAGAGCCCGCCGAGACGCGCGCCGGCAAGCGACTTGGCGGTGAACATCGTCGGATCGGAAACCGCGGGCTGGCTGTAGAGCGTGCCGCCCGAGACGAGGCTCGAGAGCGCGGTGGCGAAGGAATCGATCGCACCGGCGACCTGGCTCAGCGTCGAGAGCTGCGCGGTGTTGCGCTCCTCGCGCTGCTTGATCAGCGCTTCCTTCGGGCCCTTCGCAGCGGCCGTCAGGTCGGCGATGAGCGACTTGGTGTCGATGCCCGATCCGATGCCCAGGCTATATCCGATCGACGAGGCCATGCGCGTTCCTTCCGTTCTCTTGAAAGAACGGCACGAAGCGGCGTTTCTTTAGGCGTTCAGCGGATCAAATTGCGGGCCGATACGGCATCGAGCTGGGCATGCGCGCCGAGCGATCGGCCGCGGTCCGCGAGCATGCGCTGCGCGATCACATCGACCATGTCATCGGGCACCATCGCGCTCCGCCCCGATTGCAGCTCGACCGCGACCGCCTCGAGCCAGGCTTCGAGATGAACGTTGGAGCCGGAATCGCCGGCCAGCGCCTCGCGCGCATTGGCCCGTCGCGCTTCGCCGCGCGCCGACAGCGCCGATCGAAGCGCCGCCTCGATCCGCTCGATCGCTCCGGAAAGCGGGGCCTTCACGTCGCCGTCCTCCTACGCCGGATGGACCGCCACGACATCGGCCGCCCATTCTTCCGGATACAGATAACGGCGGCGGAAACTGAATGTTTAGGCTTCGGGCATCCCGCGTTCGTCGAAACGCGCCCCCTTGGGCACGTTGACGGCCGGCTGCGGCGCTGCTGTCGCCCCCATCGTCGCATCGATATTGAAGACGAAGGCCAGCACGGTGGCGACCGCGAGGTAGAGATCCTCGCGGACCATCTGGCCGGTCTGCGCGGTGAAATAGATGGCGCGTGCGAGCTGCGGATAGCTGAGCAGCGGGACGCCATTCTCCTTTGCCAGCTCGCGGATCGCCTCGGCGGTCGCGCCGCGGCCGCGGGCGACGACGACGGGGGCGGCATCGCGATCGGTGTCGTAGCGCAGCGCCACCGCGAAATGGGTCGGGTTGGTGAGCACCACGGTCGCCTCCGCCACCGCGGCGCGGGCGCCGCCGCGCAGCACCTCCATCTGGCGGCGCTTGATCGCGCCCTTCATCTCGGGCGAGCCGTCGGTCTGCTTCGCCTCGTCTTTCACTTCCTGCTTGCTCATCTTGAGCCGACTGGTGCGCTGGTACATTTGCGCGGGCACGTCGATCAGCGCGATGAGCGCAAGGGCGAAGGCCATGACGATGACGGCGAGCAGGAAGGTGTCGCCGACATGGCCGATCGCGCGCTTCAGATCCTGCGACGTCAGCCCGATGAGCGAGCGCGCCTGGTCGAGCAGCAGCCAGATGCCGACCGAGCCGAGGAGGATGACCTTGGCGAGCGACTTCACCAGCTCGATCAGCCCGCGCACCGAGAAGATGCGCTTCATGCCGCTCAACGGGTTCATCTTCGCAGGCTTGAAGCCGATCGCCTCGCCGCGGAAGCCGAGCGAACCGAGCGCCGCGGGGGTGCCGATCGCCGCCGCCAAGGTCAGCCCGAACAGGATGATCAGCGGGATGGCAACAATGGCGAGCAATTTGCCGAAGGTGCCGAGCGGATCGAAATTGCGGATCGCATCGGCATCGATCGAGAGGCCGGTCTTGAGCATCGTTTCGAGCGCGCCGATCAGCATCGGCCCGGCGAGCGCGATCCACGCGGCACCGGCCATAATGATCATCGCAGTGCCGAGCTCGCGCGACTGGAGAACGTCACCCTTCCGAACCGCCTCGCTCTTGCGTTTCGGGGTGGGGTCTTCTGTTTTCTGGTCTTTCTCCGGTGCGTCCGACATCGGCTACCTCCCGAGCGCGACGTCGCGGGCCTGCTCGAGGCCCTGCTGGATGACGAACAGAATGGCTTCGCTCATCACGGGCGAGGCGATGGCGAGAAGGACGACGCCGGCGAGCGCGGCGGCGGGGAAACCGACCGCGAAGAGGTTGAGCTGCGGCGCAGAGCGCGCAAGCGTACCCATCACGATCTGGACGAGCAGGATCGCGAAGCCGATGGGGAGCGCGATGGACAGGCCCGCAGCGAACAGAACGGCGCCGAACAGCGCCAGGCCGCGGATGCTCTCGAAGCTCATCCACGCATCGCCGGGCGGCAGCGCGCGGTAGCTTTCCACAACCGTCGCGATCAGCGCGAGATGCGCGCCTGAAGCAAGGAACAGGAAGGTCGCGAGGATCGAGAGGAAGCGCGCAAGCGCCGGGGTCGACTGGCCGCTCTGCGGATCGATCATCGATGCAAAGCCGAGGCCCATCGCATTGCCGATCGTCTCGCCCGCGATCATCGCGGCCGAGAAGCCGATCTGCACCGCAAAGCCGATCGCGAGGCCGGCGAGGATTTCGCTCAGCACCAGGAAGAAGCCCGCCATCGAGACGATGCCCTCGGCGGGAAGCTGGAAATTGGTCGCCGCCATCGCGGGGATACCGACGGCGAGCGAGATGATGAGGCGGATCTGCACCGGCACGAACGCGGCGCCGAAGATCGGCGCGGCGATGAACGCGGCGCCCGGCCGGATCATCGCCACCAGCCAGATCCAGAGCTGCGCTTCCAGTCCGGCGAATCCCGCTGGCATCAGCGCGTGATCTCCGGGATGCGCGCGAAGATGTCCTGCGTGAAATCGACCATCAGCATCAGGATCGCGCTGCCGAAGAGCGCGAGACAGATCCCGACGACGATCAGCTTGGGGACGAAGGTGAGCGTCGCCTCGTTGATCGAGGTCGCCGCCTGCACCATGCCGATGACGATGCCGCAGAGCAGCGCCGGGATGAGCACCGGCGCGGCGGCCAGCGCGAGAATCCAGAGCGCCTGCTGCGCGACGCCGATGAAATAATCGGGACCGTCCATCGCTAGCCTCCGCTGAAGGAGGCGGCGAGCGAGCCCATCGTCAGCGCCCAGCCGTCGACCAGGACGAAGAGCAGCAGCTTGAAGGGCATCGACACGATCGTCGGCGAGAGCATCATCATGCCGAGCGCCATCAGCGTCGATGCGACGACGAGATCGATGACGAGGAACGGCAGGAAGATGAGGAAGCCGATCTGGAATGCGGTCTTCAGCTCCGAGGTGACGAAGGCCGGCATCAGGATCGAGAAGGGAATGTCGCGCGACGACGCGAAGGGCGGGGCTTCGGCGAGATCGGAGAAGAGTTTGAGATCCTGCTGCCGCGTCTGGCGGACCATGAAGCCGTGCAGTGCGTCGCCGGTGCGCGACACCGCTTCCTCGATGGTGATCTGGCCGTCGCCATACGGCGTGTAGGCGGTGGCGTTCACCTGCTCGATGACCGGCCGCATCACGAAGATCGACAGGAACAGCGCCAGGCCGACGAGAACCTGATTGGGCGGCGTCTGCTGGAGGCCGAGCGCCTGCCGCAGGATCGACAGCACGATGATGATGCGGGTGAAGCTGGTCATCATGAGGATCAGCGACGGCAGCACCGTCAAAAGGCTCATGAGGACGAGAATCTGGAGCGACAGCGACAGCGGGCGGCCATCGCCGGCGAGCGTGTTCACGGCGCGATCCAGCGCGCCGGGCTGGCCGCCCGCCGTCGGCGTGGCAGGTGTAGGCGCGGCTTGTGCAGTCGGCGCGGCGGGCGACGCCGTCTGCGCGGCGGCGGGCTCGACGAAGGCGAAGGCCAGCGCCGCGAGCATGAGCCCGATCAGCAGCGCCCACGCGAAGCGCAGCCGTGAAAGTGACGTCATGACGTCATTCATGAGCGTTCGCCTTGGCGAGCGCGGCGTTGAACGACGGGCGATTGCCGGCTTCCGCGACCAAGCTGATGCCCGCGCGCGAGACCGCGACGAGCAAGGTCTTGTCGGCGAACTCGACGACGGCGAGACGGCCGCCGGTGCCCATCGGCACCGCATCGACCACCTTCACCATCCGCTCGCGCTGGCCCATCGCCATGCCCGGCTGGGCGCGGCGCCACAGCCAGAGCGCAGCGAACGCCATGCCGCCGACCAGCGGCAGCAGGATCAGCAGCTTGAGAATGTAGGTCGTCATCAGTTGCGGCGCTCCAGCCCGGCTAGGCGCGCATCGGCGTTGACGATCTCGACCACCCGGATGCCGAAGCGGCCGTTGACCGTGACGACTTCGCCTTTGGCGACGAGGGTGCCGTTGACCATGATGTCGAGCAGTTCGTGCGCCTGGCGATCGAGCTCGACCACTCCGCCTTCGCTAAGCTCCATGAGCTCCGACAGGCGGAGCGCGGCGCTGCCGACCTCGACCGACAGCCGCAGCGGAATGTCAGCGAGCAGGCGGAAGTTGCGGCCGCCCTCGGCCACCGGCTCGGCGACCGCCGTTTCCGGGTTCGTGCTCATATATTACCCCCAGTGTGAAGCTTTTCGATGCGGAGCGCAGCGCGTCCGTCCTGATCGCCGATCTGGCCGCGCGCGATGACGCGCCCCTCGACGAGCAGGGGCACGCTGGCCGGCAGCGAAACGGGAATGACATCGCCCTCCGCGAGACGGACGAGTTCGGACACCGAAATCTCGGGCCGGGCGAGAACGCTGCGCGCCTGGACGCGGACGTCGCCGAGCGCGTCGGCAAGCTTGTGCCGCCATTCGCTGGCCGCGAGGCTGCCGTCGTCGGACGCCTTGTTCGAGAGCAGCCCTTCGACGGCGCGGAGCGCGGCGACGGGATAGAGAATGTCGATCGACGCCGGACGCGCGCCGCCGAGCGCGATGCCGAAGCGCACGATGGCGACTGCTTCGTCGCCGCGCACCAGCGGAGCGTAAGCGGTGTTGGTCTCTCGCGCGACGAGTTGCGGCTTGACCGGCAGGATCTCGTTCCACACCTCTGTGAGCGCGGCGACGAGACCTTCGTTGATGCGGACGATCAGCCGCTCTTCGGTCGGCGTGAATTCCTTGGCGCGCGAATCGCGCAGCGCGCCGGTGCCGCCGTAGAAGGCGTCGACCAGGCGACCGACGAGATCGGCGCCCATGGCGACCAGCACGCCGCCCTTCAGCGGCGCGAAGCGATAGAGGCTGAGGCTGATGAATTCCGGATGCTCCGCGCGCCAGCCATCGAAGCTCTGCACCGCGATCGCCTCGGCGTGGATACGCGGCTTCGATCGCGCCAGCGGCTCGACGATGCCGCGCAGACGCCGCTCGAGCCGCTCGTTCATGCGATCGAGCGCCGGCAGCGCCGCCATGGGGCGGACCGCTTCCTTGCCGAACGTGTAGGCGCGCAGCTCCGCGGACGGCTTGCCGGCGGCGGCATCCGCCTCGCCGAGACCGTCCATCAGCGCGCTGACCTCGTCGCCGGAAAGGTTGGCGGCGTCGCTCATTGCAGCACGAAGCTCGTGAAGTAGACGTCGTCGACGACGCCGGCATAGCCTTCCTTCTGCTTCAGCACGTCATTGACCGCGCTGGTCAAATGCTTCTGCAGTTCCGCCTTTCCGCCGGGGCTGGCGATGGCGAGCGGATCCTCGCCCGAGAGCGTCATCAGCACCGCCGAGCGGATCGCCATCTCGTGCCGCTCGACGGCCTGGATGACGCGCTCGTCATAGTAGGTCGAGACGCCGAGCCCGAGCTGGATGAAGGTGCCGCCGTCGTTGAGATTGGCGGTGAAACCGTCCTTGATCGGATAATAGGTCGCCTGGAAGAGTTGCGGATCGGCCTTGTTGGCGTGCGACGCCGCTGCGACCTTGCCCTTGTCGGCGCCTTCGCGCGCGACGAGCTTGGGCTTGTTCGGATCCTCGGCCGGGCCGCCGTGGCCGCCGATCATGCCGGACGCATAAAGCCCGCCGCCGACACCGCCGCCCCCGATCACGAGCGCGGCCACGACGAGCAGCAGGAGCTTCTTCTTGCCGCCCTTCTTTTTCTTAGGCTGCGGCTCGGTTTCCTGGTCGCTCATGTCTCAAAAGTCCTTCTAGGCGAAGCGATCCGCCGTCCTTGGCGTCATGGTTAACGCGGAATTGGTTACCGACTTCTTACCGCGCAGGACCGATTGTCCCGCGGGATGGCCGGGCTGATCCTGGCGGCGCTGGTCCGCCGCCTCCTGCTGCGGGCTGCGGCCGGAGCCGAGATCGACATGCGCCTCGGCGATGCGGACACCCTGCGCACGCGCCTCGGCGATCAGGCGCGGATGCGCATCGGCGAGAATCGCGCGCGCGGCCTCGGTCTCGGCGGTCAGGCGGATCGCGGCGCCCGCGGCCTGCTGCTTGAGTTCGACATGAAGGTTGCCGAGATGCTCGGGCGCCAGACGGAAGCGCATCGTGCCGTCCTTCGCGCCGGCACCGGCGATGTCGCGCGTGAGCCGATCGAGCCACTCGCTTTCATGCGCGAGATCGAGCTGCTGTTCGACAAGCTGCTCGAGCGGCTGCGGCTGGCTGGCCGGCGCCGCGGCGCGCACGTCGATCGCCTGCGGCTGCTGCACCGGCGCGACCATCATCTGGAGCGATTCGGGCAGCGGCTGCGCGACCGGAGCCGCGGTGCCAGGCGTGGTGGCTGCAATGGCGTCGATGGCCTTGGCGAGCTTCGGCGTTTCGGCCGCGCCGATGCGTGAGCCGCGTGCGTCCGGAGCGGCAGCGAGACCGGCCTGAGCGAGAATGGCCTGGAGCGCGGTCTGCGGCGCGTGTGCCGGATCGGGTGCCTGCTGCTGCGGCGGCGTCGCGGGCTGGGCTGCGGCGGGCTGCGCGCCGTCATGGGTGGGGCGCATCACCGGCGGCTCGGCGAGGATGCGCGTCTTGCCGATCGTCGGCGGCGCGACGGCGGTTTCGGTCGCAGCAGGCTTGGGCTGTTCGCCGGTGGGCTGCGGCGCCGCTTTCGGCGTGGCATCAGCGCCTTCGACGGGGCGCATGACCTGCGGGTCGGCAACAGGGCGCGTTCCCGGCGTCGGGGTCGCGCTCGAGTTCTGCGGCTGCGGCTGCGGCGCGATCATGGAAACAGGCGTTTCGACGGTCGGCTTGCCGGACGGCTTGGCAGGTCCGTCGTCGTCGACCGGCAGCGAAACCTGCGGGCCGATGAACGGACGCGTGCGCGACGGCGCCACCGCGGCGGGATCGGCCTCGTCCGTGGGCTTCGGATCGCCCGCTTCGATCTCCGCCGTCGGCTGGGCGATCTTCACCGGCGCGCGATCCGCGTCAGCAGATTGCGACGCCATCGCGGTCTTCGCGGGGGCACCCGGCTCGGCCGCGGACACCTTCGCCGACGCGACTGGGTGGTCGGCGGAAATGGTCGCCAGCGCGATGCCGATCAGCGGATCGACGGGCGCTTCGGTTTCGTCCGACGGGACGGTCTCCAGAGCGGGCTCGCCCTCACCCTCCGGCGCAGCGCCCTCCTCTTCCGGCAGCGTGGCGCCGGTGAGCAGTGCGGAAAACATGTCACCGAGCTCGGCGTCGCCGCTTTTGGCGGGCAGCGCCGCATCGCCCGTGCGGGCGGCAATGCGCGGATGGGTTTCGACTGCCATCACATCGGGTCTCCATTGATTCCAAATCGGTTGCGGCGCGGCGGCAGGCCGGCGATCCGGCGCTCGGCAGCGCGGGTTTCGGCGGCGAGTGCGCGGCCGTGCAGGCGCTCGGCGCCCTCCTGATCGCGGCGCGCGACGAGGCGGCTGCCTTCGCGTGCGTCGGCGGCCTGGCGGGCGAAGCCGATGCTGCGCTTCAGCCCCTCGCGCGCGTCGTCGAGACGCATCGCGAGTTCGCCGAGGCTGGCGATCCGCGCGCCGGGGTTGAGCCCGTCGGCGGGGCGCAGGCTGCTGTGGATGAGGCCGAGCCGCTCGGCGCTGTCCTCGAGCTCGCGCACGCGCGCGGCCGCCTGCGCGGCGGCGGTGGCGGCGATGCCATGCTGGAGCGTGCGGACGCGCGCGATGCGGGCTCTCTGAGCGGATTTGGTCATGATCCGAAATTCTCGATCAGCACGCCGCGGGCTTCGTCGAAGCCGATGCGCTCGCCGGGAGACTGGCGGAGAAAGTCGAGCACTTCGGGACGGCGCACGATCGCCGCGTCGATCGCGGGATCGCTGCCGGC
Organism: Allosphingosinicella indica; assembly: GCF_900177405.1. Classification (NCBI taxonomy): domain Bacteria; kingdom Pseudomonadati; phylum Pseudomonadota; class Alphaproteobacteria; order Sphingomonadales; family Sphingomicrobiaceae; genus Allosphingosinicella; species Allosphingosinicella indica. The sequence goes on along the minus strand of NZ_LT840185.1, from coordinate 2,042,491 downwards.
GGCATAAGCGCCCATCAGGATGAGATCGCGATTCTCTTCGTAGGCCGACCACAAACGGCGCATCGCCGCGGCGGCGGCGAGATGTTCGGAATCGACGATGTCGGGCATCACGCGGCTCAAGGACTTGCCGATGTCGATCGCGGGATAGACCCCCTGCTCGCCCAAAGAGCGCGACAGGATGATATGCCCGTCGACGATCGCGCGGGTGGCATCGACGATCGGATCGTCGGTATCGTCGCCGTCGGCGAGCACGGTGTAGAGCGCGGTGATCGAGCCGCCGGACTTGGCGCAGGCGCCGGCGCGCTCGACGAGCCGCGGGATGAGGCCGAGGGCGGAAGGCGGATAGCCCTTCACGGTTGGCGGCTCGCCCAGCGACAGGCCGATCTCGCGCTGCGCGTGGGCGACGCGGGTGAGGCTGTCGAGAAGGAGGAGGACGCGCAGGCCGCGCGCGCGGAAATATTCGGCGATGGCAGTGGCGCGCATCGCGGCGCGAAGGCGCAGCAGCGGCGCATGATCGGCCGGAACCGCGACGACGACCGAACGATCGCGCACCTCGCCGTTGAGCTTGGTGGCGAGGAAGTCGCTGACCTCGCGGCTGCGCTCGCCGACCAGGCCGACGACGATCACGTCGGCGTCCGCGCCGGCGATCATCTGGCCCATCAGCACCGATTTGCCGACGCCCGAGCCCGCGATGATCGCGATGCGCTGCCCGATGCCGGCGGTGAGCATGGCGTTCACCGCACGCACGCCGATGTCGAAGCTTTCGGTCACACGGTCACGATCGAGCGGATTGCCGGGGCGGCCGGCGAGCGGCCAATGTTCGGCGGTCGCGATCGGGCCCTTGCCGTCGAGCGGATTGCCGAGCGCGTCGACGACGCGGCCAAGGAGCGCCGGGCCGACATCGGCCATGCCGCCGCCGTGGTCGGGCTCGACGCGCGACCCGTGGGCGTGCGCGGCTTCGCCGTCGAGCGCCATCAGCAAGGTACGATCGCCGCGGAAGCCGACGACCTCGGCGCGCGCGGCGTGGCCGTCGGCGGCGATGACGCGGGCGCCGGCGCCGATCGGCTGGCCAAAGCCAGTCGCCTCGAGCATCAGCCCGTCATAGGATGACAGCCGGCCGACGCGGCGCGGCCGGTTTTCGGAAACGTCGATGCCGGCGAGCAGCGCGGACGCGCGCGACGCGAGGCCGCTCATTCGCCTGCCCCCATCTTGCCCAGCGCGGTGCGCAGCCGGTCGAGGCGGATGGCGGGGCCATCCTCGATCCAACCGCTGCCCGTCTCCAGCCGCACGGTGCCGCGCGGCAGCGACGGATCGCCGACGATTTCCACCGGAATGGGCGCGCCTTCGAGCAGCGGAACATCGTCCGGATGCACCATCAGGCGCGATGCGTCATTATCCTCGCCGATCATCGCTGCGGCCATCTCGGCACGCTCGCGGAGCAGCGCGGCGTCGATCTCGACGGTGCCGACGATCTGGTGCACCAGCCGCTCGACCGCTTCGGCGAGCAGGGCCGCGAGCGCATCGGTCGGCTCGGGGCGGAGCGCCTCGACCGCCTCGAGCAGCTTCGCCAGCGCTTCCTTGTCGGCCGCGAGCGTCAGTTCGGCGGTGCGATGGCCGGCCTCATAGCCTTCGGCAAAGGCTTCGGCACGGATGGCTTCGACGTCGGTCGAGCGCGGACGCTCGCCCTGCGCGTCGTCGTCTCCGCTGCCTTGCCCCCAAGGCGTGAACATCGGCATGGCGCGATGCACCGCGAAGCTGCCCAGGCTTTCCGCCGAGCGGCTGAACTCGCCGGTCCACAGGTTAGACATAATCGTCGCTCCGACCGCCGAGCATGATGGTGCCGTCGTCGGCGAGGCGGCGCGCGATGGCGAGCATCGCCTTCTGCGCTTCCTGCACTTCGGTGAGGCGCATCGGTCCGCGCTCTTCCATCTCGTCGCGGATCGAGTCGGCGGCGCGCGCCGACATGCAGCCGAACATCTTGTCGCGGAGGCGCCCGTCCGCCCCCTTCAGCGCGACAACCAGCACGTCGTTCTCGACGTTGCGCAGCAGCACGCCGAGGTTCTTCTCGTCGATCTCGAGCAGATCGTCGAAAACGAACATCTCGTCCTCGATCACCTGCGCGATCTTCTTGTCGATCTTGGTGAGAGAGCGGATGATGCGCTGGTCGGTTCCGGGGCGCGTGTTGGTCATGATCTTGGCGGCTTCCGAAGCGCCGCCGCGCGCCGTCGCCGGCGTCGAATTGGTGGTCGCGACCTCGCGGACCAGGATCCGCTCCAGCTCTTCGATGGCTTCCGCGGAGACGGTGTCGAGCGTCGCGACGCGATAGATGACGTCGGGCTGCACGTCCGCCGGAAGGAGCTGCAGAACGTCCGCCGCGATCGGCGACTCGAGATGCGCGAGGACCAGCGCCGCAATCTGCGGATGCTCCTGCTCGATGAGACCGGCGATGGTCTTGGCGTCCATCCAGCGCAGCGAATCCATCGCATGGCTGCGGGTCGGCGGGGTGATGCGGGCGAGGACACCGTCCGCGCGCTCGGCGCCCAGAGCATGCTCCATCACCGCACGGATCCGCGGCGCGGCGCCGAAGCCGATGGTGGTGCGCGCCTTGGCGCGCGACATGAACAGATCGAACACGCCGTCGACCTGCGCCTCGCTGACATCGGCGACGTCGAACATCGCGCTGCCGAGACGCTCGACCTCGGCGGGATCGAGGCGGCTCAGCACTTCGGCGGCCTCCTCGTCACCCAATAGCATCAGCAGGATCGCGGCGGCCTCGCACCCGTCGGGCTGCGTGGCGGACGCTTCAGCGTCGAGCATCTGTTCAGTTTCCTTCCTTGGAGTCGGCGCGGATCAGATCGCGCACGACGAGTGCGGCGCGCGCCGGATCCTGGCGGACGAAATTGCGGACGAGCGCGGCGCGGGCTTCGTAACCGGGCGCCGCCTCGATCATTTCCAGCGTGATCCGCGTGGTGGGATCGGACTGCGCCTGATCGGCGATGGCGGCGGCGATCTGGCTGCCGACGTTGACCTTGCTGTGCTCGGCGCGCTTGGCGAGCGCGGCGGTGCCCTTCTTCATCAGAGGGCGGGCGATGCCGAAGATGACGAGCGCGGCGAGGCCCAGCGCGGTGATGTTGCGGACCAGCAGCGACACCCAGCCGGCTTCCCACCAGCTCGCCTCTTCGGTTTCGATCGGCGCGAAGCTGCGGGCGTTGATCGCCACCACGTCGCCGCGGTTCTGATCGAAGCCGACCGCACCCTTCACCAGCGCCTCGATCGCCGCGATCTCGTCCTTGCCGCGCGGCTTGCCGCCTTCGGGATTCTTGAGCGCGACGGCGACCGACAGACGCTTCACCGAACCGATCTGCTCCTTGGTGACCGACACTTCACGACCCACTGCGAACGTGCGGTTGTAATTCTCGGTGCGCTTGGCGGCCGCTTCGGCGGTCTCGCCCGAGGCACCGGGGACCGGCGGGGTCATCGCGCCGCCCGGAGCGGCAGCGACCTGCGCGGCAGGCGGCGGCTGGTTGGAGAGTGCGCCGGGAATGCCGCCCGCCTCGCCGCCAGCAGCACCGCCGTCGGTGGTGAAGGCGCCCTGCTCGTAGGTGAGCACGGTGGCGTCCTTGGGGAATTGCTCGCGGGTCGCCTGCGTCTCGGAGAAATCGACGTCGGCATGGACCTGCGCGGTGAAATTGTCGGCGCCGACGATCGGCGTCAGCATGCGAACCAGCGCGTCGCGATAGCGATCCTCGATCTTCGCCTGGATCGCGACCTGGCGGTCCGAAGCGCCGCTGCTGCCGTCGCTGTCGCTGGACAGCAGCCGGCCATTCTGATCGACGACCGAGACATTCTCGGGCGCGAGACCCGGAACCGACGAGGCGACGAGGTGGACGATCGCCTGCACCTGCGCATCGCCGAGCTGGCGGCCCGGCGCGAGCGTCAGCATGACGGACGCGGCGGCCTTGGAGCGATCGCGCAGGAACGCGCTCGGCTGCTCGACGGCAAGGTGGATGCGCGCGGACTGCACCGCATCGATCGCCTCGATGGTGCGGGCGAGATCCATCTCGCGCGCACCGCGCAGGCGCTCGCCTTCCACCGCGCGGCTGGCGCCGAGCGGCAGGCTGTCGAGAACCTGCGTCCCGTCTGGCGCGCCTTTGGGCAACCCCTGCGACGCAAGCAGCATCTTCGCCTGATAATAATCATCCTCGCCGACGGTCAGCGCGCCGGTCGAGCGATCGACGTTATATTTGATTCCCGCCGTGGTAAGCGCCGAAGCGACGGCGGCCTTGTCCTCGTCGGGAAGCCCGCGGAAGAGATCGCGGCCCGGCGCCTGGCTGGCATAGGACCAGACGAGCGCGGCGATGCCGATCAGCGCGAGGAACGCGATCGCCGGCAGCGACTTCGCGACCGCGGGCTGCGAAGTGAAGCCGCGCACATTGCTCATGACGCCTTCCAGCTTCATGTTCGAACCGGCGGGACGGGCCGCCGGCGCGCGCACCGGCGCGGCGACGATGTCGTTGGGGTTTGCTGCTATCTCGCTCATATCAGACCGGCATGCTCATGATGTCTTTGTAGGCGGAGAGGAGTTTGTTCCTGACCTGCAGGGTCGCCTCGAAACCGATCGACGCCTGCTGGCGCGCGAGCATCACCGCGGCGATGTCGCTGGTCTCGCCGCGCTCATAGGCCTCCGATGCGGCGGAGGACTGCGCCTGCGCTGCGTTGACGCTCGTGAGCGCGCTCTTGAAGGCGTCGCCGAAATCGCTCTTGGCGGAGTCGGTGCCGCCCATCTGGCCGGCGTTGCCGAGATCGGCATTGGCAGCGCGCTGGAGAGCGCTGTTCTGCTCCAGGATGGAAGCCCGCATGGCGAGCAACCGGTTGGCGTCTATGCTGGTCATCTTCCAGTTCCTCAGGCGGCTTCAGCCCGCATCCCGGCGAGCCGGTAGCGGAGCGTGCGTTCGGAGATGCCGAGACGTTCGGCGGCGCGGACACGGTGTCCGTTGGTGGCGGCAAGGGCTTCACGGATCATCCGCGCCTCGGCGGAGCGGCCCGCGTCGGCGAGACGCGGCGCGGTAAAGATCGTGGTCGCGGCGCCGTCGATCGAGAGATCCTCGGTCTCGATGCGATCACCCTGGCGAAGCATCAGCGCGCGCTGGAGGACGTTGTCCAGCTCGCGGCAGTTGCCGGGCCAGCGATGCGCCATCAGCCGGTCGAGCGCCTGCGCGGTCGGCCAGGGGAAAGCGGCGCCGGCCGGAACGTGGCGGAGCAGCAGCGCGGCGGCGATCGCGCGGATGTCGAGGCGGCGCGCGCCGAGCGGCTGGAGCTGGAGCGGAAGGACGTTGAGGCGCCAGTAAAGATCGGCGCGGAAACGGCCTGCATCGACTTCGGCGGCGAGATCGCGGTTGGCGCAGGCGATGATGCGGACGTCCACCGGCTCGGCCTTCACCGCACCGACCGGCAGCACTTCCTTTTCCTGGATCGCGCGGAGCAGCTTCGCCTGGAGCGCGAGCGGCAGTTCGGCGATTTCGTCGAGGAGCAAGGTGCCGCCGTCCGCGGCGCGGAAGAGCCCCTCCCCGTCCGCGCTGGCGCCGGTGAAGCTCCCGCGGCGGTGGCCGAACAGGATCGCCTCCAGCATCGTATCGGGAAGCGCGGCGCAATTGACCGCGACATAAGCGCCGTTCGCGCGCGGTGAGATCGAATGGATGTAGCGAGCGAGGCCTTCCTTGCCCGTGCCGGTTTCGCCCAGAATGAGGACGGTGGCATCGCTGCCCGCGATGCGATCGGCGAGCCCGAGTAGGCGCGCGCTTTCGGGTTCGCCGCAGGCGGGGCGGAATTCGGGACGGACGAGCTCCGCGACCAGCGCGAAGGCGAAGGCCATGTCGTCATAGCCGAAGCGCACGCACGCGGGGCGGGTGCCATCGGAGATCGTCAGGGACGGATTGCCGTCCACGGCCTCGACGACCACGTCATTGGCGCGCGCGGCACCGGCCTCGCTCGCATCGAGGATGCGCGGACCGTCGCTGCCGATCGTCACGGCAAGGCCTGCCCCACGCAGCCAGCGCGCAAGCGCCGGGTGGGCCGCCATCGCCGTTTCGCTCAGTCCGATCATTCACAAACCCCCATGCGGGCCGTCGCGGCCGCATCGCTCCGGGGTTATCGAAGCAAAGGGTGTGCCAATGGCGGATTTGCGCCATTTGGCGCGCGCCTTACGCGGGGGCGACGCGCGCGCGTCAATTCACCGTCGGGCGATCGGCGGATTTCCGACGCGCCGCGGCGGCGCCCGCCACCGCCTTTTCCGGTCTGGTTGAAATTGATGATTAAAGCCGGGCGGCGTGCGGCCGTTACTGGTCTCGAGGCAGCCGCGGGAACGCATCCGGGCCGCCGGGAATGAGCGGGAAAGGAAGACCCATGACTGTCATCAACACCAACACCTCTGCCCTCCGCGCGCAGAACGGCGGCCGTGTCGCCGAGCAGTCGCTGCGCGTTGCGATGGAGCGCCTGTCGACCGGCAAGCGCATCAACTCGTCGAAGGACGACGCCGCTGGCCTCGCGATCGCGAGCTCGATGACGTCGCAGATCCGCGGCATGAACCAGGCGATCCGTAACTCGAACGACGGCATCTCCCTGGCGCAGACCGCGGAAGGCGCGCTGAACGAAGTCACCAACATGCTGCAGCGCATCCGCGAGCTGGCCGTCCAGTCGGCTTCGGGCACCTACAGCGACGACGACCGCACCAACCTGCAGGAAGAAGTCAAGGCCCTGGGTGCGCAGATCAACGACATCGTTGCCAACACCAAGTTCAACGGCGTGACGCTGTTCGGCTCGGCCGATGGTTCGTTCGCGATCCAGACGGGTGCCAACTCGGGCGATCAGGTGACCATCTCGATCACCGGCCTCGATGTTTCCAGCGCTTCGGGTGCCGACATTTCGAGCGTCTCCGGCGCCGAATCTGCGCTCGACGACGTCGACACCGCGCTGAAGGATGTCGGCACCGTTCGCGCCGGCCTCGGTGCGGCGCAGAGCCGTCTCGAATCGACGGTGAACAACCTCACCAACAACGTGACCAACCTTGCGGATGCACGTTCGCGGATCGAGGACGCCGACTTCTCGGCGGAGACGACCAACCTCGCCAAGGCCCAGATCCTGAGCCAGGCGTCGACGGCGATGCTCGCCCAGGCGAACCAGAGCCAGCAGGGTGTGCTGAGCCTGCTTCGCTAATCGCGAAACAAGCCAGTCGAGGAGCCCCGCCGCGGAAACGCGGCGGGGCTTTTCGTTTGTGCCAAGCGGATGAAGCGGCGGCGCTATCTAATCAGGCGCGTCACCCCGACGGAGGCCGGGCTCCAGCCCTGCCAAAGAAGTCTGGATCCCGGCCTTCGCTGAGATGACGATAAGGTGGAAATGCAAAAGAGGGCGCCCGATGCCGGGCGCCCTCTCGTGTGTCGGTAGGAGGTGAATTGCCTCAGGCGGCCTGCTTCATCTCCGCCACTTCGCGCCAGACGAGCGGGCGGAAGACGATGGAGAGGAGATGCGGCTCGCTCACCTTGGCGGGCGGCGGAGTCAGCATCAATGCGCCGGCGTCGCAGCGGAACAGGCCGGACGCCTGCTCGTGCATGCCGTCGCGTACCACCTCGGCGGGGAGCATCGTCGCGCGCTCGCCTTCCTTCTGCGGGATGAATCCGTCGACCGGGTAGAAACCGACCTCGTCGATCTGCACCCATTCGCACAAAGCGCCGAGCTGGATGCCGACCGCGAAGCGGCCCGCACCGACCGGCACGGTGGCGAGATAATAGCCGTCGTGCGTCGGATGCGCGGAGACGCGGATCGTCGTCTGGCTCTTGTTGTCCGCGACGAAGGCCGGGAAGCTCACCTGCCCCACCTGGAAATCGCTGGTGCGAAGATCGATGCCGAAGCGCTGCACGCTGAACAGCGCCAGGTTGAGCGGCAGGCCGTGCGGCTGGAGCTCGCCCGGCAGATAGATGCGATAGGCATCGTTGAGATAGGACGGGCCACGGCGGCGCAGCCCGGATGTCGATGCGTCGATGTCGAGCATCTGAACGAGATCGCTCGTGCCGAGATTGACGTCGTGATGGAAGCGCTGGAACAGCTCGACCTCCGACGCCGTCGGCAGGAACAGCAGCCGTGCCAGGATTGCGCCGGCCATCGCGCGGCGGCATTCAGCATCGTCCGATTTCGGCGCGGTAAGGAAGCCGGCGCCGACTTCGCCCGCGAAGGCGACGCACGCCTCCTGGATGCGGTCGCGCGTGTCGTTCTGCCCGCCCTTGACGTCGGACGCCTTGCGGCGTGCTTCGCCGTCGGGGGCGTAATCGACGACCGAGCCCTGCTCGATCGTGCAGATCTGCTCGATCACCGCGATCGGCCCCGACAGCGCGTGGAGCACGCGATGATCATAGTGGCGCTGATCGAAGAAGCCCTTCTTGTCGAGACCGGAGAAGCTTTCTTCGCGCAGCAGCAGGTAGCGGCCGGCGACGGTGAGGTTCATGCGCTCTTCGAGCACCGGCTGGATCATGTTCTGGACGGTGCCGTTGTAGCCGAGATCGACAAGCATCACCGCATCGCCATCCTCGACACCGCCGACGTTGCGGACATGCGCGCAAAGGCGCTCCGCGAAAGCCGACGAACGCTCGACCACCTTGGCGACGTTGCGCGGGTGCAGCGCATTCTTGGCGAATAGCCGCTGCCCGGCCTTCCCGCCGCGATTGTCACACAGCTTCATGGCTTCGACATTGGACAGCAGCATCTGCCGGCCGAGGATGTCGAGACGGCCGTGATCGTTCTGGCCGGTCAGAAAATTGGTGATCGCTGCCGGTCCGTCGAAGCTCGCCTTGCGCGCGGTGAAGCGGCTGATCTCCACCGCCGCGCCGGCCGCGCCGAATGCGGCTTCGAACACGCGCTGGGGAAGGTAACCGTCGCGGAGCAGGAACAGCAGCTTCACCGGCTTGCCGGTCCGCTCCGCCATTTCGGCGGCCTCGTCCTTCACCCATGCGGCGAAGGCGTGCATCACCGGGCCGAGCACGTCGTGGCCGAGCGCCCAGACCGGATCGTCATTCTCGCGCAGCGCGATCTGTGCGCGGTGCGGCTGATAGGCCGGAGCGGTCGAGCGGATGCGATCGTCGATCAGCGACGCCGCCGCGGCTTCCATGCGGAGGCGCTGGACGCATTCGGCGTCGAACTGGACGAGGTGCGCGGTGTGGACGCCGAACGGCTCGGGGCCATCCTGGTCCGCCGCCTTGTTGTCGCCGACGTGGAGCACAGCTTCGCCAGGAACGCCGAGCGCGCCGAGGACATGCTCGAACAGGCCGTCATGCTTGTTCACGCCATATTCGCACGAACAGAAGATGCGATCGATCAGCCCGGCGACCTCGTCACCCGCGGCGCGCCCAATGAGGGTGCGGAGCTGCGGCTCGTTGAGATAGGTGTCGCTGACGACGACGATCTGCATGCCCTTCGCCTTGGCGGCGCGGATCAGATCGGCGGTGGGTGCGAAGCCGAAGCAGTGGCGCGCCTCGGCATCGAGTTCGGTATCGATCGCAGCAGTGATCGCCGCCTCATCGGCGGACGGCCACATCTGGCGATAGATATCCTCGATCGTGACCTCGCCCTGCGCGCTCACCCGCGACGCACGACGCGCGCGGTTCTCGGCGCGCATCCGCGGCCAGACGGCGCCGCCTTCCAGCTCGAGATCGGCGAACACGTCGTGCGGCGCATGGGTGTTGCGCCACAGCAAGGTGTCGAAACAGTCGAGCGAAAGCACGCGAACGCCCTCGGGGGCCTGATCGAGCAAGCCGGCGATCTGATGGGCGCGGACGGAGGTCTTCATGTCGTGGCGTCTCCGGTAGAAAATTGGATTGCGCGTCTGCGCTCAGGTCCAGTCGGCGAGATTGGCGCGCAGCTTGTCGAGCGCGGCCTTCTTGATCTGGCAGACGCGCGCGGCGCCGATGCCGAGCGTCTGGCCGATTTCCTCGAGGTTCATTTCCTCAACGAAATAGAGCTGGAGCACCATGCCGTCGCGCTCGGGGAGCGAGCGGATGCCCTCGGCAATCGCCTTGCGCAGCGCGCCCTGCTCCAATTGCTCGTCGGCACGATCCTCGACATCGGCGAACCACATCGAATGATCGGAATAGACTTCGTCGAGCGATTCCTGGTGGACCGACTGCGTTTCATCGACCATCTCGCGATAAGCGACGGCGTCGAGGTTCATCTCGGCCGCCATCTCCGCTTCATCGGGCGATCGGCCGAGCCGCGCTTCGAGGCGCTTGCGGGTCGCTTCCATCTCACGGCGGCGGACCATGGCCGAACGGCAGATCGTCGCCTGGCGGCGCAGATGATCGATCATCGCACCGCGGATGCGCATCGAGGCATAGGTTGCAAAGGCGTGGCCGCGATCATCGTAGCCGTTCGCCGCCTCGACCAGCGCGATCATGCCGATCTGGACGAGATCCTCGACCTCGATCGCGCTCGAAACGCGGCCGTGGACGTGCCAGGCGATCTTGCGGACGAGCGCCATGTGGCCGCGCACCAGGCTTTCCGGCGTCGGTTTGGACGGGCGGCGCTGATAGGTCGCGACCGGCTCGTAGCGGGATTCAGCAAGCGCCACTCAACGCCTCCTCCAGCCCGAAGAAACGATGACCGCCGATCGTCGGCGGCGTGACGCGATCGACGAACCGCCGCGCGAGCTTGTTGAAGGCGACGCTCGCGCGGGCGCCCGGAAAGGCTTCGACCAGGCAGCGTTTGCGGAACACCGCCTCGCGCACGTGATTGTCGCGCGGGACGGAGCCCAGGTGGACGAGATCGACGCGCAGGAAGCGGCGCACCACTTCCTTGAAATGGCGAAACAGCTCGCGCCCGCTATGATCGCTCGCGACCATGTTGGTGACGATCGCGATCTCGGCGCAGCCGTGATCGGAGGCGAGCACCTTCACCATCGCATAGGCGTCCATGAAGGCGGTCGGCTCGTCGTTGAGGACGAGGAGCACGGTATCGGAATCGGCGACCAGCTCGAGCGTCTCGGCATGTATGCCCGATGCGGTATCGACGACGATATGATCGAGCCGGTCGGCATAGGGCCGGAAGGCCTCGGCGAGCCGGCGGCGGTCCGACGCGGGCATCGCAAGGCTGACGCCGCTGCCGCTGTGGCCGGGAACGACGCACAGGCCCGACGGTCCTTCGATCACCACGTCCTTCATGCACGCATTGCGCGTGATGAGATCGGCGATCGTGGTCGGCGCATTGAGGCCGAGGAGGATGTTGGCATTGGCGAGGCCGACATCGCCATCGACCAGCATCGTCTTGCGGCCCATCGCGGCGAGCGCGGTCGCAAGATTGACGCTGACGTTGGTCTTGCCGACGCCTCCCTTGCCGCTCGTCACGCAAATCACGCGGGCATTCCGGTCACGACGAAAGTTCACGCAGTCGCCTCCATAGGCAGCAGGGCCTGGTTCGCATTGCCGCCGACGACGGCGACAACCTCGACGGGCTTGCCGTCGGGAATTTCGAGGAAGGAGAGCACCGGCACATCGGGGATGTGCGGGCCGAGCAGACGGGCGAGCGCGCGGCGCGCGACCGGCGAAGTGACCATCGCGAAGCGGCGCGCCTCGCCGAGCAACGGGCCGGCAGCTTCGCTGACCGCCTGGACGATCTTCTGCGCAAGCCCGGGCTCGATCGGGTGGACCGCGTCCTTGCCGGCGCGCACCGCCTGGTTGAGCAGGCTTTCGAGACCGGTGTCGAGCGTCAGCACGGGGAGCGGCATCTTCACAGGCACGATCGTCTGGATGATGAGCGCGCCGATCCGCTGGCGGACCGCCTCGACGAGCTGCACCGGATCGCTTTCGTCGCGGGCGGCATCGACCATCGCCTCGGCGATGCGGCGGAAATCCTTGAGGGGCACGCGCTCGGCGAGCAGCGAGCGGCAGAGCGCGGCGATCGACGCCAGCGGCAGCGGCTGCGGCGTGAGGCCGGCGACGAGCTGCGGCGAGACTTCCTTCAGCGCGTCGAGCAGTTTCTGCGCCTCGTCCATGCCGAACAGCTCGGCCGCGCAGCACTGGACGATGTGATTGAGATGGGTCGCGACCACGGTCGGCGGATCGACGACGGTGTAGCCCGCCACCACCGCATCGGCACGCTGCGCAGGTGCGATCCAGACGGCATCGAGGCCGAAGGTGGGATCGCGCGCGATACGGCCGTCGATCGTCGAGAGGAGATCGCCCGAATCCAGCGCGAGCAGATCCTCCGGCCAGATCTCGTCCTCGCCGCAGGCCACGCCGGCGACGCTGATGCGATAGCTGTTGGGGCCGAGCGCGAGATTGTCGCGCACGCGGACCATCGGCACCACGAAGCCGAGTTCGCGGCTGAGCTGGCGGCGGATGCCGGTGATGCGGGCCATCAACGGCGCGCCCTTGCGCTCGTCGACGAGGCTGACGAGGCCGTAGCCGAGTTCCAGGCTCAGCGCCGCGCCGTCGGAAACTTCCTCCCAGCCGATGACGCTGGGGTTGACCGCGGGGAGCGCAGGTTCCGCCTCGTCGGCCAAGGCTGCTTCGTCGGCTTTGCCCTTGAGCTTCCACGCGGCAAAGCCGGCGAGCGCCGCGGCGGGCAGGATCACGAAGTGCGGCATGCCTGGAAGCACGCCGAGGAAAGCGAGGATTGCGGCGACCGGGGTCCAGGCGCGCGCCGAGCCGAACTGGCTGGCGATCTGGCCCGAGAGATCGAGCGGCGAGGAGACGCGGGTGACGATCGAGGCGGCGGCGATCGAGAGCAGCAGCGCGGGAACGCAGGCGACCAGCGCATCGCCGATCGCGAGCAGCACATAGGTTTCGGCCGCCTGACCCAGCGACAGGCCGTGGCTGACGGTGCCCAGCACCAGGCCGCCAACGATATTGATCACGAGAATGAGCACGCCCGCGATGGCGTCGCCCTTCACGAACTTCGACGCACCGTCCATCGAGCCGTAGAAGTCCGCTTCGGTGGCGACCTCCTGGCGGCGGAGCTTGGCTTCGTCCGGAGTAAGCAGGCCGGCGTTGAGATCGGCGTCGATCGCCATCTGCTTGCCGGGCATCGCATCGAGGGTGAAGCGCGCGCTGACTTCCGAGACGCGGCCTGCGCCCTTGGTGATGACCACTAGGTTGATGATCATCAGGATCGCGAAGACGAAGATGCCGACGGCATAATCGCCGCCGATGAGGAAATTGCCGAACGCCGCGATCACCTGACCTGCAGCATCGTGGCCGGTGTGCCCGTCGACGAGCACCACGCGCGTCGAGGCGACGTTGAGGCCGAGGCGGAACAGGGTGGCGAACAGCAGCACCGTCGGGAAGGACGAGAAATCGAGCGGCTTGGCGGCGTTCAGCGCCACCATCAGCACCGCGAGGCTGATCATGATGTTGGCGACGAAGCCGACGTCCAGCAGGAACGCCGGGATCGGCACGACCATCAGAGTGATGAGCAGCAGCGCGGCGATGGGCAGGATGGCGCCCTTGGCGGCGCTCACCCAGATCGCACGGTTGACGGGAGCAGTGGCCATCTAGTTACGCTCCGAGCTGCGCGAGCATGAGATAAGCGAGCCGCGCATATTGCGGCGTCGGGGCGGTGCGCTGGCCGGCCATCGCGCCGGTCTCGAGCGCCGCCATGCGGACCTCGGCCGATTGTTCGAGCGCCGGCCCGCGCGAGGGCAGCGGACCGCCCTCCCCGCCCAGCTTGGCGGCGAAGCGATCGCGCACTTCGGCGAAGCTGCGCGCCGAGCCGTCACGGTTGAAAAAGACGCCGCGGTTGGTGCGCGCGGCGGCCGGGAAGATCGATGCGGCCGAGGCTTGCGGGTTGGCGTCATGCGCTTGAAGGAATTTCGCGGCGCCGCCGGCGCCCAGGAAATGGGCGAGATAGAGATCGACCGATTCCACCGGGCGGTCGAGGCGCCGTTCGAGATACTGCTGGTTGTCGGCGGCGAACTCACCCGCCATCGCCGAAGCGGCCTCGGGATCGCGGCGCAGATCGAGGATCGCGCTGCGCAGGCCGGGATCGGCGACGTGATAGCGGCCGTTCGATCCCTGACGGATGCCGTCCGCCGCCCAGCCGAGACCATGCTCCGATCCGTGCTTCTTGACGGTGGCGAGCCAGGTCTGGTCAATGAACTGGAAGAGGCCCGTCGCGCTCGACGTGCGGGCGCGCGCGTTCGGGTTGAGGCTGCTTTCGATCTTCGCTTGATGGAACAGGTAGGAGAAATCGACGCCGGTGCGCTCGGCGGCGCGCGCGATCGCCCCGCCGATGCGCCCATCGGCGCCGGCGAAAGTGTCGCGTGTCGTCGGAAAGCTGACGTAACCAGTGCTCATAAAAAGCGACGTTGCAACGGCCATGCCAAGTCAGCCGCGGCACCGAGACAGGCTCTACAACGCAAAACACCGGCGGGTGCCGGCGCGGATCGAACGCAGGGATTTGAGCCGCCGGAGCAGCGCGCGCGTCAGGCGGCGATGCGGCCTGCGGCAGTATAGGCCGGCACGCGATCGGTGCCGGTGGCGGCGGCAAGCGCCTGGATGCGCCGGGTGTTGCTGTCCGTCAGGAAATTGACGCGCATCGCGGCGGCTTCGATCAGTGCCATCACTGCCTGGGCGCGGTCGCGCACCTGCGGCTGGTCGCGCAGCGTCTCGTCGACGCGGATGTCGGAAAGAGCCGCGCGCGTCTCTTCGGCGGCCGCCTGCAGGGCAGTCAGATCAGAGGTATCGAGCGCGGCGATGAAGGCGTGCTGTGCCGCCTCCAGCCGCGCCAGCGCGTCGAGGATCATGCGCTGAAACGCTCCGGCAGATCGAGCGCGATCATGCGCTCGGCGATCCGGTCGGCATCGACCGGGTAGCGGCCCTCGGCGATCGCAGCGCGGATTGCCGCGACCTTCGCGGAGTCCACCGGCGGGCCCGACTGCGCGAGCGTCGCCGCCGCGGTCGCCGGTGCGCCCGAAGCGCCCTGCGCCAGCGCATCACCGGCCTTTGCCGAAGCCTGCGTCTTGTCGAGCGCAACGCGGGCGGGTTCGACCCGTCCGGCTCCGACCCTGCCCAATCCGTCGATCATCGTCCTGTCCTTCCCAACGCGGTATCCCGCGACTTGAATCCTTTAACGGCGCGTACGGAAATTACTTAAATCCCGGTAACGCGACGCGGCCGTCGGCCAAAACCTGGCCGGAAACGGCGGTCTTGCGATCGGTGCGCAGGCGAATGCGATCGCCCGGCGCGCCGTCCTGTTCGGCGGTGGCGAGCGTGCTGACCTGGAAGCTGCCGGCCAGCGCGACGAGCTCGACCTGATCGCCGCGACGGATGACCGGCTCGGTCTTCGCCGCCATGACGACTGCGGCCTGCGTGTCGCGCATCAGCGGCACGCGGATACGCCAGCCGAGCGCTTCGCAGCGCAAGGTCGCCGCACCGAGCTGCCCCGGATCGATCGATACCATGCCTGGGCAGGCGGCGAGCTTGAGGCGGCGGTCGATCGGGCGGGCGGGACCGCCCGGCTCGCCGATGCCGGCGCCCAGCGTCGCGACCGTCTGGATTTCGAGCGCGTCCAGATCCTGGAAGCCGCCTGCAGCCAGCGCGGGCGCGGCGAGCAGGATGGCGGCCAGCGGCGCGCGTCGGAAAACCGTCGTCATGATAATCTCCAATGGCTTCGCCGCCATTGAAGCAACAGCCGTGCCAGACGTCTTTAGTGCCGGATGGTCAGGCGCTGCCCCGTCTCCGGACCGCGCGAGGGCATAGCGATCTCGACGCGATCCTCGGCGAGACCGCCCGCCTGCAGGCCGCGCACGACGGCAGCAGCACGCGCTGCCGCCAGCTCCCACCCGTCGAAGCGGCGCGTGGTGGCGTCACGGCCGATGCTTTCGACGGTCAGCGTCCAGCCGGACGTGTGCGCCCGAGCGCCTATCGCGCGCAGACGCTCGCGCGCGGGAGCGACAAGGCGCGCCTCGCCCGGCTCGAACATGGCAGCCGCATCGCCGTCGAGAAGCGCCGCGGCCGATGCCTCGCCGCCGAAGGCTGCACGCGTGCTCGCCGCGACATCGCGCATGTTCGCCGTGCTCGCATAGAGCATAACGAAGAAGCAGAGCAGCAGAAGCATCAGATCGGCGAAGCTCAGCGCCCAGCGCGGCACCGCGCGGCCAGTCATCCCGCGACTCGCAGCAATCGGTGTGCGGGATGCGCCGGGTGAATCGCCAGTGCCTCGGCACGCGCAAGGGTGTCGAGCTTGTCGATCACAGCGCGCTGCCAGGCGAGCTCGGCCTCCGACAAACGCTCGAGCCGTGCCGCGATCGGCCCGGCGATCACCGCCGAGAACAGCAGCCCGTAGAGCGTGGTGAGCAAGGCGAGCGCCATCGGCGCGCCCATCCGCGCGGGATCCTCCATCGCCGCGAACATGCCGATGAGACCGATCACCGTGCCGATCATCCCCGCCGAGGGCGCGGCATCGGCGATCGCGCGCCAGAAGGACGCGGCGCCGGCGTGACGCGCGGCGCGGCGCGACAAATCATGATCCGCCCATTCGCGGAAATCATCCGGCGTGTGGGAATTGGCAAGCTGGATGGCGGCACGGCGCACGAAGGCGCCTGCTCCGCGCACGCGGTCTGCGCAGACCGTGCCTTTCAAATCGGCGATGTGGGCGATCTGCCGGACGGCGTGGCGCGCGGCATCGGCATCGCGTTCGGGGTCATCGCGGAACAGCGGCCGGAGGGCGCCGAACGCACGCCACAGATCGTGGCGGCTGTGGCGGACGATCGCGATCATCAGCGCACCGCCCGCGACGAGGAGGAAGGAGAGCGGATCGAACAAACGCACCGCCCACTGGATCACAGCGCTCTCCCTCCTCCCACGACCGGCAAGACCGGCAATTTCTTGCCGTCCATCCGGCAACGCTTTGCCGCCCGCCCGCCTGCGCTCTCTGCGGGGAGCGCGAACGGGCGTGGCCCCGCGCAATTGGCATGGCCATTGCATCGGGCTGCGGCATCACGCCTCACCGTGTCTGAATAACGACACATGAGGCTGGACTTTTAGGGGTTCGAACGATGGCAGACGGAAATTCCCTGTTCGGGGTTCACGGCGCGGCCTTGGCGGTGCGCTCGCAGCGCCTGTCGCTGCTCGCCTCGAACATCGCGAACGCGGCGACGCCCGGCTACAAAGCGCGCGACCTCGATTTCGAGACGGCGATGAAGCAGGTCTCGAACGGGATGGGCGCCAACCAGGCGGCCGAAAATTCCGTCGGCTACCGCATCCCGATCTCGCCTTCGCTCGACGGCAATACGGTCGAGCTGTCCACCGAGCAGACGCTCTTCGCCGAGAATGCCGTGCAGTACCGCACGTCGCTCGCCTTCCTCGAAGGCCGCATCTCGACGCTCAAGCGCGCGCTGAAGGGGGAGTGATCCGATGAAGCCGATGAACGTCTTCGATATCGCAGGCCGCGCGATGAGCGCGCAGCTCCTGCGTTTGAACACCACCGCGTCGAATCTCGCCAACGCCGGATCGATCGCGGGCAGCAAGGATGCCGCGTTCCGTTCACTGAAGCCGGTGTTCCAGTCGGTCACCGACCAGCCGGGCGTCGCCACCGTCAAGGTGGATCGCGTCGTCCAGGCGCAGGTCGAGCCGACGATGCGCCATTCGCCCGGCCACCCGCTCGCCGACAAAGACGGCAACGTGTGGGAAGCCGGCGTCGATACTGCCGCGGAGCTCGTCGAGATGGTCGAGGCCGCGCGCCAGTACCAGAACAATGTGCAGGTCCTCCAGACCGCCAAGTCCCTCACCCTCGATACGCTGAAGCTGGGCCAATGACCGATATCAACCTCCCGACGTCCTGGACGCAGACCGGCAATCCGTCTCCCGCCGTGGAGACGAAGAAGCCGGGCATGCTGGACCAGAACGATTTCCTGAAGCTGATGACGACGCAGCTCACCACCCAGGATCCGTTCAACCCGATCGACAACCAGCAGATGGTCGCCCAGATGGCGCAATTCTCCTCGGTCGCCGGCATCGCGGAAATGAACAAGAGCCTAGCGGCGATCGCCGAGCAGCTCTCGCCCACGCGCCTCACCGACGCGGCGAGCTGGATCGGCCGGTCGATGCTGGTCGATTCCGATACCGCTGCGCCGCTCAGCGACGGTTCCTACGCCGGCGAAATCGCGCTGCCCAAGGATGCCGATCAGGTGTCGGTCAGCTACGTCGACGCCAGCGGCGCCGTGGTCCACAGCCAGACGCTGGGGCCGCAGAAGGCGGGCGTCGTCCAGTTCAACTGGAACGGCAAGAACGCCGACGGCGAAACCGCCGCCGGCGGCCCGCTCAAGATCATGATCAACGCTGCAGGCGGCGGCAAGGCGATCACCGCCGGCACCGCCACCTGGACGCCGATCGGCGGCATCCAGTCCCCGGCCAACGGCGGCACGACGATGCTCGTCACCGGCCTCGGCATCCTTTCACCGGCGGAAGCCATCCGCCTCGCCTGACACCACCCTCTCCTTTCCTCACCAGGAGCTTGTTGCCATGTCCTTCTACACCTCGCTTTCGGGCCTCAAGGCCGCCCAGACCGACCTCGGCGTCGTGTCGAACAACGTCGCCAACGTCGGCTCGGTCGGCTTCAAGAAGAGCCGCGCCCAGTTCGGCGACATCATCGCCTCGTCCAAGACCACGCCGGGCAATGGCACGCGCTTGAAGGGCATCGAGCAGCAATTCAGCCAGGGCGGCTTCGAAACCTCCGCGCGCGAGCTCGATCTCGCGATCAGCGGCAACGGCTTCTTCGTCACCCGCGACGCGCTGACCGGCGGCAACACCAAGTTCACCCGCAACGGCGCCTTCAAGATCGACCAGGAGCGTTACCTGCGCGATTCCAACGCCGGCTACGTCCAGGTTCTGCCCGTCAACGCGCAGGGCAACGTCACCGCGACCGGGCTCAGCGCCGCGCGCAACCTGCAGCTTCCGCTCACCTCGGGCACGCCGCGCGCCACCACCTTGATGAATCTTTCGGTCGGCCTGCCGTCGAACGCCGACATCCCGGAAGACCGTGCGATGTATTCGGGCGGCTACACCTTCGACCGGCTCGATCCGAACAGCTACAACCAGTCGACCCAGACCACCGTCTACGACGCGGCGGGCAATGCGATCCCCGCGACGATCTATTTCGTCCGCACCGAATCGACCGCGGCCGGCGACGCGCAGAACAGCTGGGATGCCTATTTCTTCGTTGGTGATGAGCAGGCGAGTGCGGATTCCGGTTCCGCAACACCCACCCCGCTGCGTCTGGAATTTGACGCCAGCGGCGCGATCACCTCGCCGACCAGCGCGACCGCGTTCAGCACCGTCTCGCCGGCGGCTGCCTCGGCGCCGCTGACCATCTCGCTCGATTTCGGCTCGGCCTCGAACCAGTCGACCGGCACCTTCACGCTCGCCTCGATCGAGCAGGACGGGCTTTCGACCGGCAAGCTGGACGACATCTCGATCGGCGAGGACGGGCTCGTCACCGCCACCTTCTCGAACGGCGAGACGCAGGCGCTCGGCAAGCTGATCATGGCGAACTTCTCGAACCCCGCGGGGCTCAAGCAGCGCGGAGACGCGACCTGGTCGGTGACCGGCGACAGCGGCCCCGCGCAGATCGGCACCGCCGGCGAGGACGGCTTCGGCAAGATTCAGTCGGGCGCGCTGGAGCGTGCGAACGTCGACATCACCGAGGAACTCGTTTCGCTGATCTCGGCGCAGCGCAACTTCCAGGCGAACGCGAAGGCGATCGAAACCGCCAACGCGATGACCCAGGCCATCATGAACCTCAGGAACTGATCGGGACCTAGACGATGGACCGGCTCGCATACACCTCACTGTCCGCGCTTCGCGGCGCGATGGCGCGTCAGGCGACAACGGCGAACAACCTCGCCAACGCCAATACGACGGGCTTTCGCGCCGAGATGTCGGCCGTGCGCCCGCTCTGGCTTCAGGGCGGCGCCGCGCTGCAATCGCGCGCGCCGTCCACCGGAGAGGTGATGGCGGCGGACATGCGCGGCGGCGCGGTGAGCGAGACGGGCCGCGACCTCGACATCGCGCTGGAGGGCGACGCTCTCCTCGCGGTGCAGTCCAACGAAGGCGACGAGGCCTATACGCGCCGCGGCGACCTGCAGCTTTCCGACAGCGGCCTGCTGACGACCGGCGACGGATTTCCGGTGCTGGGCGAAGGCGGGCCGATCACCCTGCCCCCGGCCGATAAGGTGACCATCGACAAGGACGGCCGCATCCTGATCGTGCCCGAGGGCGGCGATCCGGCGCAGCCGCAGGAGATCGAGCGGCTGAAGGTCGTGTCGCCGACCGGCTCGAAGATCGTGAAGGCGCTGGACGGCCTGTTTCGCGTCGAGAATGGCGGCGCCTTGCCGCAGGATCCCGGCGCGCGCGTGATCTCCGGCAGCCTCGAAGGCTCGAACGTCGAAGCCACCAAGGCGCTGGTCGACATGATCGAAGCCAGCCGCGCCTGGGACACGCAGATGAAATTGATTTCCACCGCCCGCGAGATCGACGCTTCGGGCGCCGATCTCATGCGGATGCCTTGAGGCCGAAGGAGCCTGACTGATGACGAACGCCGCTCTCCACGTCGCCCGCACGGGGCTCGACGCGCAGTCGACCAAGATGCGCGTCATCGCCAACAATCTGGCGAACGTGAACACCATCGGATTCAAGCGCGAGCGCGCGCAGTTCGAGACGCTCGCCTATCAGACGATGACCGCGCCGGGCGCACCGTCGGCCGCCGAGAACCGCTACGCCACCGGGCTTTCGCTCGGCAGCGGCGTGCAGATGTCCGGCACCGCGCGGCTCAACACGCAAGGCGCGCTGCAGACCACCGAGAACCCGCTCGACATGGCAATCGAGGGTGACGGCTTCTTCCAGGTGACGCTGCCCGACGGCTCGGTCGGCTATACCCGCGACGGCAATTTCAACCGCTCGCCGGAAGGCCAGCTCGTGACCTCCGCGGGCATGCCGATCCAGCCGGCGATCCAGGTGCCGGAAGGCGCGACCAGCATCACGATCGGCGCCGACGGCACCGTATCAGCGACGTTGCCGGGCCAGACCGAGACCACCAACCTCGGCCAGATCGAGCTTGCGCGCTTCGTCAATCCGGCGGGCCTCGCGGCGATCGGCGACAATCTGCTGCGCGAGACGCAGGCCAGCGGCGCGCCGCAGGTCGGCGGCGCCGGCACCGACGGCCGCGGCACGATCCGTCAGGGCATGCTCGAGGGATCGAACGTCAATGTCGTCCAGGAACTGGTCGACATGATCGAAACGCAGCGCGCTTACGAAGTGAATTCCAAGATGATCTCCGCAACCGACGAGATGCTCCGCAATGCGAACCAGCAGCTTTAAGATGGCCGCGCTCGGCCCCATGCTCCTGCTCGCCGCCTGCATGGGCGGCCATGCCGGGCCGCCGTCGGCGGAATACCGGCCGAGCTTCGCGCCGCCGCCGCCCGTGGCGCCGGTGGTGTCGAACGGCGCCATCTTCCAGGCCTCGCACGGCTATTCGCCGCTCACCAGCGGTACGCGCGCCGCGCAGGTCGGGGACATCCTCACGATCGCGCTCGTCGAGCGGACGCAGGCGACCAAGACCAATTCGGCCAACACCGGCCGCAACGGCGAGATCGGCCTCTCCGCGCCGACGACCGGGCCGCTGTCGCTGTTCAACCCCACCGATGCCAGGATGGGCGGCGACCAGTCGTTCACCGGCAAGGGGTCCGCTGCGCAGGAGAACCGGCTGTCGGGGGAGATCAGCGTGACCGTCGCCCAGGTCTATCCCAACGGAACGATGCTGGTCCGCGGCGAGAAGCTGGTGACGCTCAACCGCGGCGACGAATATGTCCAGGTATCCGGTCTCGTCCGGCCCAACGACATCGGCCCCGACAACCGCATCGCCTCGACCCGCGTCGCCGACGCCAAGATCACCTATTCGGGTCGCGGCGAGATCGCCCGGGCCAGCAAGCAAGGCTGGCTGCAACGCTTCTTCTCCGTCGTGAGTCCGTTCTGATGCGCAACATTCTTCGCCTCATCGCCGCTGCCTTCGCCGGCATCGCGCTCGCCGCCTCCCCGGCCGGGGCCGCGCGGATCAAGGATCTGGGCACGTTCCAGGGCCTGCGCGCCAACCAGCTCACCGGCTACGGCATCGTCGTCGGTCTCGCGGGCACGGGCGACGACAGCCTGGATTACGCCACGCAGGGCATGAAGGGCGTCGCTTCGCGCTTCGGCCTGACGCTGCCGCCGGGCGTGAGCCCCGCGGTCAAGAATGCCGCGGCGGTGATGGTCACCGCCGAGCTTCCTGCCTTCGCCAAGCCCGGCCAGCGGCTCGACGTCACCGTCTCCGCGCTCGGCAAGGCGAAGTCGCTGCGCGGCGGCACGCTGCTGATGGCGCCGCTGCGCGGTGCTGACAATGAAATCTATGCGATGGCGCAGGGCAGCCTCGCCGTCGGCGGCCTCGGTGTTGAGGCGGCGGACGGATCGAAGCTCTCGGTCAACGTGCCGTCAGCGGGACGCATTCCGGGCGGCGCCTCGGTCGAGCGCGCGGTCGATGCGGGCTTCGCCACGGCGCCGAGCCTGATGTTCAACCTCGCCGAAGCGGATCTCACCACCGCCCAGCGCGTCGCGCAGGCGATCAACGGCAATCTCGGCGGCAGCCTCGCCCGCGCGATCGACGCAGTGTCGATCCAGATCGACGCGCCCCCGGGCGCAGAGAGCCGCACGCAGATGATGGCGCGGATCGAGAATCTCAACGTCGATCCGGCCGACGCGCCGGCGCGCGTGATCGTCAACGCCCGCACCGGCACCGTCGTGATCAACGGCGCCGTGCGCATCAGCCCCGCGGCGGTGAGCCACGGCAAGCTGACGGTGGCGGTGAAGGAAGAGCCGCGTGTCATCCAGCCGGCGCCGCTCTCGCGTGGCCGCACGGCGATCGAGGAATCGAGCCAGATCGAGGCCGTGGAAGAAACGCGGCCGATGTTCGCCTTCGCCCCCGGCGCTTCGCTGTCGGAGATCGTCCAGGCGGTGAACGCCATCGGCGCCGCACCGTCGGATCTCGTCGCGATCCTAGAAGCCTTGAAACAGGCAGGCGCGATGAAGGCGGAGCTCGTCGTCCTGTGATCGAGCGAGCCGCATCCCCCGCGAACAAGCCGGCCGCCGGTCCCGACATCGGGGCCGGCGACGCCGCGCGCGTGGCTTCGCTCAAGCAGGCCGCACAGGCCTTCGAGGCGGTGTTCCTGCGCCAGATGATCGGATCGATGCGGCAAGCGAAGCTCACCGAGGACGAGCTTTTCGGCAGCAGCTCTACCGAGCAGTTCCAGTCGATGGCGGACGCCAAGCTCGCCGACAATATGGCTGAGAAAAGCAATTTCGGGATCGCCGATCTGCTGTTGCGGCAGTTCGGCGCGAAGCTGGGCACGCCCCAGACTGCGGACGGGGGAAAGGCTGAATGAGCAGCGATCTTCTCAACATCGGCAAATCGGGGGTGTCGGCCTATCGAACGGCGCTCTCGATCATTGCAGAGAATGTCGCCAATTCGGAGACCAAGGGCTACGCGCGGCGCGAGGTCGTGCTGCGCGAGGCTGGCGTCCGCGGCGGCGCGAACAACCCGATCTATACCGAGATCTTCCGCTTCAACGGGGTGGAAGCCAATTCGGTCAACCGCGCGTGGGATATGTTCCGCGCCGCAGACGCACGCGCCGCCAATTCTTCCGAAGGCCGCGCCAACGCGCGCGCGACCTGGCTCACCGAGATCGAGACGAGCCTCGGCGATGG
This sequence comes from Allosphingosinicella indica, assembly GCF_900177405.1. Lineage (NCBI taxonomy): Bacteria > Pseudomonadati > Pseudomonadota > Alphaproteobacteria > Sphingomonadales > Sphingomicrobiaceae > Allosphingosinicella > Allosphingosinicella indica. The sequence continues at coordinate 2,018,726 of NZ_LT840185.1, read as the reverse complement.
GCAGAGCTCGGTGGGTAGCCTGATCGGCGCCTTCTACAACACCGCCGTGTCGCTGTCGTCTACCCCCAAGGAACTGGTCGGCCGTCAGGCGATGCTCAACGCGCTCAACGAAGCCGCCGGCACGATCCGCAATACGGCGGCATCGCTTGAGCGGGTGTCACAAGGCATCAGCGCCGCCGCCGAGCTCGAAGCCAACGGTCTCAACGCCGATCTCGCCGCGCTGGCCGAGGTGAACGTCGCGCTGCGCCAGGCGGCGCCCGGCCGCAGCAGCTTCGCCTCGCTGGAGGACGAACGCGACCGGCTGATTGACTCGATATCCAAGCGGATCGACGTCGATGTCAGCATCGGCGACAAGGGCACCGCGACCCTCACGATCGCCGGCTCGGCGGGCCTGACCTTGCTCGACCCTGCCAGCAAGGTGCAGGTGAGCGTGGCCCAGGCCAGCGACGGACGCCTTTCGCTCCGCATGCTGGCCAATGGCGCGACGAGCATTTTGCCCGCCCGCAGCGGCACGCTGGCCGGGCTGGTCGACATGTCCGGCACGACCGCAGATCGCCGCCAGGCGCTTGAGGCGCTGACCACGGATTTCGCCACCGCGCTCAACGCCTGGTCCGCGGCCGGCACCGATCTCGACGGCAATGCCGGTGCGCCGATGCTCGACGCGAGCGGTGGCGCGCGCAACCTTGCCGTCGCCATCACCGATCCGCGCGCGGTCGCCGCGCAATCGGCGGACGGCACCGAGAACGGCAACCTTCTCGCGCTTGATGCACTGCGCGGCACGGGAGGCGCGGAGGCACGCTGGGCATCGATCGTCTCGGGCAATGCGCAGATGCTCGCCTCGGCGCGGTCCGAAGCGGCCGCGGCCGCGACCCGCCGCGACAATGCGCTGGCCGCGCATGACGAGATCATCGGCGTCGACCTCGATCGCGAGGCGGCGGATCTGCTGCGTTACCAGCAGGCCTATGGCGCCTCGGCGCGGATCATCCAGATCGCGCGCGAGACTATGCAGACCATCATCGACCTCTTCTAGGAATTGCAGCCATGATCAGCGGCACCCGCTATCGCCTCACGCTCGAGATCAACCGCCAGACGCGGCTGGCGCAGGAGATCGCACGCGCGCAGGCCGAGATTTCCAGCCAGAAGAAGATCCTCGCCCCCTCCGACGATCCAATCGGCGCCGCGCGCGTCTCGCAGATCGCGCAGGCGCAGGCGAACGAAGAGGCCTGGCTGCGCAATCTTTCGGTGGCCGAAGGGCTGGCCGCGCGCGGCAACAACAATCTGACCTCGATCGCGAGCGCGCTCGACCGCGCCAACGAGCTGATGCTCTCGGCGCGCAACGAAACCTATTCGGCCGCCGACCGTGCAGTCTTCGCGCAGGAGCTGCGGGGCATTGCCGACGACGTCGCCTCGCTGATGGCGGCGCGCGACGATCGCGGCGAGCCGCTCTTCCGGTCGAATGCCGAGCTGCAGATCCCGGTCAGCGCGGGGATCACGTTGTCGCCCGTCGCCGGCTACGCCGCGCTGTTCGAAGGAATTCCCGCCACTACGGGCCCGGCTGCGCTCGGCGATATCCTGCGCGATGCCGCCGATGCGGTGGAGATCGCCGATCCCGCCGCGCGCGCCGCTGCGATCACCGTCTCGCTCGACGATGTCCAGGCGGGGCAGACGCGCATCCGCGCCGCCCGCTCCGATCAGGGCGTCCGCGCCGCGCGCATCGACTCGATCGTCGATCGGCTCGAGGAATCGAAGATCACGCTTGCCGGGCAGCGTATCGACATCGAGGGCGTCGACATGCCCGAGGCGATCGCGCGCATGCAGTCACGCGATCTGTCGCTGAAGGCGGCGCAGGCGATCTTCGCCAATGTCAACCAGAGCACACTGTTCGATCTGCTCCGCTGACCAGGCTCGCGGCGGCTAAAAAACCGCCCGCGGCCTAAAAAAACCGCCTCCCGCGTCGTTATGACGGAAGGGAGCGGGGCCCAACCCGGATCCCCAATAAGCTTCGGGGTCATCCATGTTTGCAGCAGTCGGCGTCGTTGTTCTACTCGTCATGGTGTTTGGCGGGTTCGCGCTGACCGGCGGCGCGCTCGGCCCCGTCATGCATGCCGTCCCGCACGAAATGCTCATCATCGGCGGCGCCGCGGTCGGCGCGGTCATCGCGGGCAATTCGATGAAGGAGCTGAAGGCGCTGGGCAGCGGCTTCATGAAGATCTTCAAGGGTCCGCAATACGGCAAGCAGGATTATCTCGACACCATCTTCCTCGTCTCGAAGCTGATGAAGATGCTGCGCACCGACGGCCCCGTCGCCGTCGAGCCGCATATCGAGGATCCCAAGGCGAGCCCGATCTTCGCCGAATATCCCAAGCTCCTGAAGGACGACACGCTCGTCCACCTCATCGCCGATACGCTACGGCTGGTGGTCGTCTCCTCCGGCACGCTCGATCCGCACGCGGTGGAAGAGGTGATGGACAATGCGCTGAAGACGCACCACCACGACACGATCCGCCCGGCCGACACGCTGCAGGGCCTGGCGGACGCGCTCCCCGCGCTGGGCATCGTCGCGGCGGTGCTCGGCGTCGTGAAGACGATGGGCTCGATCGATCAGCCGCCCGCGATCCTCGGCGGCATGATCGGCTCGGCGCTCGTCGGTACCTTCCTCGGCGTGCTGCTCGCCTACGGCATCGTCGGCCCCTTCGCGCAGCGCGCCAAGCAGGTCATCGAGGGTGACGCGGCCATCTATCACGTCGTCAAGCAGATCATCGTCGCCTCGCTGCACGGCCATCCGCTGCCACTGGTGATCGAAGCCGCCCGCTCGGGTATTACCCATTCGAACCAGCCGGCCTTCGCCGACGTGTTCGACGGCATGCGCGGGCGCTGATACGATGGCGACCGCCGCGAAGAAGGGCCACAACCAGCCCGAAGTCCGCCCGATCATCGTCAAGAAGGTGATCGCGGACGGCCACGGCGGCCATCACGGCGGCGCGTGGAAGGTCGCCTATGCGGACTTCGTGACCGCGATGATGGCCTTCTTCCTGCTGCTCTGGATTCTCGGCGCGACCGATGAGGACAAAAGGCGCGGGATCGCCGATTTCTTCACGCCGACGCTGGTCGAGTTCAAGCAGAAGAGCGCCGGATCGAACGGCCCGCTCGGCGGCGACTCGATCATCGCGGACGACAATTATCCGCACAAGGCGTCGCAAACCGGCGAGCGCGGTATCACTATCCCCAAGTCTGCCGTCGGCGGGCCGCAGGCGGGCGATGCCGGCCGTGCCGAGGACAAGGCGCGCTTCGAGCGGCTGAAGCAGGCGCTGCTCCAGAAGATGGAGCAGAAGCCGGCGCTGCGGGCGCTCAAGAAGAACATCCGCTTCACCGATTCCACCGAGGGGCTGCGCATCGACCTGGTCGACGAGGCTGACTTCTCGATGTTCCGCCTGGCCACCGATCAGATGCTGCCGCAGGCGCGCGCGCTGATCGGCGAGGTCGCGGAGGTGATCGACGACGTGCCCAACCCGGTGATCGTCCGCGGCCACACCGACTCGCTGCCCTATGCGTCGGGCCAGACGATGAACAACTGGATGCTCTCCACCGCCCGCGCCGAGGCGACGCGTGCCGCGCTGTCGCAGGGCGGCGTCCAGGTCGATCGCTTCGTGCGCATCGAAGGCGTCGCCGATCGCGAGCCGTTCGTGGCGGCGGACCGCTACGATCCGCGTAACCGCCGCATGTCTATCACGCTCGCCTGGCGGACGCCGGCCGAGCGGAAGACCGCCGAAAGGGCTCAGCTGAAATGACGCTGCATCAGCATCCTCGCCCCGAGAGCGCCGCGCCCGTCCCGCAATTCGCGCCGACAGCGGACCCATTCCGCATCTTTCGCGAGATCGGCGGGTTCCTGCAGGAGCATCGGCTCGAGCCGACGCCGTCCAATTATCTGCTGGTCCACCAGCTCATCACCCGCACCAATGCCGCCGCCGCGGCGGCAGTCGCGGCGGCGACCGGAGACGGGCTGCGGCTCACTCAGGGCGATGCCGACCGGATCGTCGCCGAGACGGGCGGCGCGGCGCCGGCGGTGGACGACGAGAAACAGAAGGCGGAGCGCGAAGAGGCCGCACGGCAGATGGAAAGCTTCGCCGCGATCGTCGAGAAGACGCGCAGCGATGTCGAAGTCTATCGGCAGGATCTGGCGGAAAGCGCCGCGCAGCTCGAATCCGTCACGGATTCCGCAGTGCTCGACAAGCTGATCGCGATCACCTCGTCGATGATCGAGCGGACGCGTAAGGCCGAGCGCCAGCTCGACGAAGCGACCGAGGAAGCGAACGTGCTGCGCGGCAAATTGGCCTGCGCATCGCACGAGGCGCAGACCGATCCGCTGACGGGCCTCCCCAACCGCCGCGCGTTCGAGGCGCGCTACACCGAGCTGCGCGCGCAGGGGAAGGACGTCAGCCTCGCGCTCTGCGACGTCGATCGATTCAAGGGGATCAACGATGCGCACGGCCATGACGTCGGCGATCGCGTACTCAAGCTCTTCGCCAAGCTGCTCGCCGGCCAGTGTGACAAATATCTCGTCGCACGGTTCGGCGGCGAGGAATTTGTCATCCTGTTCCAGGACATGCTCGCGGCGGAGGCGATGCGCATCGTCGATCAGGCGCGCGAGTCGATCGCCAGCCGGAGTCTGCGCGTACGCGACACGCATGAGGTGATCGGCAACGTCACCTTCTCGGCCGGCGTGACCGAGGCGATGGTCGCCGAATCCGCGGCGCATGTGCTGAAGCGGGCCGACCGCCTCCTCTATCGCGCCAAGCAGCGCGGTCGCGGGCGGACCGAGATCGGCTGATCAGGCGCGCTGGGCGCGGGCGCGACGCTCCGCCATCCGGCGCGCGTTGGCTTTCAGCACACGATAGCCGATCCAGCTGCCGGCCGCGCAGGCGAGCGCGATCACGCCGGCGATGATCGCCCACCGCGCTCCCTCCGAAATACCTAATCCGGCGAGCGCCGTCGTGGTGAGGTAACCGGGCGCGAACAGGCCCGGCACCCAGACGACCGCCGATGCGACGTTCGCGGTCTGAAAGCGGCGCTGATCCATCCGCATCACGCCCGCGACCACCGGTATGGTCGCCCGGATCGGGCCGAGAAAGCGGCCGAAGAAAACCGACACGAGACCGAACCGCCGAAAGAACAACCGCGCGCGGGCGACGAGCTGGCGGTGGCCGGCGAGCGGCCAGCGATAATAGATGCCGGGGCCGATCCTCCGTCCGATCCAGTAGGATACCCAGTCGCCGAGCACCGATCCGAGAATGGCCGCGGCGATGACCGGGATGGGCTCGACGATCCCCGTCCCGATCAGCCCGCCGACGAACATCATCACCGCGATGGCAGGAATGAACAGCCCGATGACGGCGAGCGATTCCCCGAACGCGAGGCCGCCGACGATCAGCGGCGCCCATTGCGCATTGTCGCGGATCAGGACGGTCGCGGTTTGGACGAAGCTCATGGCCTCCTCTCAACGCCCGAAGGAGCCGCGGGATGCGCGGCTCAGCGCGCCGCGCCGGCCTCCGCCGCGCGCAGGATGCGCAGCACGTTGCCGCTCCACATCTTTTCGATATCCGCGTCCGAATAGCCGGCCGCCTTCAGCCGCTCAGTCACCTTGGGCAGCGCGCTGATATCCTCGATGCCCTTGATGCCGCCGCCGCCATCCCAATCGGCGCCGAAGCAGACGTGATCCGGCCCGGCGACCTTGATGACGTGGAGCACGCCCTGCATGAAGCGATCGAAATCGTCCGCCCACATGCTCTCGGTCTTGTCGAGCTCGCGCCAGCGGCGGGTGAGATCGGCCTGCTCCTCAGGGCTTAGCGTGCCGATCGCTTCCAGCTTCCCGAACAATTCGGCCCGCGCCGGGCTGAGGTTCATGTTGGAGAGAAACACGGTGGTGACGCAGATCGCCCCGCCCTTCTCGGCGAGCCTGCGGATCCGGGCGTCATCAAGGTTGCGCGGATTGTCGAAGAAGTCGCGCGAGCCCGAGTGCGAGAGGATCAGCGGCGTCGTCGAAAGCTCCAGCATCTGATCGAACGCCGCGTCGGACGAATGACTCGCGTCGATGACCATGCCGAGCCGGTTCATCTCCGCGACCCACTGGCGGCCGAGCGGACTGAGTCCGTTCCAGCGCGCCTTGTCGGTTGCGGAATCGGCGAGCTGGTTGTTCTTCGAATGGACCGGACCCGCCATCCGCACGCCGCGGCGCTGGAACTCGGCGAGCAGCCCGAGATCCTCGCCCAGCGCGTAGCTGTTCTCCATGCTCTTGAACGCGACGAGCTTGCCCTCGCCCGCGATGCGCACCGCATCCGCCGCGGTGCGTGCGGGGAGGATGCGATCGGGGAAGCGCGCGATCGTGGCGTCGATCAGGTCGGAGCGCTGGAAGGCGTAATCGCGCGCCGCGGCATAGCCTTCCGGCGTCAGCGGCCCTTGCGCGGTGTAGATCGCGAAGAAGCCGCCATCGAGATTGCCGTCGGCCATACGCGGAATGTCGACTTGGACGAGATCATTGGCGAGCGTGTGTCGATCGGCGAAGCTCCAGCCCGCGCGCGCGAAATGCATCGGCGTATCGAGATGGGTGTCGAGCGTAAGGATGCGCTTGTGGCGATCGGCTGGGGGCGCCGGCTCGGGGCTGGGGCCTTGCGCGGTGCAGCCGCCGGCGAGCAGCGCGGCGAGCAGAAGCTTCTTCAAGATAATGTCTCCACGGATGGACAGGGGTGGCGCAGCACGGCGCCCGCGCGCGCGCCGGTGTGGCGGCGCGCGTCGATGGTGAGCTTGCCATTGACGATCACGGTGTCGATGCCGGTTGCGGGCTCGGTGGGTTTCTCCCACGTCGCCGCATCCCGCACCTTCGGCAGATCGATCAGGATGATGTCGGCGCGCATCCCCTCGCGGATCAGTCCGCGATCGGAAAGGCCCATGCGCTGTGCCGGCCAGCCGCTCATCTTGCGCACCGCATCCTCCAGAGTAAGCACCTTGCGCTTGCCGACATATTCGGCGAGCACGCGCGGGAAGGTGCCGTAAGCGCGCGGATGGGGCAAGCCGAGCGCGTCGACGCCGCCAAGCTTGACCGCCGCAGAGGCATCGCTGCCGATGCTGACCCAGGGACGGCGCAGCGCCGCTGCGATATCCTCTTCGCTCATCATGAAGAACAGCGCCATCGCGCGCTTCTTCTGTGCCGCGGCGGCGAGCAAGATGTCCCACGACGCATCGGCCGGATCGCGGCCCAGCGCCTTGCCGATCGCGGCAAGGGTCTGGCCATTGAAGCGATCATATTCGGCGGAATTTGCATTAGCGAGGCGGACATTTTCCCAGCCGCCGGACGCATGGACCAGGTTCGTCCAATCGGGCAGCGGACCCGCCGCCAGTTCGCTCTTCATACGCTCGCGGACCGCTGGATCCTTGAGCCGCGCGAGACCCTTCTCCTCGCCATCGGCCCACAACCAGTTGGGCACGCTGACGTCGAGCCCGGTGCCGCCGGCGACATAGGGATAGACGTCGGCCGCGACATCGACGCCGCGATCGCGCGCCGCGTCGATCTTGGCCAGCGCGGCGGGCATCAGCTTGCCCCAGCCCGGTGCGAATGCCGCCTTCAGATGGAAGATCTCGACCTTGACGCCGCCGCCCTCGCCGATCGCGATCGCTTCCTCGACCGCCTCGACCAGCTTGCCGCTCTCGTCGCGCATGTGGCTGGAATAGAAGCCGCCGCACTTGCCCGCTTCCTTGGCGAGCGCGATGAGGTCCGACGTGCTCTGGAAGCTGCTCGGCGGATAGATGAGCGCGGACGATATGCCGAAGACGCCGGCGCGCATCGCCGTCGCCACCTCCTTGCGCATCGCTTCGAGCTGCGCAGGCGTCGGCGCACCCGCGCCGTCGCCCATCACCTTCACCCGCGCCTGATGCGAGGCGTAATAAGTGCCGAAGTTGACCGAGATGCCCAGCGTTTCGAGCTTGCCGAAATAGGCGGGAATGTCCGCCGCATCGCCGGGCGTGCCGCCCTCCCCAGCGATGACCGTCGTCACGCCCTGCAGGAGCTTGCTTTCGGCGAGGCCGTTTTCCAGCAGTGCCTCGGTCGACTGGTCCATCATGTCGATGAAGCCGGGCGCGACGTAGCGGTCCCCCGCCGCGATCTCGCGCGCCCCACGGCCCGGAACCTGGCCGACACGCACGATGCGGCCATCCTTCACCGCCACGTCCGCGCGCACCCACGGATTGCCCGCGCCGTCGAGAACGCGGCCACCGCGGATGACGAGATCATAATCGGGCGCCGGCGCCGCCGACGCGAGCAGCAGCGCGACCGGCGCGAGCGCCAGCCGCCTCATTTCCCCGCAGCCGCGGGCGTGAACAGCAGATCGTGATAATCGTAGCTGAAGTCCGCGAGCGGCGAGACGGCCTTCATCGTGATCCGGTCCACCTTGCCGTCGGCATCGAGCGCGAAGGTGACATAGGCAGGCTCGATCGTCTTGTCGTCGAAGCGGGTGACGAACGTGTCATATTGCCAATGTTCGAGCCGCCCGCCCATCCGCGGCGTCGATTTGAAATCGATCGCGAGCCCCTTCCCCGCCGGCTTGATCTCGATATTTCCGTACCAGGGATCGGTGAAAGTGCCGGCGTAGCGGCCGCGCGGAAGCGACGGGCCGACCTTGGCGGGCTTCGCCTGCTGCGCCTTCATCGCCGCGACGCCCGCGGCGACGCGCTTCTTGGCGAAGCCTGCCCATTTCTCCGGCCAGCCGTAATCGGGTGCGCCGAGATAATGATCGATCAGCTCGAACATCAGCCCGCGAATGAGATAGCCGTCCTCGGAATTGATGATGATCGAGAAGCCGACGTTCTTCTCGGGGATCAGCACCACGGCGGTCAGGAAGCCGAACACCGCGCCGCCGTGCCAGACGAGCTTCGCGCCGCGATAGTCGCGCACGTCCCAGCCGAGCGCATAGCCGTCGAACATCGGCTCGGCGGGCTTCAGCTCCTCCGGCATCGGGCTGATCGGCTGGAGCACCACCGGCGTCCACATCTCCTTCGCCTGCTCCTCGCTGAACAGGCGCCCGCCTTCCGGCAACGCGCCGTGCGCGAGCTGGATCTTGAGCCAGCGCGTCATGTCCTCCGCGCTGATCGCAAGGCCGCCGGCGGGCGCGGCGTTGCGTCCGAGTTCGTCGCGTTCGTCGAGCCGCTCCTGATCGCCCGCGCCGCGCAGCCCGCCGTTCATCCGCGCGTGCGGAAAGGCGCGGTTGGCGGTGGCGAAGCGCGCATCCTCGTCGGCGGTGGAGACGTTCATGCCCGCGCGCTTCAGCACATGCTCGGCGGTGAAGGCCTCCCAGGTCTGGCCGGTTACCTCCTCGATGAGCTGGCCGGCGACCATGTAGAGGATATTGTCATAGGCATAGCCGTAGCGGAAGCTGGTCGCCGGCTTGATATGGGCGAGGCGCTTGACGCTCTCGCGCCGGGAGAGATTGGTGCGCGGCACGAACAGCAGGTCGCCCGCGCCGAGGCCGAGGCCGCTACGGTGGACGAGCAGATCGCGCACCGTCATCTCGCGCGTGACGTAGGGATCATACATACGGAACCACGGCAGGTGATCGATCACCTTGTCGTCCCACTTGATCCGCCCCTGATCGACGAGGATGGCCAGTCCCGCGACGGTGAACGCCTTGCCGGTCGATCCGGTCGGCAGGATCGTTGCGCCGTCTACCGTCTCGGGTCGGCCGAGCTGCCGCACGCCGAAGCCGCGCGCCATCGTCGTCTGCCCGTTCTCGACGATCGCCAGCGAAAGGCCGGGCACGCCCGCCTGCTTGCGCAAAGCCTCGACGCGTGCCTCGAACCCTTCGGGCGGTGCCGCGTGAAGCGCGGGCGCGATACACAATAGCAGCGTTGCGAAAGCTGCCTTGCGGACGATCCTCATTGGCCTTCCCTTTCCAGTCGATCGGTGTTGGCGCGGACCAGCCGCAGCGTCCCGAGCACGAGCAGGGGCACGACGAACAGCGCCAGCATGATGTAGCCGAACGCGCCATAGCCGCTGGCGATGAGATCGATCAGGCCGATGCGCGCCGCAACGAAGGCCGATCCGAGCAGCAATGCGGCCGAAAGCGTGAGCCGCAGCGCCGGCGCGAAGCCGCCTTTGAGCGCCTCGTCCACGCGCTCGTTCACCGCATTGACGGCACCGACGCCGGTTTCCAGCAGCGCGCAGAAAATCATGAGCTGGAATATCAGATGCAGCCACGGCTGACCGATGCGGCGGAGCAGGAAGTCCGACGGCAAGGTTTCGCTGCCGATCGCAGGATACCAGGCGGTCATGCACAGGAAGAAGATGATCGCGGGCAGCGCTGCGAGCGGCCCGGCGAGCGCGCCCGCGACCAGTGCATCGCGCCGGCTGGTGAGGTGGCGGAGGAACGGCAGCACCGCGACGGCCGCCACCACATTGTAGCTCGCGTAGGTCATCCCGCCGATGACCCAGCCGTCGGTCGGCACGCCCGATGCGAGCGCGGGGCTGATACGGTCGCCGAAGCTGGCCAGCGCCAGGATCAGGAACAATGCATAGACCAGATAGATGAAGGTCGAGGCGTAACGGAACAGGTTCTCCGCGCCGCGATTGCCGAAGGCGGTGATCCCGGCGATCGCCGCGACCAGCGCGAGCGTGCCGGCGATCACCGGCAGGCCGAACAGCGCCCTTCCGATCTCCCCCGCCGCCGCCGCGACCACCGCGAGGATCAGCACCAGGAACAGAAGGTATGTGATCTCGAACGCGATCCAGATCGGACCGAGCAGCGCCTTGAAGAAGCTGCGATAGTCATAGGCCGAGACTAACCGCGCGAAGGCGAAGGCGACGGCGCACACCGCGCTCCAGATCAAGGTCGTCAGCAGCAGACCGAGCAGGCCGCCCGCCGGACCGCTCGGCAGGAAGAATTCGGCCAGCTCGCGGCCGGTGGCATAGCCGCCGCCGATCACTACCGCCTTGAACGCGAAACCGGGCAGCAGGAACCGCTGGAACCAGGTCGACTTCGTTCCGTCCGCCCCCGCGTGCATCAGCTCAGGCCAGACAATGATCGATCAGCGCATCGAAGGCCGCGCCGCCGCGGATCGGATCGGCCGCGGGCAGGCCGAGCCGCGCTTTATGCTCCGCGATCACCTCCGCCGCTTCGGCATCGCCGAGCGACGCGGTATTGAGCGCGATGCCGCCGCAGCGGATGGCCGGATTGGTCAGGCGGCCGAGGCGTGTCGTCATGTCGATCACCTCCTCGATCGAAGGCAGCGCGAAATCGGCGAGCCCCATGATGTGCGTCCGGCCAGGCCGGTGGCAGACCACGAACACGTCCGGCTGGCTGCCGTGGAGCAGGCCGAGCGACACCGCAGCATAAGCCGGGTGGAACAGCGAGCCCTGCCCTTCGACCACATCCCAATGATCGGGTGCGGCGTCCGGGCTGAGTGCCTCGGCGGCGCCCGCTTCGAAATCCGAGATCACCGCGTCCATCGGCATTCCGCCGCCGGCGATCATTATGCCGGTCTGTCCCGTCGCACGGAAATCGGTGTCGACACCGCGATCCGCGAACGCCTTGGCGATGGCCAGCGCCGTATATTTCTTGCCGAGCGCGCAATCGGTGCCGACGGTGAGCAGCCGCTTGCCGCTGCGCTTGCGGCCGGTGCCGACCGAAAGCCGCGCCGGCGGGGTCCGAACATCGATAAGCCGCCGGCCGTTGCGCGCCGCTGCTTCGCGCAGCGCGGGAATGTCGGCGAGCCGCGCGTGCATCCCGCTGACGATGTCTAGCCCCGCGTCGAGCGCTTCGACCAGCGAGGCCACCCAGTGATCGGCGATGATGCCGCCTTCATTGGCGACGCCGATCACCAGCGCGCGCGCGCCTTTCGCTCGCGCTTCCGCAGGAGACAGGCGCGGCAGGCCGGTCGTCACCGTCCGGTCGGAAAGCGCGAGTTCGCCGACGCACCGCTCCCCCGCCCAGTCGCGCAGCCCGAAGGCCGTCTTGGCATAGCTGGCCTCGGCGGTGTCGCCGAGGAACAGCAGGTAAGGCTGCGGCAGCGCCAGCGCGGCGCCCGCCGCGCCCGGATCGAAGGGAGCGTTCATCGAAGGCGCTTTTCCTCAGAAGGCATATTCGGCGGCGATGCCGATCGTCCGCGGCTGCAGCGGCGTTACCGAGAACTGATAGGGCTGGCCAAGGCCGTCGGTGGACAGATCCCGCGTCAAGGCCGCCCTGGTATCGGTCAGGTTGCGGGCATAGACGCGCAGCGTCCAGCGCTCGTCGAACGTCATCTGGGCGTTGACGTCGATCGCCGTATACGCCTTGGCGCGAACCGTGTCCGGATTGCTTTCGACCAGCGACAGCCGGCCGCCGGAGTGACGTATGCCCATGCCGATGCTGGCTTCGTTGCTGCCGACCGGGAAGGCATAATCGGCGGTGAACGAGCCGCTGAACCGGGGAATGCGCGGCAACCGGTCGCCGTCGGCGCCGCCAACGCTCGGCGGCGGCTCGGACGTGAGCTTGGCATCGACATACGCGCCGTTGACGCCGAGCCGTAGCCCCTCGACCGGTTGCCAGATGAGCGAGCCTTCGAGGCCCAGGCTGCGCGCCGAGCCTGCGTTGGAAAGTCCAGTGACTCCGTCGAAGTTCACGCTCAGCTGGATATCCTTCCAGTCGAGGTAGAATGCCGCCAGTTCGAGCGACACGCCGGACGCCGGCAGGTTCGACTTTACGCCGATTTCGTAGCTGGTGAGAGAATCCGAGCTGACCGTGGGCACGACTCCGGGGAAGGTGATGTTCGGCCCGCCGGGGCGATAGCCGCTGGCCACCCGGCCATAGATCATCGTGTCTTCGCTGACGTGGAACTGGGGGCTGATGCTGTACGTGAACACGCTTTCCGCCGAGCGGCCGGGATCGTCCGCCGTGGGTACGATGGCGCCGCTGCTGATCTGACGGAAACGCTGCTTGTTGCGCGCCCAGCGTGCGCCGGCCGTGATGTCGAATTGCTCGCTGAAGCTGTAGGTCGCATTACCGAACAGAGCATATTCGCGGTATTTGCTCGGCAGAGAAGCAATTGCCACCGGATCCAGGCCGACCAACGGGTTACCGTCGAAATCGAGCGCGCGGATCACCTGCAGATTGCCGCTCTTCTCATAGGTGTAAAAGCCGCCGACCATCCATTCGAAAGTGCCCCCGCCGGGGGATGTCAGACGCAGTTCCTGCGTGAATTTCTCCAGGTCGAGAGTGTTTGTGAAGGGCGCCAGCCCTGCATCGAACGCGCCGCCGGTCAACAGCGGATAGAGCGTTCCGAACACGCGGCTGGCATCCTGAACGACGACGGTCTTGGTATCGCTGTAACTCGTCGCGGAGGTCAGCGTTGCGGCGCCGAAATCATAGTCCATCACCGCGGAATAATATTCGAAGTCCTTTTCGAAGGGTTCGTCGATATAATTGTTGTTGGACCAGCGATCGCCAATCCGCCTCCCGGTCGCTAGATCCTGCACGACAGACGCGTTATTTTCGGCATCGATATTTTGCCAGATGCCTGACAACCTCATCGTGAAGGCCTCATCCGGCTGCCACAACAGGCTGACGCGGCCGCCGGTCTGATCATAATCGTTCTGATCTTTGGCGCCGGTCTGGACGTTGTCGATGTAGCCCGGAAATTTGCGGTACGCGAAGCTACCGCTGACGGCGAGTTTCCCGGGCACGAGTGGCACGCTGACGATGCCCTGCCCGGCAAAGCCGAGATCGCCGCCATGGGCGACGTCGAAGCCTTCGACCCCGACGCGTCCGGTGACATTGTTCAAGTCGGGCGAGACCGTGACGTATTTTAGCAGGCCACCAATGGAGCTGGCGCCATAGAGCGTGCCCTGCGGCCCGCGTAAAATCTCGATGCGCTGCACGTCATAGGGCAGAAGATCGAGGGAAAGGCCCACGGCACGCGCATAGAAGCTGGAGGAGCCTACTGGTGAATCGTCCAGATAAATGCCAACGGTCTGACTGGGACCGACTGGCGCGACACCGCGCACCGATATGGTCGACTGGCCCGGCGTGCCGGTGCTGTCGACCTGGAGGCCGGGCACATAGCCGCTGAGATCGACGAGCTGCGTCGCGCCCTGCTTCACGAGCTGGTCACCGCCGACGACGCTGATCGAGATCGGCACGTCCTGCAGGATCTGCTCGCGCTTCTGCGCGGTGACGACGATCGCCTCGCTGTCGAGCACGCCCGCCCCGCTGGCGGGCGCAGTATCCTGCGCGAAAGCGCCGGACGGCGCGAGCGACAGCGTGAGCGCGGTACAGCCGAAGAATGCCGATTTGATCATGAGAGCTCTCCCCAAAGCTTCGCGGCCCCTGTCCGCGGTCATTTCCAGGTGTCGCCGAGCAGACGGCGGAAATTGCCGCCGAGCACGGCCTTGATGTTGGCGTCGGAATATTTGCGGCGAATGAGTTCTTCCGTCAGGTCGAAGACCTTGCGGGGATGGTCGAAGCCGTCGATGTCGATCTTTTCGCGGAAGGCGTAGCTCGCCTTGTAGGCGGCCTTCAACATCTTGTACTGGTCCTCGCGCATGTCGTCATAGCCGTTCAAATCTGCGTCAGAGCCGATGCCGACATGCTCGATCCCCGTCAGCTTCACGACATGGTCGATATGATCGACCATATGGCCGACGTTGGTGGGATCGGTCTTGCTGACGAACATGCGGACGCCGGTGATGCCCATCACACCGCCCTTCTTTCCAAGCGCGACGATCGCCTCGTCGGTCTTGGTGCGCGGATGGCCGGCAATCGCGCGGCAGTTGGAGTGGGTATAGGCGATCGGCACCTTCGACAGCTCGACCGCGTCGAGCGTGGTGCGATCGCCGCTGTGCGACACGTCGACCAGCATCCCCGTCTTGTTCATCGCCTCGATGACCTCGACGCCATAATCGCTGACACCGCCGTCTATGCGGTCGGTGCTGCCTGATCCGATCATGTTCTGGCTGTTGTAGGTGAGCTGCGAGCAGCGCTGGCCGAGATCGTAGAAGGTCTGCACATCCTTGGCGGTGCGGAAATGCTCGGCATTCTGGACACCCATGATCACGCCGGCCTTGCCGTCCGCCTTGGCCTGATCGAGATCCTTGGCGCTGCCGATCAGCGAGAAGACGTGCGGGTTGCGGCCGCAATAGCCCTGCCACGCGGCCATATAGGCGAGCGTCTCGGCATAGACGTCCGGACCGCTCATCCCGAAGGCGCAGTGGAAGCCGGTGATGCCACTAACCTTGAACTCCTCAGCCGCCTTGGCGGTGAGCGGCTTGGCATGGGCGTTGGGATCGAGATCGAGGTTCAGCGGCGCGAGCATGTCGATAACCATCGCGTCGCGCACCAAATCGACCGCGCGGCGCGAATAAGCGCGCGGCGATTGCGCGCCGAGCTCGAAATAGCCGCGATTGACCATCGGCGCGCACACGGCCGCCCCTGCCGCGCCGCCCATGAAGGCGCGACGCGTCCACCGGGATGAAATGCTCACCCCACTCTCCCTGTCATTATTATGTCCTGTTTGGGATGTTATGATCCCGATTGGAAATATGTCAACGGGTCATTGCGGGCTGCGGATCGCCCCAGACACTTTCGGGGCACCACACGTCTCCGCCCCGATATTCGACCGCCGGATCACGGTCCTCCGCAAGGAAGGTGGGTCCGTCCAGATCGACGATGTCGCAGAGCTGGCCGAGCACGAAGGACGGCGCCATTGAGATGCTGGTGCCCATCATGTTGCCGACCATCACCGACAGGCCCATCGCCTTTGCCCGCGCAGCGATCGCGAGGCCTTCGGTCAGCCCCCCGCACTTGTCGAGCTTGATGTTCACGACATCGAAACGGCCGGCGATGCGGTCCATCTCCGCAAGCGAAACGCAGCTCTCGTCCGCCGCGAATGGCAGCGGGCGCGCGACGCCGTCGAGATCCGCTTCGCTGCCGCGCTTGATCGGCTGCTCGAGCAATTCGATGCGGTTGGCGACGAGATGCGCGGCAAGCGCCGGCACTGCCGATGCGTCGTATCCTTGGTTGGCGTCGACGCCGATCCAGCAATCCTCGCGGGCCGCGCGGACTGCCGAGACCCTCGCGGCATCGACGGCAGCCTCGCCGGTCAGCTTGAGCTTGATCGCGGTGACGTCGCCGAGCGCGATGGCCGCTGCCGCCATCTTCGCCGGATCATCGGCGCCCAAGGTGATCGTAGTGCGGAGCGGCCGCGGCTCGCGGACGCCGGCGAGCTGCCAGACCGGCTTTCCCTGCTGGCGCGCCTCCAGCTCCCAATAAGCGCAGTCGAGCGCATTGCGCGCGCCGCCGGGCGGCAGCAGCGCCTGGAGCGTCAGCCGCGTCGCGCCCGCTTCGATCGCCGGGCGGACCCGCTCGATCGCCGCCAGCATCGCGGGCACGTCGTCGCCCAGATAATAGACGCCCGCCGCCTCGCCCCGCCCGACATGCTCACCGTAGGAAAGCTCCACCACCACCAGCTCGGTCCGGTCGAACACATAGCCCGAAATCCGGAACGGCTGTTTGTAGGCGAAGCTCTCCGTACGAACGGTCAGGCGAAGCGGGCTGAGCGACACCGGCTACGGCTCAGTACAGGGTGCCAAAGCCGATCAGGTGGAAGGCCAAAGCCACCCACAGCACGATCACCGCGCCGATCAGCAGCAGCACGCTCCACGTCCTTGAGAACCAGCCGCGCTTGCCGGTCCAGGCGAGCCACAGGTTCCAAGCGGCGATGCCGACCATGCCGAAGAACACCACCGGCGACAGCGCCTGCAGGATGTAGAGAAGCCAGTCGAGCGATCCCGACAGCAGAGTGAAATCGGCCATCGCAACGCTCATGAAGGTCACCCAGCCGACGACCACCAGCACCGTCGCCCAGGCGAAGCCGCGGGTCAGGCGGAAGGCCTTGAGCGCCTGCCCTTCGAACGGCAGCGCGGCTTTGTAGCGGCGCCGTGCGATCCAGCCGGCGGGCCAGGTCAGCGCGGTCAGCAGGATGATGACCAGCGCCGCGAGGAAGGCCGGCATCAGCCACGCGCTGTTGGTGTACCAGGGCACGCGATCGAACATCATGAAGGGCGATACGGCGTCGAAGCTCCAGCGGACGACCTGGCCATTCTCGACCTTCGCGGCGATCCGCTCGCTGCCGTAAGCGTCGCGCCAGACGAACGGCGCGATCTCGACCCATTTGCGCGGCTGCGACGCACTGCCGGTCACCGCGGGCGCATTCAGCGTCCCGTCCGCGTTCACGCCGAGCTTCACCTGCCCCATCAGGTTGAGGAAGCTGAGGAAGCTCTTCTGATGGCCGCGGCTGTTGGTGTAGGTGCCGGCCATCATCTGGGCATGCTGTTTCGCGGTCTCGGCATCCACCTTCGCGGTGCTGAGCGGCGCCGGGAAGTAGCGGTCGGCGAACTGGGTGAAGAGCCCGTCGCGCAGCGGCCCGGTAGCGCCGTCCTTGCCGGCGCTGTTCACCGACATGTAAAGCCCGACATTGTCGTCCGGGAACAGCCACAGATAGGAGTGGAACCACTGCGTATCGCCGCCATGGCCGATGACGCGGTGGCCGTTGATATTCTGCTCGTAGAAGCCGAGCGCCATACGGTTGAGCGGCGGGACGATGTCGAGCGTGGTCTCGTGCATCTGCTTGGCCGTCTCCGGCCGCAACAGCCCCTGCCCCTGATTGAGATGCGCGAGCATGAACTTCGCCATGTCGTTGCCGGTCGCCGCGAGGCTGCCGGCCGGCGCCGGGCCGACCATCTCGAACGGCTTGGGATCGCCCGAACCGAGCGCATAACCCTGCGACATCAGCGGCTTCAAATTCGCCGGCAGCGGCTGGCGGAAGCTGGAGCGCGTCATGTTGAGCGGTCGAAGGATGTGCTGGTCGATATAATCGTCGAACGACTGACCGGAGGCGCGGGCGACGATATAGCCGGCGAGCGCGGTGGCGTAGTTTGAATAGGCCGGCGTCGTCCCTGGCGCGAAGATGCGCCGCGGCACCGTGTCGCGCATGAGCTCTTCGAGCGACATCGGCGGACCCTTGGGGTCGTTGCTCATGATGTAGCGCGCCGATTCCTCGAAGCCCGCGGTGTGCGTCATGATGTTGCGCAGCGTCACCGGCTTGCCGTCATAGGCGGGAATCTTGAAATCGAGATAGGTGTTCACGTCGCGGTCGAGATCGAGCTTCCCCTGCTCGACGAGCTGCATGACCGCCGTCCAGGTCAGCAGCTTGGAGACCGATCCGGGGCGGAACAGCGTCGCGTCCGCGGAGACCGGCTTGCGCTTGGCGACGTCGCTGTAGCCATAGCCCTTCTCGAACAGCACCTGGCCGTCCTTGACGACCACGACGACGCCGCCGGCGATGTCACCGCGCGCCATCGCGTACGGCATGAAGCCGTCGAGCCAGGCTTCGACATTGGCGCGATCGAGCGGAGCGCCGCCGGAGGGAACCGCCGGTGGGGCCGGTGGCACGCTTTCGGGCGCAACGGTGGGGGAAACGGGCGCGACCGGCGCCGGGCCCTGCGTCACGGCCGCCGGCCCCATCAGCACCGCCAGCGCGGCTGCCGCTATCAGCTTCCAAGATCGCATCGTTCCCCTCCTGCCCGCCGCTTTTCATCCGGCGATTGCGCCCCGACCCGCTTGGCCCTATCTTATTATGAGCACAGCAAGTCCTGAATGGGCCATAATGATCCTGAATAGAGAATTGTCAAACGAGTCGTTTCGGGGGTCCAGACCATGAAGGGCGAACGGCCTACGCTCGGTGCCGTGCTCCGCGATTTGCGGTCGCGTTTCGGCTGGACGCTTAAGGAGATGAGCGCAAAGAGCGGCATCCCCGTATCGACCCTGTCGAAGGTCGAGCATGACCGGCTGACGCTGACCTACGACAAGCTCCAGCAGTTAAGCCAGCGGCTCAACATCCGGATGTCCGACCTGTTCGCGGAAGCCGACGGCGACACCGAGCCGCAATTCACCGCGCGCCGCAGCATCGGCCGAATCGAGCAGGCGTTCCGCATCAACACGCCGAATTACGACTATTATTTCCTGTCGACCGAGCTCCGGCGGAAGCGGATGATCCCGATCATCACCCGCATCCGCGCCAAGACGCTGGCCGAATTCGGGGAACTCGTCCGTCACCAGGGCGAAGAGATCATCTACGTGATCCAGGGCCGTATCGAGGTGCACAGCGAATTCTACGATCCGGTGACGCTAGAGGAAGGCGAATCGATCTACATCGATTCCACCATGGGCCACGCCTACATCGCCGCCGAGGGCTGCGACGAGGCGGTGGTGCTGGGCGTCTGCTCCAGCGCCGACGAAGGCCTCATCGATTCGCTGATGAACCTCCACGGCGAGGCGGTGCTTTAGGCGGGCTCCGGGGCCGAGCTAAGAGACACCAAGGCAGCCGAATCGACGCCAACCACCCGTGGACGGAAAGCCGTGGCGAATTTTGCTGCCCATTCAGCAAGCCACTTGAATTCAGCTGCCTCGCCTGTCCCGTCACCAGCTTTCGTCTCGATGGCGATCATGCTGGATTTCTTGCCGTCCATTCGATCCCAACTGAGTATTGTCCCCAGTTCGCGTTCGATCTCGTTCTTGCTGATCGAGAGATGATCGAACATCGCTTTCGCGAACGGCCCCTGTACCCAAAGAACCACCCGGGCTTGAACGTCGTTGTTATGGAGCCAAGTCGCGACGCTAGCGTCGCCACTCCGCAATTGCTCAACGCGGCACCAGCCTTCCTTGGGAGGCACTCTCGCAGCGAGCTTTAACTCGCCGGCCTCGGGAGATTCGATAAAGCGCGTCCAATAATCCACCCATTCTTGCTTGGTCGCCGCAAGTGCGCCTCCCTCCTTTGTTCGTGCAACAAGCCGTTTGGACCAGCCATTCGGCTTGGCGACGACATCGAAGCGAGGCGCGAGCGGACTATCGCCGATGCGATACAGCTCCAGTTGAACGCCGAAGAAATTATATTCCTGCGATGAAACCTCGTTGAGGTAATCAACCGCTGCGCGATGCGGCTCTCGAAACTCCCGGGCTATCCAAACCACCGTTTTTGCGTTGAGGCCGGCAGCATAGGTCAGAATCTGGCCAAGGTGAGAATGGTTCGTTTGCTCGAGCTGATTCTCGATCAGAATCCAGCCGCCTTCGATCGTGTCGCGCGCCAAAATGTCCGCACTGAAGGAGTCGACGGCCTTCTCGACTGCCTCCAACTCCATTTCCAGGCCCAGCGTATCACCCAGCAATCTCAGATTTTCTTCCTGAGCAAGCCAGGGTGTGAAATTATGCGCTTCGTGAGGCCAAGCGTCTCTGAGATCCACCTTCTGTAACCGGCCTAGTTCGGTGATTGAGACCATAATCTGCTCCGCGATTAGGAGAGTTTAGTTAGAACGCCTCCACCGGCAGCGCCATCATGCTTTCCGCGCCGGTCTCGATCTTGCGGCGGAGCGCGCCGGCTTCGGGCATGATCCGCTCGGCGAAGAAGCGCGCGGTGATCTGCTTGGCTTCATGGAAGGCCTTGTCGCCCTCGCCCTGCGCCAGCGCCGCGCCGCTCGCCTTGGCCATGCGCAGCCACATGAGGCCGAGGCAGACGATGCCCATCAGGTGCATGTAGCTGAACGCCGCGGCGCCCGCGTTGTTGGGATTCGCCATCGCATTCTGCATCAGCCACATGGTCGCGGCCTGCAGCTCGCCATTCGCCTTTTCCAGCGCCGCGGCGATTTCCTTGGTGCCCTCGGCATCCTTCCCGGCGGCGGCTTCCTCGCCGACCAGCGCGAAGAAGGCGCGGATCGCGCGGCCGCCGTCCTTGGGCAGCTTGCGGCCGACGAGGTCCATCGCCTGGATGCCGTTGGTGCCCTCGTAAATCTGCGCGATGCGGGCGTCGCGGACATATTGCTCCATCCCCCATTCGCGGATGTAGCCGTGGCCGCCGAACACCTGCTGTGCGGTCACCGCGGTATCGAAGCCCTTGTCGGTGAGATAGCCCTTGATGACCGGGGTGAGCAGCGAGATGAGGTCGTCCGCCGCGAGCCGCTCCTCCTCGGTCTGCGCCTTGCGGCTGAGATCGACCTGCAGCGCGCCCCACAGGATGAAGGCGCGCGCGCCCTCGGTGAAGGCCTTGGCCTCCATCAGCATCCGGCGGACATCGGGGTGGACGAAGAGCGTGTCGGCCTTCTGATCCGGCTCGGCCGGGCCGGTCAGCGCGCGGCCCTGGCGGCGGTCCTTGGCATATTGGACGGCGTTCTGGCGCGCGATCTCGCCCTGCGCGAGACCTTGGAGACCGACGCCGAGCCGCGCCGCGTTCATCATGATGAACATCGCGGCGAGCCCCTTATTCTCCTCGCCGACCAGCCAGCCGGTCGCGCCGTCATAGTTCATGACGCAGGTCGAGTTGCCGTGGATGCCCATCTTCTCCTCGATCGACCCGCAGGTGACCGGATTGCGATCGCCGACCGAACCGTCGGCGTTCACGAGGAACTTCGGGACGACGAAGAGCGAGATGCCCTTCACATTGTCCGGGGCGCCGGTGACCTTGGCGAGGACGAGGTGGATGATGTTCTCGGCCAGATCATGCTCGCCCGAGGAGATGAAAATCTTGGTGCCGGTGATCTTGTAGCTGCCGTCGCCCTGCGGCTCCGCCTTGGTGCGGATGAGGCCGAGGTCCGTGCCGCAATGCGGCTCGGTAAGGTTCATGGTGCCGGTCCATTTGCCGGAGACCATGTTGGGGACGTAGGTCGCCTTGAGTTCGTCCGAGCCCTTGACCAGCAGCGCCGCGATCGCGCCCTGGGTCAGCCCGTTATACATCTCGAACGCGTGATTGGCCGAGCAGAGATATTCGCTGAGCGCGGTCGAGACGACGTGCGGCAGCCCCTGCCCGCCGAACTCTTCGGGCGCACTGAGCGTAGTCCAGCCGCCCGCAACGAACTGCTCCCACGCTTCCTTGAAGCCCTTGGGCGTCGTCACCGATCCGTCTGCGTTGCGGGTGCAGCCTTCCTCGTCGCCCGATCGGTTGAGCGGCAGCAGCACTTCCTCGCACAGCCGTGCGCCCTCGGTCAGCACCGCCTCGATCATGTCGGGCGTCGCATTCTCGAAGCCCGGCAGGTTCGAATAGCGCTCGAGCCCGAGCAGGTGATCGATCACGTAGCGCGTGTCGCGGACGGGTGCGGAATAGACGGGCATGGCTGGCTCCTAGATGCGCCCTTCGGTGTTCCCGTCATTGCGAGGAGCGAAGCGGCGAAGCAATCCAGTGCTGGGCGTGGGTCCTGGATTGCTTCGCTGCGCTCGCAATGACGCTTTAATCAGTTAGTCCGGTCGGGCTTCGGAACCGGGACGGTGGCGCTCGGGTCACCGATCTTGCCGACGAAGCTGCGCAATTCGGCGATCGTCTCGTCGATGTCGTGCTTCTGCTTTTCGAGCAGCGCGATCCGCTCCTCGCACTTGGCGATGGTCACGCGGCGCTGCTCCTCGCGGTTGTCGCCGCGGTCGTAGAGGTCGATCATCGCGCGGATTTCGGCCAGGCTGAACCCCACGCGCTTGCCGCGCAGGATCCAGGCGAGCCGCGCGCGATCGCGCCATGAATAGATGCGAGACAATCCGGCACGCTGCGGCGCGATCAGCCCCTCATCCTCGTAGAAGCGGAGGGCGCGCGCGGTGACGCCGAACTCGTCGCACAGATCGGTGATCGAATAGGTCTGCGTGCTGCTGTCGGACTGATGAAAGTCGCGATGGAGGGCGGTGTGCGGCATGGCCCGAGAACTAGTTTACGTTCACGTCAACGTCAATAGCCGACGCTAGGGCAGCCGCACCGCACGGCGCTCACATGCCCTGGCAGAGCGGATCGCCGACGAGGTCGGTGGCTTTCAGCGCATCGGCCTCGGCGTTGCCGACGCGTGTCAGGGTCGTGCCGTTCATCTTGGCGCGCGCGCCGCAATAATAAGCGCAGCCGTCGGGTATCGCGGCGGGGAAGGTCACCACGCCGTCGGCGAAGCTCGCGTCGATCGTGCATTCCGAATCGCCCGCCATCGCGAGCTTCAGGCCGGCATCGCTTTGCGTCGCGGTGCCCGTGCCGGAGCAGCTATGCGCGTTCGCGCCCCAGATGACGAAGCCGAACTGCGCCTCACCATCGCGCTCGATCACGCACATCTGGCTCTTCGCGGCGCCGGTCGCTGCCGCCTCGTAGAGGCCGGTCAGGCCGCGCCCGGCCACCGCCTTCGGCGCCTCGGCGGGCTGCTTGGCCGGCTCCCCCGCATCGGAACAGGCGGCGAGGAGTGTCAGCGGCAGGAGGGCGACGATCTTCATATAAGCTTCCTGTGCGGCTCGGACGGCTGAATCCTGCCAGCCGGCCGGCGCGGGCGCAACCGCCCTCCCCGCCGTGCGCGCCGCTCAAGATGACAAAAGGGAGACAAAGCGAGACTCGCTTCCTATATGGACGGCGCCGCGCCGAAGCGGCCCGCCAGGGACCGGACATCATGCTGACGACGAACCCCTTCGACCCCGCTTACGGGGACAAGCTGCGCGAGGAATGCGGCATTTTCGGCATCTGGGGCGCAGCCACGGCTTCCGCGCTGGTGGCGCTGGGCCTCCACGCATTGCAGCACCGCGGCCAGGAAGCCGCTGGCATCACGAGCTGGGATGGCAATTCCTTTCACAGCCATCGCGCGATGGGCCATGTCGCGGGCAATTTCGACCGCGACGACATCATCCGGCGCCTCGCCGGCGGCGCCGCGATCGGCCACGTGCGCTATTCGACAACCGGCGAAACGGCGCTGCGCAACGTCCAGCCGCTTTTTGCAGAGCTCGCCTCGGGCGGCTTCGCGGTGGCGCACAACGGCAATATCTCGAACGCGATGAAGCTCCGCCGCGAGCTCAACCGCCGCGGCTCGATCTTTCAGTCGACCAGCGACACCGAAGTCATCATCCACCTCGTCGCGACCTCCACCTACCGCACGCTGCTCGATCGCTTCATCGACGCGCTGAAGCAGGTCGAAGGCGCCTATTCGCTGGTTTGCCTGACGAGCGAGGGCGTTATCGCCTGCCGGGACCCGCTCGGCATCCGGCCGCTGGTGATGGGCCGCCTCGGCGATGCCTATATCTTTGCGTCGGAAACGGTGGCGCTCGACGTCGTCGGCGCGACCTACATCCGCTCGGTCGAGCCGGGCGAGCTGGTTGTCGTTTCGGAAAAAGGGGTCAAATCGCACCGCCCCTTCGCCTCGGTCCGCCCACGCCCCTGCATCTTCGAACATGTCTATTTCTCGCGCCCCGACAGCATCGTCGACGGATCTTCGGTCTATTCGGTCCGCAAGCAGATCGGCGCCGAGCTGGCGCGCGAGAATCCGGTCGATGCGGATTTCGTCGTTCCGGTCCCCGACAGCGGCGTCCCCGCGGCGATCGGCTATGCGCAGGAAAGCGGCATCCCGTTCGAGCTCGGCATCATCCGCTCGCATTATGTCGGCCGCACCTTCATCCAGCCGAGCGATCATGTCCGCCACCTGGGCGTGAAGCTCAAGCACAATGCCAATATCGCGCTGATCCAGGGCAAGAAGCTGGTGCTGATCGACGATTCGATCGTCCGCGGCACCACCAGCCTCAAGATCGTCCAGATGCTGCGAGAGGCCGGCGCACGCGAGGTGCATATGCGCATCGCCTCCCCGCCGACGCGGCATAGCTGCTTCTACGGCGTCGACACGCCCGAGCGCGCGGGCCTGCTCGCCGCGCAGATGAACGTCCCCGAGATGTCCGACTATATCAAGGCGGACAGCCTGGCCTTCCTGTCGATCGACGGCCTCTACCGCGCGCTCGGCGAGGATGCGCGCGACGAGGCGCAGCCGCAGCATTGCGATGCCTGCTTCACCGGCGATTATCCGACCCGGCTCACTGACCATGAAGAGCATGAGCCCGCCGACCAGCTCGCTCTGCTCGCCGAACGCTACGCCTGAACGCTGAAGACATGACGCAAGCATTCGCCAATCGTACGGCGCTCGTTACGGGCGCGAGCCGCGGTATCGGCGCCGCGATCGCCGAGGCGCTGGGCCGGGAAGGCGCGCACGTCGTCCTCACCGCGCGCACCGCCGAAGGTCTCGAGGCGGTGGAGGAGCGGATCCACGCGGCGGGCGGCAGCGCGACGATCGCGCCGCTCGACCTCACCGAGCGCGAGAGCATCGGCCGGCTCGGCATAGCCGTCTCGGAGCGGTGGAAATCGCTCGACATGCTGGTGCTCAACGCCGCGATGCTCGGCACGCTGACGCCGGTGGCGGCGATCGACGGTAAGGAATTCAACAAGGTGCTGACGCTAAACCTGCTCGCGCAGCAGGCGATGATCGCGACCTTCCATCCATTGCTCAAGCAAAGCGAGGCCGGGCGGCTCGTCGCCGTCACCTCCGGTGTCTCACAGCGCCCGCGCGCCTACTGGGGCGCCTATGCAGCGTCCAAGGCGGCGCTCGACGTGTTGGTGCAGAGCTACGCCGACGAGACGATGAACGTTTCGGCGATCAAGTGCCTGCTGCTCAATCCCGGCGCAACCGCGACGACGATGCGCACCCGCGCCTTCCCCGGTGAGGACCCGGCGACGATCAAGCAGCCCGCGGCGGTGGCCGATGCGTTGATCGAGGCGCTGAGGGGCGATTTCGCCAGTGGAACGCGGCTCGACCTCTAGGCCTTCGCCAGGGTCACCTGCGCCACGTCGATCCCGCCGCCGCGAAACCCGCCTTCGCAATACATGAGATAATAGCGCCACAGATCGTGGAAGCCGCGATCGAACTCGGCGAGCCGCCCCTCTCCGATTGCGGCGTCATAGGACGCGCGCCAGCGCTTCAGCGTCTTGGCATAATCGAGGCCGAAGCCGTGCCGGTCCTGCCAGTCGAGCCCATTGTCGCGCGCGATCGCGGCGAAGCGCCGTTCGCTGACCAGCATCCCCCCGGGAAAGACATAGGTCTGGATAAAATCCGCGCTCGCCGCATAGGATTCGAACAATTCCTCGCGGATCGAGATGAGCTGCAGCGCGGCACGGCCGCCGGGCTTCAGCACCTTCGCAATCGCGCCGAGATAGGCCGGCCAATATTCCTGGCCCACCGCCTCGACCATCTCGACGCTGGCGACGGCATCGAACCGCGCGTCGACCGCGCGATAATCGAGCAGGCGGATATCGACGCGATCGGCAAGGCCTGCCGCCGCGATCCGCGCATCCGCCCACGCCTTTTGCTCGGCCGAGAGGGTGAGGCCGGTGACATAGACGCCATAATCGCGCGCCGCGATCTCGGCGAGCGAGCCCCAGCCGCAGCCGATCTCGAGCAACCGCTGGCCAGGCTTAAGCGCCAGCCGGTCGAGCAAGACGCGAATCTTGCGCTCCTGCGCGGCCTCCAGCGGTTCGTCCGCCGCGCCGAACATCGCCGACGAATAGGTCATCCCCGCATCGAGCCAGGCAGCGTAGAAGTCGTTGCCGAGATCGTAGTGGAAGGCGATATTCTCGCGCGCCTTCGCCGGGCTGTTGCGGCGGATACGATGCGCGACGCGGTTGATCAGCCGCCACAACCCCTTCGCCCGCGCGGCATCCCCCAGGCTCGCGCCGTTGCGCATGAAGAGATCGAACAGCGGCACCGGATCGGGGCTCGACCATTCGCCGCGCGCCCACGCCTTGTACCAGCCGACCGAACCGGAAGTCGCGAGCCGCACCAGCGCGCGCCAGCTATGCAGCCGCACCACCGGCATCGGCCCCGGCGCGCGATTGCCGAGGATGCGGTGCGTGCCGTCGGGCAAGGTGGCATCGATGCCGCCTTCCGCCAGCCCCGCGTCGATCCGGTCGAGCAGCCGGTGGAACCCGCCGCCGATCAGCCGCGCGGCGACACCGCCACCGGTGGCAAATCCGCGATCGGCGGTGACGAGATGCTTGCCGCGGCTGGCCATGGGAGGCGCCTTATCGCGCCGATTTGATCTTCGCCACCGCGGAGAGCGCCCGGGCACGGGCTTCCTTGTGACCGATCAGCGGCTCGGGATAACCCTCGGGCGCCGCGCCCACGCCGTGCGGATCGTGGATCGCCGCGTCATCGACCTCGCCCAGCTCGGGCACCCACGCGCGGATGTAGTCGCCCGCATCGAACTTCTCCGATTGCGAGAGCGGCGCCATGATCCGGCCGAACGGGTTGGAATCGAACCCGGACCCCGCGACCCACTGCCAGTTGAGACTGTTGTTGCCCCAATCGGCATCGACCAGAGTGTCCCAGAACCAGGCCGCGCCATCGCGCCAGTCGATCAGCAGATGCTTGATGAGAAACGAAGCGGCGATCATCCGCACGCGGTTGTGCATCCAGCCGGTCGCCCAGAGCTGCCGCATCCCCGCATCGACGATCGGGTAGCCGGTCCGCCCCTGCTGCCATGCGCGAAGATCGCTCGCCGCCGCCTTGCCGCTGCGCCAGGGGAAGCGATCGAACGCCTCGCGTGCATTCGCCTCACCAAGCTCGGGCAGGATGAGCAACTCGTTCTGCGCGAAGTCGCGCCACGCAAGCTCGCGGAGGAACTCGGCGCCCTTCGCGCGCGACAGCCGATGCCACACGGTCGCCGGCGAAATCTCGCCGAAGTGCAGGTGCGGCGACAGCCGGCTCGTCCCCTCCTCCGCCGGCAGATCGCGCCGCGCCTTGTAGCGCGCGACCTCGGCTACGAAATCCTCGAGCCGCTCCGCCGCGCCCGCTTCTCCGGGCGTCCATTCCGTATCGAACGCCTCCGCCCAGTCAGGCTTTTCGGGAAGCAGCGCCCACTCCTCCAGCCGTTCGCTCTTCGGCCAGCGCGATGGCGCGGAGAGGCTCGGCACCTCGGCGGGTGCGGGCGGCGGCATATGTTCCTGCAGCGCGCGCCAGAAAGGCGTGAAAATCTTGAATATGCCGCCCGATCCCGTGCGCACCGCACCCGGCGGCGCGAGCTGGTTGCCGTCGTGGAGACAGAGATCGACCGCCTTGCCGAGCGCATCCTCGGCCTCGCGCCACCAGGGCTCGTAATGGCGGATCGCGTGGACTCGCGTCGCGCCCACCTCCTTCGCGACGGCCGCGACGACCTCCGCCGCTTTGCCGCTGCGCAGGATCAGCCGCGACCGATGCCGACCCAGCGACGCATCGAGCGCCTGCAAGCTGTGGTACAGCCACCAGCGCTGCGCGCCGCCGATCCGCCATTTGCCGGGCGTTTCGTCGTCCAGCACATAGAACGGGATAACCGGCCCTTCCGCCGCCGCGGCGGCGAGCGCGGCTTGGTCGGCAAGCCTCAGATCCTGCCGGAACCAGACGATGACGGGCGGCGCGGTCATTCCAGCGGCACGCTGAACGGATCATAGCCGAAGCGACGCCCGCGTCCGCCGCCGCTGAGGTCTGCGAAGCGCTGATCGGTCAGCACCGCAACGCCGCCGCGCTCCACCACCACCGGCATCCGCGCCCAGAAGAGCAGCGCCGCGACATCCGGCCGGTCGCGCACCCGCGCCAGCCGCGGATCGCCGAGGTTGGCGGGATGCGGCGCACCGCCGAGCGTGACGCCGTTCGCGAGGTCGAATGCGCCTTCGCCCCACAGGCGGCCCGCGCGCCATTCCATCCGCCGCGCCCAGAAGCGCAGCGGCACCGGATTGGCGACCACTAGCGAAGGGGTGAGCGCCAGATCGCGCTCCACCGCATGATGCGTCGTCGCCTCGGCGCGGCCGGTGATCAATCCATTGGCGAAGATGTAGGCGCAGATCGCCGCGAAACTGGCGATCGCAGGTGCGCGCCAGTTGCCGCCGCGCTTCTCGCGCCGGCGCGACAGCCACACTCCCGCGATCAGCGCCGCCCAGATCCAGATATCGATGATGAAGAGGGTATCGCCGTAGAACCAGCGGCTGCTGAACGGCTCGAGCAGACGGATGCCGTAGCTGTTGAGCCAATCGAGCGCCGGATGGCTGAGCGCGCCGACATAAGCGAGCAGCAATAGCGCGCGGGAATTGACCGGCTCCTTCGCCGGCCGCCACCGGTTCCAGGCGAGCATCAATCCGGTCAGCACCAGCGGCAGCAACAGAAGCGCGATCGGCCCGTGCGTGATCCCGCGGCGGATGGTGAGCGACTGCGTGCCGAGCACCGATGCGACCGCGTCGATATCGGGCAGGTTGGCGGCAATGATCAGCGTCGGCATCGCCCGGCCCGACAGCCGCTTCAGCCCCATCTGTCCCAGCACCGCACCCGCCAGGCTATGCGTCAGATTGTCCAAATTGCCTCCGCCGCTCGTCCCTCTCCCCTTGCGGGAGAGGGTTGCGAAGACTTGGCAGCGCGCTGCCTAGTCGTAGCTGGGTGAGGGGTGAGCGCTCGCAAGATGCGAGCGCGCGGCGCCGTGGCGCCGCCCGCCCTCATCCAACCTCCGCTACGGCGGCTTTGCCGCCAAGCTGTGGTATCCTTCTCCCCCGCCGGGGAGAAGGTGTCACTGGTCACGCGGTTCCTTTTCGACCTGCCAGCTCTGACCCTTGGCGACGAGCGCCTGGAGGTCGGCCTTCTTGCCGGCGGCGGCCTGTTCCTGCTGGGTGCGGACGGCGCTGTCGAAGGTCGGCGCAGGATCCTCGTAGATAACGCCGAGCGCCATCGGATAGGCGCCGAACGGCATGTCGATCAGCATGTGCGCCACCGCCTTGTTCGCCGGATCGTGGACGATCACGCCCGCGGCTTCCCAGTCGCCGTCCGCGACGTCGACGACCTTGAGGTTGAGCGCCTGGCGGTCGAGCGTCAGCCCCTTGGCGCCGCCCGCGAACAGGATCGGCTTGCCCGCCTCCAGCCAGAGCTGGTTGCCGGCATTCTCCTTGGCGGTGAAGGGCGCAAACACGTCGTCGTTGTAGACGATGCAATTCTGGAAGATCTCGACGAACGCCGCGCCGCGATGGCCGTGTGCGGCCTTCAGCACGTCGGGCAGATATTTGCTGACGTCGATCCCGCGCGCGACGAACCGCGCGCCCGATCCCAGCGCGAAGGCGCAGGGGCTGACCGGCCGGTCGACCGACCCGAACGGGGTGGACGGGCTGCGCGTGCCGACGCGCGAGGTCGGCGAATATTGGCCCTTGGTCAGCCCGTAGATTTCGTTGTTGAACAGCAGGATCTGGCAATCGAGGTTGCGGCGCAGGATGTGCATCGTGTGGTTGCCGCCGATCGACAGCGCATCGCCGTCGCCGGTGATGATCCACACGTCCAGCTCCGGATTGGCGAGCTTCACGCCCGTCGCCACCGCCGGCGCGCGGCCGTGGATGGTATGGAAGCCGTAGGTCTCCATATAATAAGGGAAGCGCGACGAGCAGCCGATGCCCGAGACGAACACCGTCTTCGAAGGATCGGCGCCGAGATCAGGCATCGTGCGCTGCACCGCCTTCAGCACCGCATAGTCGCCGCAACCCGGGCACCAGCGCACCTCTTGATCGGTGGCGAAATCCTTGGCGGTAAGTTTGGTCATTTCGTTCATCGAACTTGCTTTCCAGATTCCCAAACGCGGCGGGCCTCATTCAGAGACAGGTTATTGGCACCACCTGATAAATCGGCGTTCTGACCCTGAGTCGGATCATGTTCCCAGCCGCAAACGACGCAAATCTCATAACTGCCTTCGTCCGAAAATACGCTTTGCGCGCAAACGGGACAGGCATGATCCATCAGATCCAGCCCCAGAGATAAGCGATCAGCACGCACACCAGCGCGAGCATGACGATGAGCGGCAGCGGGCGCGGGTTCATCGTGCCAGCGCCTCCGCGATGGCCGCTTCGATCTCGGCGATCTTGAAGGGCTGACCGGAGACTTTGTTCACCGGCCGCGCGTCGATCAGATACTGATCGCGCAGCAGCGTCTTGAGCTGGCCCGTGTTCATCTCCGGCACGATCACGCGGTCATAGCTGCGCAGCAGATCGCCGAGGTTCTTGGGCAATGGCCAGATGTGGCGGATGTGGACGTGGCTGACGTCGGTGCCGCGCGCGCGCGCGCGGCGGACGGCCTGATGGATGGGCCCGAAGGTCGATCCCCAGCCGACCACCGCCAGCGCGCCGCCCTCGGTGCCGAGGCACACGTCCTGCGGCGCGATCGAATTGGCGATGCCAAGCACTTTGTCGGCGCGGATGTCGGTCATCGCCTGGTGGTTGGCGGGGGTATAGTCGATATGCCCAGACCCGACATTCTTCTCGATACCGCCGATGCGGTGCATCAGGCCGGGCGTGCCGGGCTTGATCCAGACGCGCTTCAGCTTTTCGTCGCGCGCATAGGGATTGACGCTTTCCCCGTCCGCCAGCGGCGCATCGTGGAACGCGGCGGGGAACGGCGCATAGGTTGCCATGTCCGGCACCTTCCACGGCTCGGCCGCATTGGCGATATAGCCGTCGGTCAGCAGCATCACCGGCGTCATATATTGGGTCGCGATGCGCACCGCTTCTATTGCGCAATCGAAGGCGTCGGCGGGCGAGCGCGCGGCGATCACCGGCAGCGGCGCATCGCCATTGCGGCCGTAGACCGCCTGATAGAGATCGGACTGCTCGGTCTTGGTGGGCAGCCCCGTCGACGGCCCGCCCCGCTGCGAATTGACGATCACCAGCGGCAGCTCGGTCATGATCGCGAGCCCGATCGCCTCGCCCTTCAGCGCGATGCCCGGCCCCGACGAGGAAGTGACGCCGAGCGATCCGGCGAAGCTCGCGCCGATCGCAGCCGCGACCGCCGCAATCTCGTCCTCCGCCTGGAAGGTGGTGACGCCAT
The DNA here is from genome assembly GCF_900177405.1 of Allosphingosinicella indica. Classification (NCBI taxonomy): domain Bacteria; kingdom Pseudomonadati; phylum Pseudomonadota; class Alphaproteobacteria; order Sphingomonadales; family Sphingomicrobiaceae; genus Allosphingosinicella; species Allosphingosinicella indica. Next base: position 1,987,030 of record NZ_LT840185.1, on the reverse strand, counting down.
ATTCCTTGAGCCGCGACAGATGATGCAGGATCGCCGACGCAGGCGTGATCGGATAGCCGCCGAAGAACATCGGCAGCTCGGCCAGCTGCGCACCCGCGACGAGGCCGACCGAGATCGCTTCGGCGCCGGTGACCGTGCGGTAGAGGCCGGGTTCGGCGGGTGCCGGATCGATATGGTGGCGGCCGATCTCGCCGCCGATCTCCGCCGTTTCGCCATAGGCATGGCCGGCGTTGAGCGCCGCGATATTGGCTTCGGCGAGCTCGGGCGCTTTGGCGAACTTGGTCTTGAGCCATTGCTCGATCGGCCCGCGATCGCGGTCGAACATCCAGAGCGCGAGCCCCAGCGTCCACATATTCTTGCAGCGCAGCGCCTCCTTGTTGCCGAGGCCGAAGGGCTTCACCGCATCGAGCGTGAGCTGCGAGATGTTGAACGCCATCACCCGCCAGTCGGCGAGGCTTTCGTCCTCGAGCGGGCTGACCTCGTAACCCGCCTTGGCGAGGTTACGCGCGCCGAACTCGCCGCTGTCCGCGATCACCAGCCCGCCACGCTTCAAATCGCCGACATTGGTCTTGAGCGCCGCCGGGTTCATCGCCACCAGCACGTCGGGCGCGTCGCCCGCGGTCTCGATCGCCGAGGAACCGAAATTGATCTGGAACGCGGAGACGCCGAAGGTCGTGCCCTGCGGCGCGCGGATCTCGGCCGGAAAATCGGGGAACGTCGCGAGATCGTTGCCGGCGAGTGCGGTCGAGAGCGTGAACTGCCCGCCGGTCAACTGCATCCCGTCGCCGGAATCGCCGGCGAAGCGGACGACGACGGATTCGAGCGGAGCGTCGGCCGCGGCTTCCTCAGGGGTCACGAAATGGGTGGCGGTCGCCATCTGGGCACTCTCTGCACTGTCGGGCTTTGCGCCGTCTCTACGCGCCGCGCCGCGCCAACCCAAGGGGCTATTTGCCGCAGCATCTGCCGCCTCACCCCTGCCCGAAGACGCTGGCAACGGTGAGGATGGAACGCACGTGCCGCCGCGCCGGCTCCATCAGATCGTCGCCATAGCCGCCGCCCAGCGTGGTCGCGAGCGCGATGCCCGAGCCGCGCGCCAGCCCCGCGACGAACCGGTCGCGCCCGTCGAGCCCCTCGCTGCTGAGCGCGAGGCGGCCGAGCCTGTCGTCGGCGTGCGGATCGACCCCGGCCTGATAGAGGATGATGTCGGGCGCGAGCTGCAGCACCATCGGCGCGAGCGTCGCCGCAAGCGCTTCCAGATAGGCGATGTCCCCCGTCCCGTCGGCGAGCGGCACGTCGAGGGTGGAACGCGCTTTGCGGGCGGGGAAGTTCTTCTCGGCGTGGATCGAATAGGTTGCGATGCCGGGCCGCCCGGCGAGCAGCGCCGCGGTGCCGTCGCCCTGGTGGACGTCGCAATCGACCACCAGCACGCTCTTCGCCCGGCCCTCCTCCACCAGACGGACGGCGGCGATCGCGAGATCGTTGAACACGCAATAGCCTGCGCCGGTATCGGCCAGCGCATGATGGCTGCCGCCCGCGCTGTTCGCCGCATGGCCGCGCTCCAGCGCGAGCAGCGACGCCGCATAGGTCCCGCCCGGCACGCGCTCGGACCGGCGCGCGACCGTCTCGCTGACCGCAAAGCCGATCCGCCGCTCCTTCTCGGTCGGCACCCGCGCTTCCACCACTTCGGCGACATAGGCAGGATCGTGTACTGCCTCCAGCCACGCGCGCGGCATCGGATCGGGCTCGATCCAGTCGATCGCGGCGCCGCTTTCCAGCAGGAGATCGCGCACCAGCCCGTTCTTGCCCCACCGATAGGCGCTGCCCGGCGGCGCGACGGCGACATAGTCGGCATGATGGACGATGGGGATCATCGCCCCTAGTTAGGCGCGATCCCGATGGCCGCCTAGCGATGGAGCCGATTCTGGCCGATCCTTTCGTCCGCCCCGATGTGCGGCGCTTCCTCGATTATCTCAACGCCCTGCCCGGCCCGCGCAATTATGAGGTCGGCGCAGTCGAGGCGCGCAACATGATGCGCACCGCGCGCGACGTGTCGGATGCGCCGGTCGGCGAGGTCGCCTTCGTCCGCGATGCGGTTGCCCCGGGCCCGGCCGGCGACATTCCGCTGCGCGTCTATGATGCCCGCGCGGACCGCGGGCCGGGGCCGGTGGTGCTGTTTCTCCACGGCGGCGGCTTCGTCTTCGGCGACATCTTCACCCACGAACCCTTCTGCGCCGAGATTGCGCGGCTGCTCGATCTGCCCGTCGTCTCGGTCGATTATCGCCTCGCGCCCGAAGCCCCCTGGCCCGCCGCGCCCGAGGATTGCATCGCCGCGGCACGCTTCGTCGCGGCGAACCCGGCAACGCTCGGCCGCGACGTCACGGGTCTGATTCCCGCCGGCGACAGCGCCGGCGGCAATCTCACGATCATCGTCAGCCTCGCATTGCGCGACGATCCCGCCAATGCGCCGGTGATCGCGCAATGGCCGATCTATCCCGCCGCCGATCCGACCAAGGGCTATCCCTCCTTCAGCGATTTCGGCGAAGGCTATCTGCTCAGCCGGGCGAGCATGAAATGGTTTGACGATTGCTACCGGCCCGACGGGAAGGATTGGCGCTACGCCCCCTTGCTCAAGAGCCAGAAGGGCATGCCGCCAACCCTTGTCGTTACCGCCGGTCTCGATCCGATCCGCGATCAGGGCCGCGCCTATGCCGCCGCCTGCATCGAGGCCGGCGTCTCCACCGTCTTTCGCGAGGCGGAGGGCAATATCCACGGTTTCATCAACCTGCGCCGCGCGATCCCGTCGTCGCAAGCGGATATCGAAGGCTGCACGACGGTGCTGAAACATATGATCGCCGAACACCTCCCCACCCACCGCCCGGGCTGAGCTTGTCGAAGCCCTGCCTTTGCTTATGCCCGGAAGAAGGACAGTCCTTCGACAAGCTCAGGACAAGCGGAAGAGCGAGATTATGACCCAAAACCTTCCCTATCGCCCGGCCGTCGGCGTGATGCTGCTGGATCGCGAAGGCCGCGTGTTCGTCGGGCAGCGGATGGATAGCACGCTCGAAGCCTGGCAGATGCCGCAGGGCGGCCTCGACGAGGGCGAGGATGCCGAGACGGGCGCGCTCCGCGAGCTGGAGGAGGAAACCGGCATCCCCGCCGCGCTGGTCGAGATCATTGCCCGCTCCGAGGGCGAGCTGCTCTACGATCTTCCCGAAGACCTGATCGGCAAGCTCTGGAAGGGCCGCTGGCGGGGACAGCGCCAGATCTGGTTCCTGATGCGCTTCACCGGCACCGACGCCGACGTGAAGCTCGACGCCCACGACCAGGAGTTCCGCGCCTGGAAGTGGGCTGAGCCCGCCGAACTCCCCGCGATGATCGTCCCGTTCAAGAAGCTGCTGTACGAGGAAGTGCTCACCACCTTCGCACGGTGGCTTTGAGGCATGGTTGCCAAAAATTGCCAATCGAGGTAATCTGACGACATGCCCACGATGAACATCTCGCTTCCCGATGTGCTCAAATCCTTCGTCGATCGGCAGGTCGAGGATCGCGGCTTCGGCACGAGCAGCGCGTATATGCAGGAACTCATCCGCCGGGAGCAGGAGCGGCAAGCGTTACGAGACGTGATGCTCGCGGGCGCATCGTCTCCGGCGACCGAAGCGATCGGTCCTGCCTATTTTCGCGAGTTGCGGGCCAAGGTCGGCAAAGGCGCTTGAGCGGAAAACCCGTCATTCCCCGCGCCATCGCGCGCGCCGACATTGACCAGACCATTGCCTTCTATACTGCCGACGCAGGCCCAGACGTGGCGCTTCGCTTCATCGATGCTTTGGAAAAGGGCCTCGATCGCATTTCGGCAGCGCCGGCGCAGGGCTCGCCCCACTATGGGCTGGCGCTGGATCTGCCGGGATTGCGAAGCCGCAAGCTGGCGCGCTTCCCCTATCTCTTATTCTATGTCGAGCGCGGCGATCACATCGATCTGTGGCGCGTGCTCCATGCAAGCCGCGACATTCCGGCTTGGCTTGCTGCCGAGTAAGCCTGTTCGGGCTACTGGCCTTGCCCCGCAATCCCGCATAGAGACGTGGCCATGCCGTCCTTGACCAGTTCCGAAGCCGCCGCCGTCGAGCGGGCGGGTGCCGAGCCGATGCTGGCTGAGGTCGAGGCATGGTCGGCGGTCAACAGCGGATCGCGCAATCTTGCGGGGCTCGAGACGGTCGCGGGCATGCTGGCCGACGCTTTCTCCGCGCTGCCCGGCGAGATCGCGCTGCGCGATCCGGCGCCGGTCGATGCGATGGCTGCGGACGGATCGCTCGTTCCGCTTCTCCATGGGCGCCACCTGCACCTGAAGGTGCGCGCCGACGCGCCGGTCCAGATTGTCCTCACCGGCCATATGGACACCGTCTACGGCGCCGATCACCCGTTCCAGGCGCTGCACTGGATCAAGCCCGGCGTGCTCGGCGGCCCCGGCGTCGCCGACATGAAGGGCGGGCTCGCGGTGATGCTCGCGGCGCTGAAGGGCGTCGAGGCCTCGCCCGTGGCGGCGCGCATCGGCTATGAGGTCGTCATCAACAGCGACGAGGAAGTGGGCTCGCCCGCCTCCGCCGCGTTGCTTGCCGAGGCCGCGCGCGGCAAGATCGCGGCGCTGACATACGAGCCCGCGGCACTACCCGACGGCACGCTCGCCGGCGCGCGGCCTGGCAGCGGCAATTTCTCGCTATTCGTGCAGGGGCGCAGCGCGCACGCGGGGCGCAACCCCGAGGACGGGCGCAACGCGGTGGTCGCCGCCGCCGATCTCGCGCTCCGGCTCGTCAAGGCGCGGGGGCCGCGACTCTCGGTCAATCCGGCCAAGATCGACGGCGGCGGGCCGAACAATGTCGTGCCCGACAGCGCGGTGCTGCGCGTCAACATGCGCCCCGCGACGATCGAGGACCAGGCGCGCGCGCAGGCGCATCTCGACGGCGCCGTCGCGATGGTCTCCGCCGAGCATGACGTGACGATCCACGTTCATGGCGGCTTCGCGCGTCCGCCCAAGCCGCTCGATCCGAAGGCGGAGGCGCTGTTCCGCCTCGTCCGCCGCTGCGGCGCCGATCTCGGCCAGAGCATCGACTGGCGCCCGAGCGGCGGGGTGTGCGACGGCAACAATATCGCCGCCTGCGGCGTCCCCGTCGTCGACACGATGGGGGTGCGCGGCGGCGCGATCCACAGCATGGACGAGTATATGATCGTCGACAGCCTTGCTGAGCGCGCGGGGCTATCGGCGCTCACCATCATGAGACTGGCGACGGGGGAGGAATTGTGAGCTTCAGGGTGCGGCCCGCGCGGATGGACGATCTGCAGGCGATCTACGAGATGGCGAAATTGACCGGCGGCGGGTTCACCAACCTGCCGCCCGAGCGCAAGGCGTTGCAGGCCAAGCTCGAACGCTCGCAGGCCGCGCTGTCCTCGTCCAGCGATGCACAGAGCGACGATCTGTTCGTGATGGTGCTGGAGAATGTCGACACCGGCCAGATCCGCGGCACCTGCCAGATTTTCGGCCAGGTCGGCGTGGAATGGCCCTTTTATTCCTATCGGATAAGCACGCTGACCCAGACGTCCAAAGCACTCGGCAAGACCTTCCGCGCCGAAATGCTGACCCTGGTTACCGATTTCGATGGCTGCTCGGAAGTCGGCGGGCTCTTCCTCCATCCCGGCGAACGCGCCGGCGGGCTCGGCCTCCTCATCGCGCGCAGCCGTTATCTCTTCATCAAGACGCACCGCCACCGCTTCGGCTCGCGCATCCTGGCCGAGCTGCGCGGCGTGATCGACGAAGCCGGCGGTTCGCCCTTCTGGGATGCCGTCGCCGGCCGCTTCTTCGGGATGAGCTTCCAGGAGGCCGATGAGTTCAACGGCGCGCACGGCAACCAGTTCATCGCCGATCTGATGCCCAAGACGCCGATCTACACCGCGATGCTGCCCGAGAGCGCACGCACCGTGATGGGCGTCCCCCACCCTTCCGGCCGCGCCGCGATGAAGATGCTGGAGCGCGAAGGCTTTAAGTTCGACGGCTATATCGACATCTTCGACGGCGGCCCCACCATGTCCGCCGAGGTCGACAATGTCCGCACCATCCGCGAATCCAACGAATATGTCGTCGCAGAGATCGCCGACGACATCGACGAGGAACGGATGCTGCTCGCCGCCGGCGGCCTCGGTGATTTCGCCGCCTGCTACGGCGAGGTCGGACTCCACGTGGACGGCAGCGCGATGTTGAGCGCCGCCGCGGCCGAACTGCTCGGCATCGGCGTCGGCGACAGGTTCGTCGCGATGGGGCGCTGAGCGTGACGCTTACCGAAATCAATTTCGACGGCATCATCGGGCCGAGCCACAATTATGCCGGGCTCAGCCTCGGCAATATCGCATCCGCCAGCCATGCCGGCCAGACATCGCGACCGCGCGAGGCGGCGCTGCAGGGCATCGCCAAGATGCGCCACAACCTCCGTATCGGCCTGCCGCAGGGCGCCTTCGCGCCGTTGCCGCGCCCCGACCGGCCGTGGCTCGCCGAGCTGGGCGTGGGCAGCAAGGACGCGGTGCCCGAATCGCTCCGCTACGCCGCCTTCTCCGCCTCGGCGATGTGGGCCGCGAATGCCGCCACCGTCTCGCCGGCGCCGGACACGGCCGACGGCCGCTGCCACCTCACCGTCGCCAATCTGAAGACGATGGCGCACCGCAGCCACGAATGGCCTGACACGCTGCGCCAGCTCCGCCTCGCTTTCTCGGACGAGCGGCACTTCCGCATCCACGATCCCGTCCCCCCGGCTTACGGCGACGAGGGCGCCGCCAACCACATGCGGCTCTGCCGCGCGCATGACGCGGCGGGCGTCGAGGTCTTCGTCTATGGCGTCTCGGGCGGGCCCTTTCCCGCCCGCCAGCATGTCGAGGCGAGCCGGGCGATCGCGCGGCTGCACGGGCTGGACGAGCGCCGGACGATCTTCGCCGCGCAGGCCGAGGAAGCGATCGCCGCTGGCGCCTTCCACAACGACGTCGTCGCGGTCGCCAACGAGAATGTGCTCTTCGCGCACGAACAGGCCTTTGCCGACAAGCAGGCGCTCTACGCCGATCTCCGCCGGATGCTGCCCGAGGTCGAGATCGTCGAAGTGCCTGCCGCGCGCGTCAGCCTCGCCGATGCGGTCGCCTCCTATCTCTTCAACGCGCAGCTCGTGACCTTGCCCGAAGGCGGCATGGGACTGGTGCTGCCCGAGGAGGCGCGCGGAACCCAGGCGGTGTGGACCTGGCTGCAGGAGATGGCGGCGGGAAACGGGCCGATCCGCAAGCTGTTCGTAGTCGATGTCCGCCAGTCGATGGCCAATGGTGGCGGCCCGGCGTGCCTCCGCCTCCGCGTCGTCGCCGATCCCGCGACGGTCGATCCGCGCGTCCTGATGGACGAGGCGAAGCTCGATCGCATCGCATCGGCCATCGAAGACCATTGGCCCGAGACGATCGCCCCCGGCGATCTCGCCGATCCCGCCCTCGTCGCCCGCATCGAATCCGCCCGCACCGCCCTGCTCGACGCGATGGACCTGCGCGAGCTGCTATAGCGGATAGCCCATCCGCCGGGCCCACGGCTCCAGCAGCGGCAGGACCGGCGCGAGCTGGTCGCGATAGCGCTCCCACCGCCCGGCCGCGCGGCGGTAGATCGGTTCAGTAACCTGCGCGTAGCTTGCCGAGCGGATATAGCCGCGCCCCTCGGCCGTGCGCTGATGATCGAGCACCGCATCGTCCCAGCCGAGCCCGAGGAAATCGAACAGCGGCCGCACTTCGGCCTCCATGTCCGCTACCAGCGCCTCATAGCGCACCGGCCGCTGGTCTAGCGCGAACACCGCCTTCGCCTGCTCCCAATAGCCGAGAACCGCATCGTAGAGCGCCGCCGCATCGCCGAGATCGAGGAAGTTCGCCATCGCATAGTTGAGGCGGAAATTGGTCATATAGCAGCTCAGCACGACGTCGCAGGGGTGCCGCTCGGCGAACAGCCAGCGCGCCTCCGGGAACAAGCGGTGCAACAGCGGCGCCTGGCGGATGTTGAGCGGCATCTTGTCGATCAGCAGCATGCCCGCCGCCTCCGGCGCGATCCGGTCTACTTCCGCGAAATAGAGCGATCGCAGATGCGCGATCTCGCCGGCCGGCAGAGTAGCCAGCTTCTCGTCGCCACCCAGCGCCGCGGTCACCGGATGGAGCACCGGCTGCTCCTCGAGCACATGCAAATGCGGATGCCCCATCAGCACGGTGTCGAGCAACGTCGTTCCGGAGCGCGGGAAGCCGACGAGAAACACCGGCGCGGGACGGACGCTCGGCGGCGCGGGCGGCGTCCAGCCGGCATACCAGTCGCTCGTGGTCAACGCCGCAACCGCAGCCACTTCGTCGCGGTAGATGCGTGCGCCCGCGCGCGGATCGGAAGGCTCGGCCGCCAGCCGGTCGTTCATTGCGCCGAAGGAGGCGAAGGCGCGCGCGCTGTCACCCATCCGGTCGGCGATCTCGCCGATCACCTGCGCCTTGCGCACCGGATCCTCCTCGTCCGGCGCGGCTTCGGCCAGCGCGAGCGCCTCCTCGAGCTTCCCCTCGCGACGCAACAATTGCGCTCTCAGCAACATCAACGGCGCGTCCGGAATGCCATTCGCCGCCGCATTGTCGAGCAAGGCTGCGAGATCGGAGAGGCGGTTCTCGCTCTCCAGGAAATTGCCATAGCGGGCGACGGCATCCGCATCGCCGGGCTCAAGCGCGAGCGCAGCGCGGAACGCCTCTCCCGCCCGCACTCGATCGCCGAGCAGCGCGGCGGTGACACCCGTCTGCACATGCAATTCGGCGCGGCGCGGATCTATGGCGAGCGCCCGGTCGAGCGCGTTCATCGCCTCGCGGCTGCGATCGAGGCGGTTGAGCACGCGGCTGAGTTCGAGCAGCGGCCCCGCATCGCCCGGCATCGCAGTCGCGGCGGCGTGCAGCGTCTCGCGCGCCGGCTCCAGATCGCCCGCCGCGGCCAGCGCGATGCCGAGGTTGAAGGTGATCGGCGGCATATCGGGCCGCAGCCCTCGCGCCTTCTGCAACGCAGCAACTGCACCGGCGGCATCACCGGCATCGCGGAGGGCATTGCCGAGATTGTTCCAGCCTTCGGCATCCTGCGGCACCAACGTCACGAGGCGGCGGTAAACCTCCGCCGCTTCCTGTGCGCGTCCCAGCCCGTGCAGCGCATAGCCGTGCATGCGCAGCAGGTCCGCCGAACCAGGCGCCGCGCTCGCAGCGCAGACGCCCTCCGCGCCCGCCAGATCGCCGACCATCAGGAGGGCCGAAGCCAGCTTCATTCGGAGATCTTCCCGGCCGGGCGCCGCCTCGAGCGCGGCGCGAAGATGCACCGCGCCCTCGCCCGCGCGACCGGTCCTGCAGAGAACGTCGCCCAGCATCTCGCGCGCTGCCGGATCGCCCGGCTGCGCCGCGACCGCGGCCTCCGCAGCCGCACGCGCACCCGCAAGGTCTCCCCGCCGCACCGCATCAGCGGCGCGCGCCATATGCTGCCCATTCGTCATCGCGCGGCGTCATGCCCGCAAAGCGGCGATCGGTGCAACGATGGAAGAGGATGCTGGCGCGCCCGGAAGGATTCGAACCTCCGGCCCCCAGATTCGTAGTCTGGTGCTCTATCCAGCTGAGCTACGGGCGCGCTGCGGGGCGGGACATAGGGGGAAGATTGGGGGGTGGCAACCCCGCAACGGCGGTTTCGAAGCATTCCGCAGCGTTCACCGGCGACGGCGCGTCGAGATCGATTTGCCGCGCCGCCGAAAGGCTCTAGGAGAGTGGCGATGCCGCTTCGCCCGATCCTCCTCGCCGCGCCGATCCTCCTTGCCGGCTGCACCTCGCAGGAGGGCTTCCCTTCGCTCGGGCCGCGGCCGATCGAATATCGGCTGGGCGACCTGCCTGCGCCTACGGGCGACTGCGCAGAATCGCCTGGCGCCTGCGTGTCGCCGCCGGCGAGTGAGCCGGCGCCCGCCCCGATCGCCGACGATCCCGCGCTCGCCGCGCGGATCAGCGCGCTGCTGGACGCCGCGCGCAAGGGCGGCGCCGATTTCGACGTGGAAGTGGGCGCCGCGCAGGCTGCCGCGGACCGCGCCGGTGCGCCGGAGAGCGAATCGTGGATCGTCGCGCAGCAGGCGCTGTCGCGGCTCGAGGCCGCGCGTGCGCCGACCGTGGATGCGATCGCGTCGCTCGACGCGCTGGCGCTGGAGCGCAGCCGCGTCGCGACTAGCGAGGGCGATGCCGAGCGGCTGCGCAGTGCCGAGGCCGAGGCGCAGAAGATCGCCGACGCGCAGCAGCAGGCATTGAACCGCATCCGCAGCCGCATCAACGGCGGCTGACCGCCTCCGCATGCTGCTTCGCCAGCGCGACATAATGCGCGACACCGGCGCGCATCCCGGCGATATCGTCCTCAGCAAGGTCGCGGATCGGCTTGGCGGGGCGCCCTGCCCATAATTGGCCGGCCGCCACGCGCTTGCCCGGCGTCAGCATCGCGCCCGCCGCCAGCATCGCGTCGCCCTCCACCACGCAGCCGTCCATGACGATCGATCCCAGCCCGACGAAGGCGCGATCGTGCAGGATGCAGCCGTGCACCATCGCCATGTGGCCGATCAGCACGTCCTCGCCGATGATCGTGGGAAAGCCCGCCTCATGCCCGGGCTTGGGCGGATCGCAGTGGATGACGGTGCCGTCCTGGATGTTGCTGCGCGCGCCGATGTGGACTTTGTTCACGTCCGCGCGGATCACGCAATTGTACCAAACGCTCGCCTCGGCGCCGATCTCGACGTCGCCGATCAGCCTGACGCCGGGCGCCACGAAGGCGGTGGGGTGGATGCGCGGGCTCCTGCCGCCGAAGGGGATCAGCTCCGCCATTGATCCCTCGTGATGTCCCAGGCGATCACCGGATTGTGCGCCGCTACCCAAGGCTGGGTGCTGTGGAAATCGAGCGCCTCGGCGCGGCGCATGCCGAGCCGCTCCATCAGCCCCCATGATCCCTCATTCTCGATCACCGTGAAGGCACACACCCGATCGGCGCCATAACGGTCGAAGGCGAGATCGAGCGAGGCGACCGCGCCGTCGCGGGCGTAGCCCTGCCCCCAGACATCCTCGCGCAGCCGCCAGCCGATCTCGAACGCGCCCGGATTGGTCGCATCGGGATCGTTGACGCGCTTGATGCCGCAGAAGCCGAGCAGCGCATCGTCCGCCTTGCGCTCGACCGCCCAGAAGCAATGGCCATGTTCGACGTGGCAGGCCATGATCCGCGCGATCACCGCTGCGGTCTGCTCACGGTCGATCGGCCCGCCGAGCCATTGCATCACCGCAGCGGAGGCGCACATTTCGGCGAACGTATCGACGTCATCGTCGCGCCATGTGCGCAGCCGCATCCGATCGTCCTCGAAGACTGTCTCTACCACGGTCTCACATCCTTCAGCAGCGGCAGGATCGATGCGAAATCGTCGCTCCAGCCGGTGAAGCCGGGGCGCCGTTCCAGTTCCCGCCAGTCGAACCGGTCATTGGGGTCATTACCATCGACGAGCGTTTCGGTAATCGCCGGATCGCGCGACAGCGCCACCCAGATCGAGGTGGTGAGATGATCGGTCTGTTCCGCAGGCGTCGGCGAGTTGTGGATCAGCCACGCGTCCCAGCCCTCCGCGTCCGCGGCCTGCGCCAGCACCGGCTCGAGATTGAGGTAGCGGTTGGAAATATGGATGAGCAGCAGCCCGTTGGGCGCCAGCGCGCGGCCGTAGCTGCGGATCGCCTCGCGGGTCAGCAAGTGCATCGGCACCGCATCGGACGAAAAGGCGTCGACCGCGAGCAGATCATAAGAGGCGGGCGGCGCACGCTCCAGCATCAGCCGCGCATCGCCCAGCTCGATACGCGCCTCGGGCGCGCAGCGGCGCAGGAAGGTGAAGCGCGCCGGGTCGGTCGCGATGCGCACCATCGCCGGGTCGATCTCGAAGAAGGTCCAGCGCTCGGCGGGCTGCGCGTAGCAGGCGAGCGTGCCGGTGCCGAGGCCGACGACGCCGATCCGCGCGCCGGGGCCGTACAGCGCGGGAGCCGCGAGCATCGCACGGCCGACGCCTGAATTGGGGCCGTAATAGCTCGTCGGGCTGCGCTCCTTGCCAGGCGCGAGATTTTGCACGCCGTGGAGCGTCGTGCCGTGCATCAGCGTGCGGATCGCCTCGTCGTGGCGCTCGATCACCTGGTAGATGCCGAAATAGCTGCGCGTGCGCGTGTCCTCGGCAGAGAGGCGCAGCGTCAGCCACCCGCCATAGCTCAGCATCAGCGCGCCGAGGCAGATGGCAAACACCGGCTTGCGACCGATCGAAACGACGCCGAGGATCGCGATGAGGATGCTGCCGCCGATCGCGACCCATTCGGGCAGCGGATAGATGATTGCGCCGTCGGCCAGCGCGGAGAGCGGAAGGACGATCACGGGGATCGCGATGGTCAGCGCGCGCCGCCAGAACGGATCGGACCAGAGCCTGCGGAGCGGTGGGATCAGCGGCCATTGCGGAAGCAGGAAGGCCGCGGCGACGATCAGCAGCGGATGCTCATACGCCCAATCGAACACCACCGGCGCAAGGATCGCGCAGAAGGCGCCGCCGATGACACCGCCCAGCGACATGGCGAGATAGAAAGCGGTGAGATGATCGGCTGCGGGGCGGCGGCGGTACATCTCGGCATGGAGCGTCACCGCGACGACGAAGAGCAAGCTCAGCCCAAGCGTCGCCGAGAAGACCGGGCTACGCGATCCCGAGGCGAAGGCGAGCCCGCCGGCGATCAGCATGAGCAGCGGTGCAAGCTGGGTGATGAAATCGGCGACGCCGCGGCGCGTGGCGAAGGCGACGACGAAGCTCAGCAGATAGAGGCCGAGCGGCAGCGCCCATAGCAGCGGCATCGCGACGATGTCGGTGGTGAGATGCGTGGTCGTCGAGAGCATCAGCCCCGACGGCACCGCGGCGAGCGCGACCCAGTAAGCGACCTCCTTCGGCCGCGGCCTGGGCGTTTCCGCTTCCGGCTTTGTCTCGACGAGATGCGACGGCGTGGTCAGCGCGCAGCCGACGACGAGCAGCACGAGGACGCCGTATCCCGCCGTCCACAACAGGCTCTGCTGGTCGAGCGTCAGGAAGGGCTCGACGAGCAAGGGATAGGAGAACAGCCCCGCGAAGCTCCCGAGGTTGGACGCGGCGTAGAGCGCGTAGGGCTCGCCGCGGCTGCTCTCCAGCGCATACCAGCGCTGCATCAGCGGCGCCTGCGCGGAGACGATGAAGAAGAGCGGGCCGATCGAGCTCAGCAGGAACCAGGGCACCCACAGAATTGGGTTGCCGTCGGCGGGCGGCAGCGCGCTGCTGATCCCGATCGGCAGCCACAGAGCGGCGAGCCCGAACAGCGCGAGGTGGAGCCCCGCCTGCCGCCGCGGTTTCAGCCGCGAAAGCCAGTGCGCATAAGCATAGCCCGCGAGCAGCAGCGCCTGATAGACCAGCATCGCGCTGTTCCAGACCGCGGGCGCGCCGCCGAGCCGGGGCAGCGCCATCCGCGCGATCATCGGCTGCATCAGGAACAGCAGGAACGACCCCGCAACGATGGTCGCGACGAACAAAGGCTTGGCGAGCCGCTCGCGGCGGTCGCTGCGGGGCAAGGCCTGTTCGATGTCGCTCATTCCAGTCCCAGTTCGCCGGCGGTGCGCGCCAGCACGTCTATCGTTTCGTCGATCGCATCGAGATGCGTACGGAACGAGAGGATCGCGCAGCGCAGCCACGGCGCGCCGCCGATCCGCGTGCCGCTGAGGAATATCCTTCCGTCCTGCTGGATGCGGCGGAGAAGATCGTCGTTGAAGCGATCGACATCTCCCGACGCCGGACGGGCGCGGAAGGCGACGACCGAGAGATCGGGCGCGCTCGCCACCTCCCAGCCTGGCATCTCGGACAGCCGCGCATGGAAATAGCGCGCGAGCTTGATCTTCTCCGACTGCGCCGCGCGGAAAGCGGCAACGCCGGCGATCTGCAGCGGCAGCCAGAGGCGGAGCGCGCGAAAATGGCGGGTCAGTTCGGGTGAGAGATCGCCGGGCGACGGGCCGACGCCGCTCTCGCCTAGTGGCTGGATATAATCGGCGCTGGCGCTGAACGCGTCGAACAGCATCTGCCCGTCGCGCGCGACGACCGCGCCGGTGCCGTAGGGCAGGAACAGGGTCTTGTGCGGATCGAGCGCGACGGTGTCGGCCCGCTCGATCCCGCCGAGCGCCGCGCGCCCTTCGTCGCACAGCATGAACAGCCCGCCATAGGCACCGTCGACATGGAACCAGGCGCCGTGGCGCTGGGCGAGATCGGCGATGTCGGCGAGCGGATCGACCGCGCCGGTATCGACCGTTCCGGCAGAGGCGATGACCAGCCAGGGGCGGATGCCGTCGGCGCGGTCGCGCTCCAGCGCCTCGGCGAGCGCATCGGCGCGCATCTGGTGGCGCGCATCGGTCGGGATCAGCCGCCGCGGTGCCTTGCCGCGGCCCGCGATCTTCAGCGCCTTGTCGATGCAGTGATGCGCCGTCGCGGACATATAGACCGCGCCGCCGCCGTCTTCGTCGCGCGCCTCGCGGGCGGTGACGATGGCGGTGAGATTGGCCATGCTGCCGCCCGAGGTGAGCGTGCCCGCCGCGCCCTCGGGAAAGCCGATGACCTTGGCGAGCCAGGCGGCGGTTGCATTCTCCAGCCGGACGGCGCCGGGCGCGGCGGAGGCGAAGCCCGCATATTTGTTGGCGGACGCCGCAAGAAAGTCCCCGACCGCGGAATGGAACAGCCCGCCGCCGGGGATATAGCCCATGAAGCGCGGTGATGCGGTGGTGATGCCGGGACGGTCGATCGCGCGGCCGATGTAGGCGAGCAGCTCCGCCGGATCGCGCCCGTCTTCCGCGAAATCGAGCGGATCGGCGAGCGCATCGTCCCAGCCGCGGTTGGCGGGACCGTCGGCGAGATCACCGAGGAAATCCTGCGCATGGGCGACGGCGAGGTCCATCAGCCGGGCGCGGGCATCGGCGTCGGGCTCGAGCGGCGCCGCCGCCTGCCGAAGTGCCACCAGTTCGGACCGCAGCGCTTCGATCATCCGTTCCCGAGCAGCCGCGCGGCGACCGGCGCGTGATAGGTGAGGACGCCCGCGCAGCCGGCGCGCTTGAACGCGGTCAGCGTCTCGAGCACCAGCGCGTCGCGATCCCCTGCCCCGGCCGTGGCCGCCGCCTCGATCATCGCATATTCGCCAGACACCGCGTAGGCGAAGACGGGCACTTCGAACCGCCGCTTCACCCGGGCGACGATGTCGAGATAGGGCAGCCCCGGTTTCACCATCACATGATCGGCGCCCTCGGCGAGATCGAGCGCGACTTCGCGGAGCGCCTCCTCGGCATTGGCCGGGTCCATCTGGTAGCTCTTCTTGTCGCCCTTCAAGAGGCCGCCCGAGCCGACCGCATCGCGGAACGGGCCGTAGAAGGCGGAGGCATATTTGGCGGCATAGGCCATGATCTGGACGTTGACGCGGCCCTCGCGCTCCAACGCGGTGCGGATCGCGCCGACGCGGCCGTCCATCATGTCCGACGGCGCGACGATGTCCGCCCCCGCCGCCGCCTGGACCAGCGCCTGATCGACGAGGATATTCGACGTCGCGTCGTTGAGCACATAGCCCGCGCCGTCGACGATGCCGTCATGGCCGTGCGCGGTATAGGGATCGAGCGCGACGTCGGTGAGGATGCCGACCTCGGGCGCGGCGTCCTTGGCGGCGCGGATCGCGCGGCACATGAGGTTGTCCGGATTGAGCGCCTCGCGGCCGTCCTCGGTCCTGAGATCCCTGGGCGTATTGGGGAAGAGCGCGACGCAGGGAATGCCGAGATCGCGCGCCTCGCGCACCCGGGCGGCGATGCCGTCCACCGACCAGCGCGACACGCCGGGGAGGCTGGCGATCGGCTCCTCGACGCCCTTCCCCTCGGTCACGAACAGCGGCCAGATGAGATCGGCGGGCGACACGCGCGTCTCCGAAACCAGCGCGCGGCTCCATGCGGCGGCGCGGGTGCGGCGCAGGCGGAGCGCGGGAAAAGCGGCGTGCGTCATGCGCCCCCGGCTTAGCGGCCCGCACATCTTTCGCAAGGCTTGGCACAAGCGCCGATCTCGGATGTTGTGCCGCCATGGAAACGAACCGCCCGCTGCCCAAGACGGCCGCGCTGATCGTCAACGCGCAGTCCCGCAAGGGGCAGGCGCTGTTCCGCGACGCGCGCGCCAAGCTGGAGGCGCGCGGCATCGAGCTGGTCGCCGCCCATGCGATCACCGACCCCAAGACATTGATCCCGACGATGCGCGAGACGGTGAAGAGCGGCGTGCCGATGATCATCGTCGGCGGCGGCGACGGATCGCTGTCCTGCACCGTCGACGAGGCGGTGAAGGAGCCGGTGGTGTTCGCTTTGCTGCCGCTCGGCACCGCCAACAGCTTCGCGCGGACGCTCGGCATCCCGCTCGACCTCGACGGGGCGATCGAGGTGATCGCGACGGGGCGGCGGCGGCGGATCGACCTCGGCATGATCGACGGCGACTATTTCGCCAATTGCGCTGCGCTCGGCCTGTCGCCCATGATCGGCGACAGCGTGCCGCACAAGCTGAAGCGCTACTTGGGCCGCGTCGGTTACCTGATTTGGGCGATCTGGTGCCTGATCCGCTTCCGCAGCTTTAAGGTGATCGTCACCGACGGCGAGACCGAGCACCGCGTCCGCGCGACCGAACTGCGCATCGCCAACGGCCGCTTCCACGGCGGCGTCGAGCTGATCGAGGAGGCCGGCGTCGACAGCGGCGAGATCGTCATCCAGGCGGTGACCGGCCATGCCAAGATGCGGCTCGTGTGGAACTGGTTCGCGAGCTATTTCCGCCTGCCCTCGCGCAGCGACAAGGTGGTGAGCTTCTCCGGGCGGCAGCTCGAGGTGCGGACGATCCCGCCGCTCAAGGTCTCGATCGACGGCGAGGTGCTGGCGCGCACGCCGGTGACCGCGCGGGTGGCCGAGCGCGCGATCGAAGTGGCGGTGCCGCGGGCGGGTGCGCTGCCGGCTTAGTTGAATTGGTCTTCAACTTGCCGAGTCGTGCGGGTGTTCGGCCGCTAGATTCCGACTTTTGCCGGAAAACAGGGCGAAAAACGCCTGTTATCCGCCGCGCCGAACCCCGCATTTCTGCGGGTTTGCGCGGGTTTGATTCCTTTGGTTCGCAGGGTCGTGCATTTCTCCCCTGCCTTTCAAAGAGCCCGGACCTGACGATCCGGACGCGAATCTAGCAGCGCGGCGACGTGTAGGACATCACCCTAGCCGCTTGAGCGCCGCCTCCAGACGCTCGGCCTCCGCGGCGCGCTCGGCATGATCCTCGCGCGCCTTGGCGACCGCCTCGGGCTTGGCGCGCTCGACGAAGCTGGCATTGCCGAGCCGGCCGGCGAGCGCATCGCGCTCCTTGGCGGCGGCCTCCAGCGCCTTGCCGAGCCGCGCTTTCTCCGCCGCGACGTCGATCACGCCTTCGAGCGGCAGCACGAAGGTCGCTTCGTCGACGACGATCTGCGCGGCGCCGCCATCGGGCGCTGGGGTATCGCTGATGGCCTCGATCCGCGCGAGACGGCGCAGCGCGGCGCCGTTGCGCTGGAGGCGCCCGGCGGTCCGCTCGCCCGCATCGCGGACGTGGAGCGGCAGCTTGGCGCCGGGCGGCACGTTAAGCTCCGACCGCGCCGCGCGGATCGCGGTGACGAGGCGGATCAGCCAATCGACCTCCGGCCCGGCCTCGGGATCGAGCGCGCGGGCGTCGGGCATCGGCCATTTGGCGAGGATGAGATCGTATGGGCGGGCTCCCATCGCGTGCCACAGCTCTTCGGTGATGAAGGGCATGAACGGGTGGAGCATGACGAGGATCTGATCGAGCGCCCACGCGGCGACCGCGCGGGTCTCGGCGGCGTCGCTCCCCTCGCTCCCCTCCCGCCCGCGGGAGGGGTTGGGGGAGGGACTGTCCGCGGTTTGCGCGCCGTCGACTGACAGGCCCTCCCCTTGATCCCCTCCCGCTTGCGGGAGGGGAGACAGGACAGGCTTGATCAGCTCGAGATACCAGTCGCAGAAGGTCGACCAGGTGAAGTGGTAGATGGTGTTGGCGCTCTCGTCGAAGCGGAAGTCCGCCATCGCAAGGTCGAGCGCCTGGACGGTCTTCACCGTCTCGCCGACGATCCAGCGGTTGACGGGGAGGCTCGCCGCGGGCGGCTCGATCGTAGCGGAGGCGCCGATGCCGTTGGATTGGCAGAAGCGCGCGGCATTCCACAGCTTGGTCGCGAAATTGCGATAGCCTTCGACGCGCTTTTCATCGAGCTTGATGTCGCGGCCCTGGCTTTCCATCGCCGCGAGCGTGAAGCGCAGGGCATCGGCGCCATAGCGATCGATGAGGCCGAGCGGATCGACCGTATTGCCCTTCGACTTGGACATCTTCGCGCCCTTGGCGTCGCGGACAAGGCCGTGGAGATACAAGGTCTTCCACGGCCTTTCGCCCATAAACTCGAAGCCCTGCATCGCCATGCGGGCATCCCAGAAGAAGATGATGTCGAAGCCCGAGATGAGCACGTCATTGGGATAATGGCGGCGCAGCATCTGCGTATCCTCGGGCCAGCCGAGCGTCGCGAACGGCCAGAGCGCAGAGGAGAACCAGGTGTCGAGGACGTCGGGATCGCGCGTCAGCTTCGCATTGCCGGCGAGGCGCTGCGCTTCCTCCTCGGTCTCGGCGACGTGGACGTTGCCGTTCTCGTCATACCAGGCCGGAATCTGGTGACCCCACCAGAGCTGGCGCGAGACGCACCAGGGCTGGATGTTTTCCAGCCAGTTGAACCAGGTCTTCTCCCACGTCTTGGGAACGACGCGGATGTCGCCCGAGCGGACGGCGTCGATCGGGCGCCTGGCCAGCGTCTCGGCATCAACATACCATTGATCGGTGAGCCACGGCTCGATCACCACGCCCGAGCGATCGCCGTACGGCGTCTGGATGACGCGATCCTCGACGCGTTCCAGTAGCCCGTCCGCTTCCAGCCGCTCGACCACCTTGGCGCGCGCGTCGAAGCGGTCTAGGCCAACGAGATCGGCGGGGATCAGACCGTCGGCGGTCTGCACCACCTTCGCCTCGGCATCGAGCATGTTGAGCATGTCCGCCGCCTTGATGCCGGCGCGGCGGCCGACCTCGAAATCGTTGAAGTCATGGCCCGGCGTGATCTTCACCGCGCCCGAGCCGAGCTCCGGATCGGCATGTTCGTCGGCGATGATGGGGATGGCACGGCCGGTGATCGGATGGTCGATGGTCTTGCCGACCCAGCCCTTGTAGCGATCGTCGTCCGGATGGACCGCGACTGCCATGTCGGCGAGCATCGTCTCGGGCCGCGTCGTCGCGACGTGGATGAAGCCCGAGCCGTCCGACAGCGGATATTTGAGGTGCCAGAACTTGCCCTGCACCTCGCGCGTCTCGACCTCCAGATCGGAGATGGCGGTCTGGAAACGCGGATCCCAATTGACCAAGCGCTTGTCGCGATAGAGCAATTTGCGATCGTAGAGATCGACGAAGACCTTGCGGACGGCGCGGCTGAAGCCCTCGTCCATCGTGAAGCGCTCGTTCGCCCAGTCGCAGCTCGCGCCCAGGCGCCGGAGCTGGCGGGTGATCTGGCCGCCGCTCTCCGCCTTCCACTGCCAGACCTTGTCGACGAACGCATCGCGGCCGAGATCGCGGCGGTCGACGCCCTCGGCAGCGAGGTTGCGCTCGACCACCATCTGCGTCGCGATGCCGGCATGGTCCATGCCGACCACCCAGAGCGCATCCTTGCCCTGCAGCCGCGCGTGGCGGATCAATATGTCCTGCAGCGTATTATCGAGCGCGTGGCCGATGTGGAGGCTGCCGGTGACGTTGGGCGGCGGGATGACGATGGTGAAGGGATCGGCCTCCGGGCGCGCGGGCCGGAAGCTCCCCTCGCCTTCCCAATGCGCATACCAGCGCGCCTCGATCGCGGCGGGGTCGAATGTCTTGGCAAGCTCGGTCATGGCCGCGCCTATGCTGTTTCGGCGGCGCGATGACAAGCGAGCGGATCGCCGCGGGCGAGCGGCCTACTTTCCCGTGATGCGGGCGATTTCGCGGGCGACGAGATTCTCGACGATCTCGGGGAGATGCTGGTCGAGCCAGTCCTTGAGCATGGGCTTCAGCATCTCGCGCACCACCGCTTCGAGCGGCGCGGCGGCACCTGCGGGGACGGCGGCCTCGGGTGCGGCGGCGGCGGGCTGCTGGCGAATCGCGGCGAGCGCGGCGAGCGCGCCGCGGCTGGCGGTCGCGGCGTCGCCCGACATGATCCCCTCCGCCTCGACCACAGGATCGCTGAGTTCCAGCACATCGTCTTCCTCGACGTCCGCCGTGGGCGGCGCCGTGTCTACGATGCGTGGCGTGCCGCGCGGCGGACGTGGCGACGTGCGCCCGTCCTCTGCGATCACGCGCTTGATCGACGCGAGGATGTCTTCCATCGAAGGATCTTGGTTAATGCCGCCCATGGGCGGGTTTATTGCCTATTGCTGCGGCGGTGTCACGGGGGTCTGTGCAGGGTCCGTGGCGGGGGCCGGCGGACCGACCACGGTGCGCGTCGCGACCGCCTCCGGGGCCGGATCGTCCGACCAGTCGCCGGCGCGGCGGCTCACCCGATCATAATTGGCGACCGGATCGTAGATATAGCCGCCGTCGAGGTTGAGATCGTCCATCTCCGCCTGGCCGGTGGCGTTCAGGAGGTTGAAGCCCGCGACATAGGCGTCGCGGCGCGCGGTGACGAGCAGCACCTGGCTGTTCAAAAGCTCCTGCTCGGCATTCAGCACGTCGAGCACGTTGCGGGTGCCGACGCCCTGCTCGGCGCGGGTGCCTTCGAGCGCGAGCGTGTTGGCGGCGACCGCGACCTCGTTCGATTTGATCGCGTCGAGCGAGGCTGTGTAGCTGGCGAAGGCGGCGCGGGCGTTGGCGATGACAAGCCGCTCGACCGCGACGCCCTGTTCCAGAAGCGCGCTCTGGCGGGCCTGGGTCTGGCGGACGCGGGCGCCGACGATGCCGCCCTGATAGAGCGGGATCGACGCCTGCACGCCGATGCCGGTGCTGGTCTGCGTGTTCGCGATGGTGCCGGTGGGCGATCCAAACTGCTCGTCCGCGCTACCGAGATAATTGGTGTAGCGGCCGTTGCCGATCGCCGAGACGGTGGGCAGGCGATCGGCGCGGGCGACCGAGACGTCGAGCCCCGCGGCGCGGATCTGCGCGGCGATCGAGACGAGATCGGCATTGTTGGCGAGCGCGGTCTCGACCGCCTGCTCGGGCGTGCCGGGGAGCGGCGGCAACGGCGGCGGCGGCGCAAGCTCGCCCGGAGGCGCGCCGATGACGCGCTGATAATTCTCCTCGCTCGCGGTGAGCTGGCCCTCGGCGGTGGCGAGCGTGCTGCGCGCCAGCGACAGCCGCGCCTCGGACTGGGCGACGTCGGTACGGGTGACGTCGCCGACCTCGAACCGGTCCTGCGTGGCGCGGAGGTTGGTTTCGAGGACGCGGACCTGATTGCTGTTGAGCGTGACGATCGAGCGATCGCGAATCACGTCCATGTAGGCGGCGACCGCCTCGGTGAAGACATCACCCTCGGTGGCGCGGAGATCGGCGCGGCTGGCATCGACCCGCGCATCGGCGGCGCGGATGCCGTTGCGGACGCGGCCGCCCTGGAAGATCGGCAGGCTGAGATCGATGCCGGCGCTCAGGTTACGTCCGTTGCCGCCGCCGGTGCGCGTCAAATCCTGATTGACGCCGGCGGTGCCCGAAATCTGCGGCCGTCCGCCGGCGCGGGCGATGGCGACGCCTTCGTCGGCGACGCGGACCTGCGCGCGCTGGCCGGTCAGCGTCGGGTTGCTGCGATAGGTCTGCACCAGCGCCTCACGCAGCGTATCCGCCTGCGCACTGCCGCCCGCCGTCAGCGCCACCAGCGCCGCGGCCGCCATCAAACGTCCCCGCATCAGCCTCATTCCACCCCTTCGAATTGAAAGCCCGCGGGCAGCGAAAAGCCCGGAAGCAGCGCCGCCTCGACATCGGCGAACGGCAGCAATGCGAAGCCCGAGCCGCCGCGCCGCCCGATCGCGAGCCGGGTGACGCCGCGATCGACGATCGCCGCGGCCATGCGGCCATCACGCGCGAGCTGCTCGACCAGCGCCTGCGGCACGCTTTCCACCGCGCCGTCGATCAGGATTACGTCATAAGGCGCGCCGGCGGCGTAACCGTCGCGGAGCGGCGCCTCGACCAGTTCGACGCCGGTGCCTTCCAGCGCATCGCGCGCCTGAGCAGCCAGGCCCGCATCCTCCTCGACCGCGACGACATGGCCGGTGAGCGCATGCATCACCGCGGCGGCATAGCCGGTGGCGGCGCCGATCACGAGCGCACGCTCGCCGGCGCGCGGGCGCACCTCGGCGAGCAGGCGGCCGAGCGCCATCGGCGGGCCCATCGCGCGGCCGTCGCCCAGCGGCGTCGGGATCTCGGCATAAGCGGTGGCGACGCGGTCGGCGGGCACGAAGCGCTCGCGCGCGACGCTGCCGATGGCGGCGAGCACCTGGGGATCGTTGACCCCGGTGGTCCGAAGCTGGCTCGCGATCATCGCGCGGCGCATCTCGTCGAAATTCTGCTGGTTCATCCCGGAAGACCTATTCGCACAACTGTCTTACACATGCAATACACTAACGTCCGTCTGGGTTCTTATCGGGCGCGAGGCACGAGGCCAAGCGGACATTCGAGGACGCGGGGACGGCACCCCAGCATGGCCGCCCCCGCTGCCCCTGACGGAGCAAGGCGCGTGCCAAGCGCGGGTGCCGCGCGATCGCGGGAATAGCATGGCCAAAGGCACAGCAGAATGTCCGCATCCGGACAGAGGAATGTCCGGATGCGGACAGATGGGCACGCGAATCCGGATCAGTCGGCGAGCAGTGCGCCCTGCTTGATGCGGAGCGCGGGCGTCTTGAGGACGGCGAGCCCGGCGAGCGGATCGGACTCATAGGCGACGAGGCTGGCTTCGGCCCCCTCCTCAAACGCGCCGATGCGGCGGTTGGGGAACATCAGCCGCGCGCTGTCCTGCGTCGCGCGGCGGAGCAACTCGGCGCGGGGCATGACGCCGAGGGTGTCGAGATAGAGGATCTCGCCGATGACATTGCCCATCACATCGTCGCTGCCGATGACGATCAGCACGTTCGCGGCGCGGAGGCGGGTGAGATTCTCGATCTGCATCGCGCGGATCGGCGCCGCGTGGTGCGGTCGCTTGGCGATGTCGTGCTTCGCGATGCCGGCAGTGGTGACGAAGACGGTGCCGCGCCGCGCGGCCTCCGCGATCACATCGTCGGCGATGCGATAATCCTCGACCTTCATGTTGGCGGCGATGCGGTAGCCGGGGAGGTGCGCGATCATGTCGGCGCCGGCGCGGACCGCGATGGCGATGTCCGCCGCGCTGTCGCCATGGGCGATGACGCGGATGCCGGCGGCGTGGGCGCGATCGACGATCGGCTGGACGAGCGCGGGATCGAGCCCGAGCCAGCCGAACATCGCGGGATCCCTGGCGTCGGCGGCGCGCCGTTCCGAATTGATGAGGATGAGCTTGACGAAATCGGGCTTGTTCGCGGCGATGCGCGGCCATTCGCGATCGAGATCGGCGAGACTGTCGATCGGATCGTAGCCCTTGCGCATCTCCGCGACCGAAGGCTCCATGCCCGCCTGTTTCATCGAGGCGAGCGCGATGCCGAGCGGGTGGCCGTCCGACGAGGAGAAGCACGCCTCGCTATAGGCGACGTCGAGCGTGGTCGGCCGATTGAAGAAGCCGGAGAAGGGCTGGTGCGCCTCGCGCTTGGCGCACATCTGCACCGAATAGAAGATGCCCTGCGCGAGATGCGAGCGGTTGGTGCCGGGTGCCATGAAGGCATTCTGGGCATTGTGATTGTGCGCCTCGACCAACGGCGGGAGGACGTAGCGGGCGCCGAGATCGACGGTAACGTCGATACGGCTGGGGCGCCGTGCCGTGAGCCGGCCATCGACCGCATACCAGCGCGCGGGACGGAAGGCGGCGCCGTCGAACCAGCGGCCGCCCTTGAAGGCGATGGTGGGCTGGGCGGCCTTGGGCGCGGCGGCCGGGGGCGTGTCGGAGTGGGCGACTGCCGGAACCGTGAGGCAAAGGGCGAGCGAGGCGGCGAAGGCGCGCATGATCGATCTCCATCGAAGTGATGGGCGATGCGTTTGCCGGCGCGGGCCGTGCGGGCAATGCGGGCCTGCCGGATTTGGCGGGAACCGGGCCGGGGTTGGCGCGGGCCGGGCGGATCACCGCTTCGCGGCGGCGAGCGCAGCTTCGAGCGCGGGGCGGTAGGTGCGGCTCAGCGGCACGACGGCGCCGCTCGCCAGCGTCAGATCGGCATCGCCATTGCGGCGATCGACCAGCGCGACGATCGCGCCGGTGCGGACCAGCGCCGAGCGGTGACAGCGGAGGAACCCGGCAGGCGCCAGCCGATCGGCGAGCGCGGCGATCGGCTCGCGGATCAGATGCACGTCGCGCCCGGCGTGCAGGCAGAGATAATGGCCGGCGACATCGACATAATCGATCTCGGCGAGCGGAACGAGATCGGTGCGGCGCCCGTCCCGGACGGCGATGTGGGTTTCGGCCGGATCGGGCTCCGGCGCGTCCGGCCGGATGCGCGCGCGGACCCGATCGAGCGCGCGGGCCAGCTCCGTCTCGCCCGCGGGCTTGAGCAGATAATCGACCGCCTCGAGATCGAAGGCGGGGAGCGCGTAATCGGCGCGCGCGGTGAGGAAGATGATGAGCGGGCGCGCCGCGGGCGGCATCGGGTAGAGCAGCTCCGGCCCCTCCCCGTCCGGCAGTTGCACGTCGAGGAAGACGAGATCGGGCTCGGCGGAGCGCAACATGTCGCGCGCGGCGGCGAGGCTGGGCGCGGCGCCGACGATGCGGATGTCCCGATGCGCGGCGAGCATCCGCCGCAGCCGATCGCGCGCCAGCGGCACGTCCTCGACGATCGCGGCGCGGATCATCGCGCGGGCTCGAATGGCAGGCGGAGCGTCGCGGTGGCCGAAGTTGCGGCCCGGTCGAAGGCGAGCGCGGCGGCGCCCGCGAAGCTCGCGGCGAGGCGCTGGCGGACATTGGCGAGGCCGATGCCGCCGCTGCCGGTTGGAACGTCGGCGGGGGCGTCGTTGGCGATGACGATGCGGAGATCGGCGCCGTCGCGCGCGGCGCGGAGGGTGACCGCGCCACCCTCCGGCAGGCGCGAGATGCCGTGGACCAGCGCATTCTCGACCAGCGGCTGGAGCAGCATCGCGGGAAGCCGCGCCTCCCACGCATCGGGATCGACCGTGACCGAGAAAGCGAGGCGGTCGTCGAGCAGCATGCGGTGGAGCGCGACATGGTCGGCGATCATCGCCACCTCCTCGCGCACGCTCGTCCAGTCGGGCCGGTCGAGCGTGTCGCGGAGCAAGGAGGCGAGCTGGACGATCGCGGCGTCCGCCTTGGCCGCGTCGCTGTAGCCGAGCTCGCTGATCGCATTCAGCGCATTGAACAGGAAATGCGGGGCGATCTGGGCGCGCAAGGCCTGCGCGCGGGCGAGCGAGAGCAGCCGCTCGCGCTCGCGGTAGCGGGCGAAATAAGCGGTGATCTGGCCGATCGCGACCATCGCGACATAGGTGGGGAGCGAGAACAGGCTGGTGATCGTCGCGGCGCGGCCGAAGCCGGCGAACAGCCCGTCCGACTGCCACGCGCCGAGGCCGATCATCACGACCCGCGACGCGGCGACGCCGACCGCGGTGAGCAGCGGCGTGACGACGACTGCGAGGAGGAGGAGCAGCGCAACATGCGGCGCCGTGCGCCCGAGGCCGAGCGGCAGGAGCCGGCCGAGCGCGAGGAACAGCGGCGTCGCCAGCGCCCAGGGCGCGAAATGGAGCAGCATCCCGCCGAAGGTGGTGAGGATGTGGACCGGGGCGGTCTCGCCGCCGGTGGTGAGATAGACCGCCGGCGTCCAGGCGAGCGCGGCGACCAGCCAGATGGCCGCCACCGTCCGCCAGTGGCGGAGCGCGAGGCGCACGGTCGATTCGGCAGGTTCAAGATCCGGGGCTGGCGTTGCGTCCATCGCCGCGAGACTAGCCGCGCGCGGCGCCACCGCCACAAAAAGATACCGGGAAAATTGGAGGCCCGACCGGGAATCGAACCCGGGTGCAAGGATTTGCAGTCCTCTGCGTCACCACTCCGCCATCGGGCCGGCGAGGCGCATCTGCGGGCGGAGCGCGGACAAGTCAACCGTCATGGCCGCGAGCGCTGAAGCGCCCTGCCCCGCGCCGGTTGCGCAGGCCCGCATGACTTGTATAAACGAACTCAATCCTTTCGGGAGACGGCGATGGTCTATGTTCTGGGCGGCTGGCAGAGCGATTTCGCGCGCAACTGGGCGCGCGAGGGCACCGACCTTGCCGGCGCCTTCGCCGAGACGGTGAACGAGGGACTCGCCGCGGCGAAGCTCGACGCCGCCGATATCGAGACCGGCCATGTCGGCAATTTCGTATCCGACCTGTTCGCGGGGCAAGCGCTGCTCGGCGGTTTCTTCGGGCTGGTGCATCCCGATTTCGACGGACTGCCGACCGCGCGGCACGAAGCGGCCTGCGCCTCGGGCAGCGTCGCCATCCTCTCCGCGATGGCCGAGATCGAGGCCGGGCGCTACGACCTCGCCGCGGTGATCGGCATCGAGCAGATGCGCAACGTGCCGGGGCAGCAGGCGGCCGACCATCTGGGCGCGGCCTGCTGGCGGGGCCACGAATTCGCCGATGCGGACTATATTTGGCCGCGCGCCTTTTCGGAGCTCGCCGACGAATATGACCGGCGCCACGGCCTCAAATACGCGCATCTGATGCGGATCGCCGAGACCAATTTCGGCAATGCGCGGCGCAACCCCAACGCGCAGACGCGCGGCTGGCAGTTCGGCCCCGACAGCTTCAGCGAGGACGATGCCGCCAATCCGGTGGTGGAAGGCCGCACCCGCAAGATGGATTGCGGCCAGATCACCGACGGCGCGGCAATAATCTTCCTCGCCTCGCGCCGCGCGGCGGCGGATTATGCGGCGAAGCGCGGGGTCGCGATCGACAGCCTGCCGCGGATCAGCGGCTGGGGGCACCGCTCCGCGCCGATCGCCTATCGCGACAAGGTCCGCGCGAGCGAGGGGCAGGACTATGTCTTCCCGCAGGTCCGCCGCGCGATCGAGGATGCGCGGAAGCGCGCGGGGGTGAGCGCGGTCGACCAGATCGACGCGGTGGAGACCCACGACTGCTTCACGACCACCGAATATATGGCGATCGACCATCTCGGCATCACCGCGCCGGGCGAATCCTGGAAGGCGATCGAGGACGGCAGCATCGCGATGGGCGGGCGGATCCCGATCAACCCCTCGGGCGGGCTAATCGGGCTCGGCCATCCGGTCGGCGCGACGGGGGTGCGCATGGTGCTCGACGGCGCGAAGCAGGTGACGGGGACGGCGGGCGATTATCAGGTGGAGGGCGCGCGGCGGATGCAGACGCTCAATATCGGCGGATCGACCACCACCACCGTCAGCTTCGTGGTGGAGCGCGAGGCTGCGTAGGAAAAACATGAGGGCGACGGGGCAAGGCCCGCGCCGGGACGAGGAGCTGAAATGGCGCGCCGCTTCGAGCAGTTCAAAGCCGTGATCGACGCATGGGAGCGCAAGGATGGCGCCTTCGTGCTCGACGCGATGACCGACGATGTGGTCTGGCATTACGCCGCCGCGATCGCGCCGCCCGCGCGCGGCAAGGCGGAAGCGGCCGCGCTGATCGAGCGGTTCGCCGCCGACATGCACGCGGTCGAGTGGACGATCGTCGCGCATGCCGAGACGGCGGACCGGCTCTTCGTCGAAGGCACCGACGCCTATGACACCAGTGAGGGGCAGCGCGTCGCTTATCCCTATGCGGGGGTGATCGACTTCCGCGGCGAGCAGATCTGCGGCTGGCGCGACTATGTCGACGCGCGCACCATCGAGCGGCTGCGCGCCGGCAAGCCGCGTCCGGACCATATCGAAGACCTGATCGCACGGGAGGCGGCATGACCGACACGAGGAACCGCACCGACTATCGCAACGCGCCCTTCCGCGAGGTCGATTTCATGCCGGTGGACCTGGCGATCGAGCGGCGCGACGACGGCACGCTCGTCATCGGCACCAACATCCCCATGCCCGACGTCGACGCCAACATCCCCCGCGACTTCGCGCGGAGCGCGGCGGCTAAGGGCGATGCGACCGCGATCGCGGTGCGCGGCGCGGACGGCGCCTGGCACAACACCTCCTATGCCGAACTGAAGCGCCAGATCGACGGCGCCACGCAATGGCTGATCGATCATGTTCCCGCCGGCCGATCGGTGATCGTGATGGGCGAAAACTCGGTGGCGAGCGCGGTGATGCAGCTCGCCTGCTATGCCGCGCGGGTGATCCACACCCCGGTGAGCCCCGCCTACGGTCTGTCGGGCGGCGATCATGCGCGGCTGCGCCACGTCATCGCCAAGGTGAAGCCGGCCGCGATCTACGCCGACCCGCTCGCCCCCTTCGCCAAGGCGATCGCCGAGACCAAGACTGACGAGATGATCGTCATCTCGACCGATCCCGCCCCGTTCGGCGCGGATGCGGTGGCGCTGGAGGAATTGACCGGGACTGCGCCGACCGATGCGGTGGCGGAATCGATCGAGAAGATCGACGTCGAGGATGTCGCCTCGCACATGATGACCTCGGGCTCGACCGGATTGCCCAAGGTCGTACAACTGAGCCTCGCCGCGATCACCGCCAACACCAGCCAAGCGAAGGGCTTCCTGGGCCGCATCGCGGGCTGGGGCGACGTGATGCTCGACTGGCTGCCCTGGCACCATGCCGCCGGCGCCTCAGTGCTGCGCACCACGCTGCTGGAAGGCGGCGCGCTGCATGTCGATCACGGCAAGCCGGTGCCGGGGCTGTTCGACGCCTCGATCCGCAACCTCTCGGAGATCGCGGTCTCCTATTATAACAATGTCCCCTCCGGCTACGCGCTGCTCGTCGATGCGCTGGAGACGAATGCGGAGCTGCGCCGCACCTTCTTCAGCAAGATGCTGCTGATGCTCTATGGCGGCGCCGGGTTGCCGCAGCATGTCTATGACCGGCTGCAGACGCTGGCGGTGGAGGAGACCGGCCACCGCATCCACATGACCACCGGCTATGGCATGACCGAGATGGTGTCGGGCTGTATGGCGATCCACTTCCCCACCGACCGCGTCGGCATCGGGCTGCCCGGGCCGGGGCTGGAGGTGAAGCTGGTCCCCTATGACGAGCGCTACGAGGTGCGGCTGCGCGGCGGCAACCGGATGAAGGGCTATCTCGACGAACCCGAACGCACCGCCGCAGCCTTCGACGAGGAGGGTTTCTACAAGACCGGCGATCTCGCGCGCTTCCACGATGAAGCGCGGCCGGAGGAAGGCCTCGCCTTCGCCGGGCGGCTGGCGGAGGAGTTCAAGCTCGCCAACGGCACCTGGGTCTATGGCGGGCAGCTCCGCGAGGGGCTGCTGAAGGCGCTCACCGGGCTCGCGGCAGAGCTGGTGCTGTGCGACGACAACCGCCCCTATCTCGCGCTGCTCGTCTGGCCGCGGCCCGACGCGCCCGCCGACGTGCTCGACCAGATCGCGGCGCGGCTCAAGGCGTTCAACAAGGGCCAGCAGGGCGGATCGGCTACGATCCGGCGGGTCGCGCTGCTCACCACGCCGCCGAGCGTGGACGCGCACGAGATTTCGGACAAGGCGACGATCAACCGCCGCGCGGTGCTCGACCACCGGCAGGCGGATGTCGAGCGGCTGTTCGCCGATCCGCCGGGCGACGGCGTCCGCCAAGTCTGACGCCGTCTTAGCATTCGGACGGCTCGACGCCGCCCGCCCCTCCCCCTAGACGCTGCGCCCGACATGACCGCACCCACCCTCATCCGCACCTGCTCGATCTGGCGCGCGCTGGAGATCGTCGGCGACACGCCGACCTTGCTCATCCTCGAGGCGAGCTGGCTGGGCGCGCGCCGGTTCGACGATTTCCGTCGCCGCACGGGACTGCTGAAGGCGCTGCTCTCGGACCGGCTCAAGCGGCTGGTCGAGGCGGGGGTGTTCGAGAAAAGGCTCTATTGCGAGGCGCCGCCGCGGCACGTCTATGCGATGACGGCGAAGGGGCGCGACGTATACTGGACCGCGCTGATGCTGCTGCGCTGGGAGCATCGCTGGGGGACGCCGGGCAAGATCGATGTCGCGCTGACCCACAAGAGCTGTGGCAAGGCGTTCGAGCCGACGCCCGCCTGCGGCCATTGCGGCGGCGAGGTGGATGCGACGCGGGTCGACTGGCAGGAAGGGCCGGGGCTCGGCTGGATGGTGCCGCAATACAGTCGCCGCCGGCAGCAGCGCGACAGCAGCACCGACGCGACATCGCTGATGGACCAGGCGGCGCAACTGATGGGCGACCGCTGGGCGAGCCTCATCATGCGATCGATCTTCACCGGCGTGCGCCGCTTCGACGAGATCCGCCGCGACACCGCGATCGCCACCAACATCCTGTCCGAACGGCTCGCCTGGCTGACCAGCATCGGCGTGATCCGGCAGGAGCAATATGCGTCGAGCCCGCCGCGCTACGAATACAAGCTCCGCCGCAAAGGCGTGGATTATTATCCCGCGCTGCTGATGCTGATGCAGTGGGGCGACACTTATTATGTCGCGCCCGAAGGCCCGCCGCTGCTGCTGAAGCACAAGGATTGCGGCAAGGAGCTCATCGCCAAGGTGGTCTGCTCCGAATGCCGCGCGCCGATCGAGCCCGAGGACGTCGAGTTCCGGGTGCGCGAGGAAAGGACGACGCCGGTCTTCTGACCCGCGCCGCGCCAAAGGCTCAGGCGCGTTCCTTGATCGCGGTGAAGCGGATCGCGTCGTTGCGGCCTTCGTGGAAGCTCAGCTCCCACGCATCCTTGGCCATGAACACCGGTGCGCCGTCGCGGTCGGTCGCGATCTGGCTCTTGTGCGTATCGACGAAGCGCTCGACGTCCTTCTCGGCGCCCGAAATCCAGCGCGCGGTGTTCCACGGCGAATCCTCGAACCGGGCATCGACCTTATATTCGACCTGGAGGCGCGAGATGAGCACGTCGAGCTGAAGCTGGCCGACGACGCCGACGATCCAGTTGGCGCCGATCGCGGGGTAGAAGACCTGCGTCACCCCCTCTTCCGCCATGTCGTCGAGCGCTTTCCTGAGCTGCTTGGTCTTGGTCGGATCGGCGAGGACGACGCGGCGGAGGATCTCCGGCGCGAAATTGGGGAGGCCGGTGAACTGGATGGCCGCATCCTCGGTCAGCGTATCGCCGACCCGCAAAGTGCCGTGGTTGGGGATGCCGATGATGTCGCCGGGCCAGGCCTCGTCCGCCAGCTCGCGGTTCTGCGCGAAGAAGAGGATCGGGCTGTGCACGGCGATCGCCTTGCCGGTGGAGGGTTGCATCAGCTTCATGCCGCGCTTGAAGCGCCCCGAGCAGAGCCGCATGAAGGCGACGCGATCGCGGTGCTGCGGGTTCATGTTCGCCTGCACCTTGAAGATGAAGCCGCTGACCGCGGGCGCGTCGGGATCGACCGATCCGTCCGCGGTCGGCTGCGGCTTGGGCGAGGGCGCGAAATCGCTGAGCGCGGCGATCAGCTCGGCGACGCCGAACTCCTTGAGCGCCGATCCGAAATAGACCGGGGTGAGATCGCCCGCGAGATAGGCGTCGGCATCGAATTCGGGATAAGCGGCGAGCGCCAGACCCGCCTCCTCGCGCAGATGCTCCAGCGCCGCATCGGAGAGGCGCTGCGCCAGCGCGTCGTCCTCGACGCCTTCCGCCTTCAGAACGTCGCCGTCGAACGATCCGTTGTCGTTGTCGCCCGGCAGCGTTACCTGCCCGCGCGCGAAATCGTAGATGCCTTCGAACGTGCCGCCCATGCCGACCGGCCAGCTCATCGGCACGACGTCGAGCGCCAGCGCATCGGCGATCTCGTCGAGCAGGGCGAAGGGCTCGCGGCCCTCGCGATCGACCTTGTTGACGAAGGTGATGATGGGGACGTTGCGGGTGCGGCAGACCTCGAACAGCTTGCGCGTCTGCGGCTCGATGCCCTTGGCGGCGTCGATGACCATCACCGCCGAATCGACCGCGGTGAGCGTGCGATAGGTGTCCTCGCTGAAATCCTCGTGGCCCGGCGTGTCGAGCAGGTTGAAGGTGACGCCGCCATGTTCGAAGGTCATCACCGACGAGGTGACCGAGATGCCGCGCTGCTGCTCGATCTTCATCCAGTCCGATCGCGCGCGCCGGTTCTGCCCCCGCGCCTTCACCTCGCCGGCAAGATGGATCGCGCCGCCGAACAGCAGCAGCTTTTCGGTCAGCGTGGTCTTGCCCGCATCGGGGTGGGAAATGATCGCGAAGGTGCGCCGGTCGGGGCGGCCGGTTGGGCGGGTGGGCATGGCGGGTGTCCGGGAAATGAGTCCGGCGCGCGATAGCGCCACGCCGCCGCGGTTTCCACCCGCAATGCGCTGGGCGGCGGGTCAGGCCGCTGCGGCGACCTCGGGCACGGCAGGCGGCGTCACCGCGGGAAGATGCTCGAAGCCGGGGCGTCCGAGCAGATAGCCCTGGGCATAGCCGATGCCGAGCGCGCGGAGGGCGGCGAGCTCGCTTTCGGTCTCCACCCCTTCGGCGACGACGGCGATGCCGAGCTTGCGGCACATATCGACAATGCCGCCGACGATGACGCGGCGCGGCAGGCTGGCGTCGATGCCGCGCACCAGCTCCATGTCGAGCTTCACCGTATCCGGCTGGAAGCGTGCGAGCAGCCCGAGCCCCGCATGCCCGGCTCCGAAATCGTCGAGCGCGATGCCGAAGCCCATCTTGTGATAGGCGGCAGCGATGGAAGCGACGTGATCGGGATCGAGCATCTGCTCGTTCTCGGTGAATTCGAACACCAGCCGGTCGGTCGGGAAATCGAGTTCGCGCGCGGTCTTGAGCGTGAGCTGGATGCAGGCGACCGGCGAATAGACGGCGTTCGGCAAGAAGTTGATCGAGAGGCGCGCGCCGGTCTCGAGGATGCCGGCGCGCGCGGCGAGCTCGATGGCGCGGACGCGGCAGCGCTGATCGAAGGCATAGAGATTGTCGGGCGTGACGCGGGCCAGCACCTCGGCCGCGCCCTCGCCGTTCAGGCCGCGGATCAGCGCTTCATAGGCATAGGGCCGCATGGTCGCGAGATCGACGATCGGCTGGAAGGCCATCGAGAAATCGAAATCGAGCGCGCGCCCGTCGCGGCATCCTGTGCAGGCCATGTCATTCTCCAAGCCGAAGCCTGCCTCTTAGGTCGCAAGAGGTTAATAGCGCGCTGTAAAGGCGGCGGAAATCGTGCTGATCCATGTGAAGATGTCACGGCCGCGCGCGGGCGTTGCGGGTGGGGGCGCATTCCCGCATAGGTCGGGGTAGAACGGCACGCGGGGGCAGACTTCATGCAGCGATACGAAGCGGTGGCGGGGATCGAGGTCGATGGCGTGCTGCGCCGCTTTATCGAGGACGAGGCGCTGCCGGGCACGGGGATCGCGCCGGACACCTTCTGGTCCGGCCTTGCATCGCTGCTGCGCGATCTGACGCCGGAGAACGAACGGCTGCTGGCGGTGCGCGAGGAACTGCAGAGGAAGATCGATGCGCGCAACGCGGGGCTTGGCGGCCGGGCGCCCGATCCGGCGGAGGAAGAGGCCTTCCTGCGCGACATCGGCTATCTGGTCGATGCGCCGTCGCCGTTCGCAATCGAGACCGGCGATGTCGATCCCGAGATCGCGGCGATCGCCGGGCCGCAGCTCGTCGTCCCCGTCAACAATGCGCGCTACGCGCTCAACGCCGCCAACGCGCGCTGGGGGAGCCTCTACGACGCGCTCTACGGCACCGATGCGATGGGCGGTTCGCCGCAGGGCGGCGGTTACGACGACGCGCGCGGCGCGCGGGTGATCGCATGGGGCCGCGCGCTGCTCGACGAAATTGCGCCGCTCGACAGCGGCAGCCATGCCGACGTTTCGGACTATGCCATCGTCGAGGGGCGGCTGAGCACCGACCGCGGCGGGCTCAGGAATCCCGCGCAGCTCGCCGGCTGGCGCGAGGGCGGCATCCTGCTCCGCCACCACAACCTCCTCCTCGAAATCCGCATCGACCCGACCGACCGGATCGGCGCGAGCGACAAGGCGGGTGTCGCCGACATCCTCCTGGAAAGCGCGATCACCGCGATCATGGATTGCGAGGATTCGGTCGCGGCGGTGGATGGCGCGGAGAAGGTCGGCGTCTATCGCAACTGGCTGGGGCTGATGCGCGGCGATCTTTCCGCGCGCTTTGCCAAGGGCGGCGCGGAGGTGGAGCGCAGGCTGGAGCCCGACCGGACCTTCGAGAGCGCCGACGGGCCGGTGACGCTGAAGGGCCGCGCACTGCTGTTCGTGCGCAACGTCGGCCATCTGATGACCAATCCGATGATCCGGGTGGACGGCAAGGATGCGCCCGAAGGGATCGCCGATGCCGCGATCACGGCGCTGATCGCGCTGCACGACATCAACGGCGCGCGGGCGAACAGCGCGGCGGGATCACTCTATATCGTCAAGCCCAAGATGCACGGGCCGGAGGAAGCCGCTTTCGCCAACATCCTGTTCGACCGGGTGGAGGACATGCTCGGCCTGCCGCGCAACGCGATGAAGATCGGCGTGATGGACGAGGAGCGGCGGACCACGCTCAACCTCGCGGCGTGCATCCATGCGGTGCGGCAACGGATCGTCTTCATCAACACCGGCTTCCTCGACCGCACCGGCGACGAAATCCACACCGCGATGAAGCTCGGCCCGATGATCCGCAAGGGCGAGATGAAGGGCGCGGCGTGGCTGAAGGCCTATGAGGACAATAATGTCGACACCGGCCTCGCCTGCGGCTTCGCGGGGCGGGCGCAGATCGGCAAGGGCATGTGGGCGATGCCCGACCGGATGGCGGACATGCTGGGGCAGAAGATCGCGCACCCCGAGGCGGGCGCGAACACCGCCTGGGTGCCCTCCCCCACCGCCGCGACGCTGCACGCGATCCATTATCACCGCGTCGACTTGCGCGCGCGGCAGCAGGAGATTGCCGGGCGCGCGCCCGCGAAGCTGCACGAGATGCTGCGCGTGCCGGTGGCTGAGGGGCGCAACTGGAGCCGGGAGGAAATCGCCGAGGAACTGGACAACAATTGCCAGGGCATCCTCGGCTATGTCGTGCGCTGGATCGACCAGGGGGTGGGCTGTTCCAAGGTGCCCGACATCCACGACGTGGGCCTGATGGAGGACCGCGCGACCTGCCGCATCTCCAGCCAGCATATCGCCAACTGGCTGGCGCATGATGTGGTGGACGAGGATGCGGTGAAGGCGGCGCTGCTGCGGATGGCGGCGGTAGTCGACCGGCAGAATGCAGGCGACCCACTCTACCGGCCGATGGCGGACGATCCGGCGGCGAGCATCGCTTTCCAAGCGGCGTCGGCGCTGATCTTCGAGGGCGAAGCGCAGCCCTCGGGCTATACCGAGCCGCTGCTCCACGCCTATCGGCTGAAACTGAAAGGCGCCTAGGCGGCGGCGGTCCGGGGCCGCTCGATCCAGTCGCGGTTGGCCTCGATCCGCTCCACCTCGCGCGCGGCGATGGCGCTGACGAACGGATTGCCGGTCCGCGCCGCGCGCTCGTAATGCGCGATCCGATCGTCCACCGACGCGAAGGCCGACGCCTGCGCGCGCACCGCCTGCGCGCGGACGCGGTCGCTGGGGTGGCCGGCGGCGAAGGTGTCGATCAGCTCGCGCCCCTTGTCGCCACCGAAATGTGCGGAGAGCGCGAGCAATTGCTCGAGCGCGAGCGAGGTGATGATCCGCTTCACGAAGCCGCCGCGCACGTCGAACTCATATTGATCGCGGAACATGATCGAGTGCGAACCCTCGAGGATGTTGAGCGAGACCGACATCGCATCGGCGGGGAGCTGGAGGTGGATGTCCTGATGGGCGCGGTAGAGCATCACCTTGCCCTCATCGAGTTTTGCCTTCTCGACGAAGCGCAGCGGCACCGCCTCGCCCGGCACGCCGAGCACCGCGCCATAATCATATTCGTAATATTCGCTCCAATAGCCCGGGCCGAGATAGCCGACGGTGAGGAACGAGAAATTGTGATCGTGCGCGAGGCCGTAGAAGAAATGCTCCGGCCCCGACGACTGGATGACGCTGTCGGTGACCGCCGGCCAGAAATTCGCGCGCAGCATGAAGCGCTTCGAGCGGTTGTAGAGCATCACGACCTGCGGGCCGTATTGATTGCCGCGAAGCTGGCTGCGGCAATGATCCTTCAATTCGTCGATGACGAGATCGGCGAGGAAGCTGCGGTTGTTGGCGAGCTTGCGAAGCTCCGGCGCCCAGGATGCGAACCCCTCTTCGTCGCGGCCATCGAAATCGCTCGTCTCCAGCCTCTCGATGAGGTCGCCGAGTTCGATGCTGTCCTCGTCGGCTGTCGGGATCACGCGGGGCAAGGTTCGTCCTCCGGGGCGAAAAAGGCTTCGAGCGTCTGGCGCGCAGCGTTGCGCACCTCTGGATGCGGATCGGCGACCGCCATGCGGAGCAGGTGCGGATGGGCGAGATCGGCATCGAGCGCGAGCAGCTCGCGCATCACATGCCAGCGGATGTGGAAATGTGGGCTGTCGAGCGCCTCGGCGATCAGCGGCGCGGCATCGGTACGATCAAGGATGCGCAGCATGGAGACCATCATCTGGAGGCGCGACGCCGCTTCATCGGTGCTGCTCGCGCCAATGAGCTCCAGGGTGGCAGCATCATATTCGACCGCGAAGGGCGCCGTGCCGGTGCGCACCGCCGCCTGGATGTGGACGATGTCCGACGACGCATGCTCGATCGCGAAGCTCTGGCGGCGGCCGTCGAGGATAAGCCGGTCGCCATCGCGCACATGGCGGGTGCCGGCGGGACGGCAGCGCACGCCGGGATCGCGGCGAAAGCCCGCGGCGACGGCGGGTGCCTCCCACAGCGATAGCGTCGCGCCGCCGCCCTTGACGAACTGATAGGCGGTGGTGTGGCCAGTGAAGCTGATCGATGCGCCGCCGCGCCGGCCGCTGCGCTTGGCGGCGAGCGCGTCCACCGAGATGACGCCGATCGAAATCTGGAGAAGCGGATTCTCGAACAGCAGGAGGCCGAAATTGACGTCGGTGCGGACCTCCATGAACGGGAGGCGGAGGAAGGGATCAGCCGCCGCAGAGGCGATAAGATCCTCAATCAGCGCTTCGATCGTCGCGGTGCGGTCGAGAAAGGATTCAGCGACCGCGAGCACCGCCGCGGGCGCGGGATCGTCAAGCGCGGCGAGATCGGCCTTGAGGCCCGCGATCAAAGGGTGGCGGCCCATCGCGAGCGTATAAGCATCCCAGCGATCCGCCACGGCCTGGTGCTTGCCGGGATCGGCCAGCCAGCGTTCGAGTTCCGGCCCGGGCCTCATGCGCGCACCTTCGTATGTGAGCAAAAAAGGCGGACGGAGGCCTCCCCGCCTCCGCCCGCCAGAATCGCGTCAGTAGTTCAAGATGAACAAACCGATCGCGGCACCGACGCAGATGGGTCCGCCGGTTTCCTTTTGACGCCGTGAGCCATGAATTCCGATGCTGGTCTTGAGTTCAGGCAGCTGCGCAATGTCGATCTTCTTTTTCATGTCCCGCTTCCTCCAAGGATGCTTTCAGCCTGGAGGAGGGAGACGGCGTGGTGGCCCGGCCAGGGACCTCCCGTTCGGATTGCATCGCCCGGCCCCCATCCGGCCGCATGACGCGGCGCCCGATTTGCCGGAGCGATGCTGTCCTTGCGGGACGCAGCACTCCTTCCCCCGGATGCTTAAGTCCCCGGGGTTCGCGAAACCTGTCTTATGGTTACGAAAAAATTTTCGGGCGGCGCGAAATCGCGCGATTGCCGGGACACGCGATGGTTAAAGTTCGTCGCGGTCCAGCCGCTCCTCCTCGCGATATTCGGCAAGCAAATCTTCGAGCCGGCGGAGGCTGGTGCGGAGCTGGCGGTTCGAGCGGATCAGCCAGGCGATCACTGCGCCGAGCACGACATAACCGGCGAGCGGCGGGCCACCGCGCAGCATCGAGGCGATCAGCGCCTCGCCGAAGCCGGCGATGCCGCCGGACTTGGCGATATGCTGGAGCAGCGCGCCGAGCATAAAGCCGGGCAGGATGAGCCCGACGCCGAGGTTGGAGCGCCTGAGATCGGCGCGCGCTGCGCGGATCGCGGTCTCCAGCATCGACGGGCGATCGCCGAAGGCGAGATCGCGCGCGACTTGGCGCAGCTTGTGCCGCCGCCACGACGACCAGAGGATCGCGCCGGCGAGGCAGGCGCCGACGATCAGCGCGGCGGGCCTGCCCTCGACGAGGATGGCGGCGGCGATCGCGATCATGAGAAGCGCGGCGAGACCCCATTCGAGATATTCGACCGCGCTGGCGCGCCAGCTCGTCCGAGCGGCGAGCCGCTCGACGATCGCGCGGTCTTCCGCGCCGGACTGCTCGTCGTCCGTCCAGAGCGCGGCGAATTCGTCGAAATCCCCGGCGGTCATCCGCGACGCTCCATCATGGATTTGAGCGCCATCTTGGCGCGTTGGCAGCGCAAGGTGGCGGCGTTGATCGAGATGCCGAGCACCTCCGCCACCTCGGCATAGCTGAAGCCTTCCAGGCAAAGCACGATCGCCTCCCGCTGCGGAATCGGCAGGAGCTGAATGGCGTCCACCAATTGCTTACGCTGATCGTTGCGCAGCGCGATCTCGTCCGGCGCCAGCGCGGCGGACGGAAGATCGGGCGGCAACGCGACCTGCCTTGGCTCGCGCGCCCGGCGTGTCACGTGGGAAATGCTCCGTTTCTGAGCGATGCTGGCGACGAAGGTCTTGAGCGACGCCTCGCCCCGGAAGGCGGGAAGCGCGAGCCAGATGGCGAGTAATATGTCCTGGATCAGCTCGCGCCGCAGCGACGGATCATTCTCGAACGACAGAGCGACGCGCGAAATGAGACCCGTGCACGTGCTCGTGACTTCGGCGAACAGCCGCTTCTGGCCGGCGTCACCGGCCATCGATATCGAAGAAAAGGGCGACGCGCCCGTTGCCATCGAACTCCCCTGCGGATTTAGATAGGCTCATTCCGATCCGCCCGAAAAGGACAAAGATTCCAGATGGACAGAAGCGCCCAGAACAGCGGCACGACCGAAGTCCGCGATGCCCACCGGTTCGACGACGCCATTCTGGACCAATGGTTGAAGAACCATGTCGCGGACTATGCGGGCCCGCTGACGGTACGGCAGTTCAAGGGCGGCCAGTCCAACCCGACCTACCGGCTCGACACGCCGGGCCGATCCTATGTGATGCGGCGCAAGCCGCCAGGCAAGCTGCTGCCCGGCGCGCACGCCATCGACCGCGAATATCGGGTGATCGACGCGCTGGGTCGGCAGGACTTTCCGGTCGCGCGCGCGCTGGGGCTTTGCGAAGACCCGTCGATCATCGGCACCGCCTTCTACGTGATGGAGATGGTCGAGGG
Organism: Allosphingosinicella indica; assembly: GCF_900177405.1. Classification (NCBI taxonomy): domain Bacteria; kingdom Pseudomonadati; phylum Pseudomonadota; class Alphaproteobacteria; order Sphingomonadales; family Sphingomicrobiaceae; genus Allosphingosinicella; species Allosphingosinicella indica. The sequence goes on along the minus strand of NZ_LT840185.1, from coordinate 1,947,328 downwards.
GCGGATCTTCTGGGAAGCGCATTTCCCCGAAGTGCCGGCCGCCGAGCGCGCCGCCTATTTCGATGCGATGAACGCGACGATCGCCGCGTTGCACCGGATCGACCCCGAAGCCGCGGGCCTCGGCGACTATGGCAAGCCCGGCAATTATTTCGAGCGGCAGATCGGCCGCTGGTCGAAACAATATCTGGGTGACGCCGAGGCCGGGCGGGTGGCGCCGATGGACCGGCTGGTCGAATGGCTGCCCGCCAACATCCCGCACGAGGACGACGAGGAGGTGCGCGTCATCCACGGCGATTTCCGCTGCGACAACATGATCTTCCACGCCACCGAACCGAAGGTGCTGGCGGTGCTCGACTGGGAGCTGTCGACGCTCGGCCATCCGCTGTCCGACTTCGCCTATCATCTGATGATGTACCGGATGCCGGTCGGCTTCCTCGCCGGGCTCGAAGGGCGCGATCTCGCCGCGCTCGGCATTCCGAGCGAGGCGGACTATGTCGCGGCCTATTGCGCGCGGACCGGGCGGACGGGCATCCCCGATCTCGACTTCTACATCGCCTTCAACATGTTCCGGCTGGCGGCGATCGTCCACGGCATCAAGGGGCGGCTGGTGCGCGGCACCGCCGCTTCGGCGCATGCCGCGGCGATGGCCGAAGGGCTCGAGCCGCTCGCCGAACTGGCCTGGCGGCAGGCCGAGCGCGCCGCGGCGCGATGAGCCGCCCCGCTATCCTGTTGGACTTGCAGCGCGGATCGGCATAGTCTGGCGACGGTGAGTCGAGCCGGCGGCCGGTGTGGCTGGGGAGCCCCCGTCCGGCGTTGATGCATTTAGACGACATGGGGTGGGGAGGTCGCAGGTGCGGTTCGGTACGATATTGGCTGTGGCGCTGGCCGGAACGGCGGCGCCCGCTCTCGCGCAATCTTCGGTGCGCCCTTCGCTCGACAACAGCTTCCGGCTCGGCACGGGCGGCGATGCGCTCTGCCAGGTGCAGTCGGTGAGCGTCGATCCCGCGATCGCGACGATGTTCGACCGCGTCTATTCGATCGTCTGCCGCGACGCGGTGAAGCCGGTCGGGCGGATCTATGCGCTGCGCAAATCGGGCGGCGATCCGCTCGCTCGGCTGACGCAGATCCGCGCCGCGACCGCACAATGCGGCGGCGGCGGCACTACCACCGCCTTTGACGAACTGCGCAACGTCACCAGCGAGCAGTGCAAGCTCACCGACGCCGAAGTCGGCTATCGTGTCTATACGCATGACGCCGGGCGCACCGTCTATGTCGCCGAGGGTCTCGCCGGCTATGACAGCGCGCTGACGCTGGGCCTGCGCACCGTCGTCGCCGACCGGATTGTCCCCGGCGAGATCAGCATCGCTGCGACCGACGTGGGCGACCCCGCGGCCTTTGCGCGCGTCCAGGCCGGGACGCTCGACGTCGATCAGGCGCGCGACGAAGGCTATCGCCGCAACAACAGCGGCAATTATGCCGAAGCGGCGGAGTTCTTCGACACGCTGCTGGAGCGCAGCCAGGAGGGCGACAACCAGCGCTATATCGGCGAATTCCTGATCAACCGCGCGCTGCAGCGCTCCAACCTCGGCAATTTCCAGGAAGCCGACGCGCTGTTCCGCGAGGCCGAGCGCTATGCGACGTCGGACCCGGTGCAGCTTCGCCTGCGCCGCAACTTCCGCGCGCTGCACCTGATGAACCAGCGCAAGTTCGGCGAGGCGGATACGCTGCTGCAGCAGCCGCTGCCGGCGATGACCGCGACGGCGGGACCCGCGACGCGCGACGCGGTGATCACACCCGCCGCGGCCGACATCATCAACAGTTCGCTGCCGCTCGCGCAGCAGCTTTCGGGCGCGCGGACGGCGAGCCTGACGCCCGAGGAGCGCGCGGCGATCCTCGACGCGCAGGCCGAGCTGCTGCGCGGCACGATCGACCGGATCGAAGGCAATGCCGCCGCGGCGGACACCACGGTCAACGCCGCGCTCGCCAGCCTGATGGCGATCCGCGAAGGCCGCGTCACCTCGATCGCGCGGCTGCGCTCGCAGGGGCTGAACGAACTTTCGCTGCTCGCCGAGGCACGCAACGATTATGCCGAGGCCGAGACGCTGCTGCGCGAGGCGGTGGCGGTGCTGGCGATCGAATATCCCAATTCGATCGCGGTCGCCGCCGCCAATGCCCGGCTTGCTGCCTATCTCGCGCGGCGCGGGCAGACCGAGGCGGCGATCGCGCTCTATCGCGAGATCGTGTCGCGGGCGGGCGACGGCGCGCTTTCGACCAACGTTTCGGGCGACATGCTGGCGCCTTATTTCGCGCTGCTTGCGCGCGAGGTGCCGCGGCGTCCCGAGCTGGCGGACGACTTCTTCCTCGCCGGCGAGACGCTGGTGCGCCCCGGCGTCGCCAGCACGCAGGCGGTGCTCGCGCGCGAGCTGAGCGCGGGCGACGACGAGGCGGCGCGCCTCTTCCGCCAATCGGTCAACCTCACCCGCGAGGTCGAGCAGGCACGCGTCGAGCTGGCGCGGCTCAACGCCGACGATGCGACCGCGGGCGCGGTCGATCCGCAGCAGGTGCTGAGCCTCGCCGACCAGCTCAAGACGCTGGAGGAAGCACAGGCCGTCACCCAGGCCAAGCTCTCCGAATTCCCGCGCTTCCGGGCGCTCTCAACACAGGCGCTGACGCTGGCGGACCTGCGCGCGGTGATGCGGCCCGACGAAGCCTATGTGAAGATGTCGACGGTGGGCCAGACGGTCTACACGATGGTGGTGACGCCTTCCGACGCCGCGGTCTATCGCGCGCCGATCTCCGCCGCGCAGCTCGAGACGGCGGTGGACACAATCCGCGGCACGATCGCGCTCGACCGCGACGGGCAGACCTACACCTACCCGTTCGACCTCGCCGCATCGCGTAAGCTCTATGTCGATCTGTTCGGCCCGCTGGCGCCCAAACTGACCAGTGCCAAGCACATCATCTTCGAGCCCGCGGGCGCGATGCTGAAGCTGCCGCCGAACCTGCTCGTCACCGACGATGCGAGCCTTGCGACCTATGCCAAGGCCGCGCCGCGCGACGATTTCGATTTCCGCGGCGTCGCCTGGCTGGGCCGCGATCACGACATCTCGACCGCGGTGTCGGCGCGCGCCTTCCGTGACGTGCGCGGCGTCCCCGCCTCGTCGGCCAAGCTCGAATATCTGGGGCTCGGCCAGAACACGCCGGTGCCGCCGGTCGTGCGGCTGACCTCCGCGCCGGCGCGCGGCAGCAATGCGCTGGTCGATTGCTCGTGGCCGCTCGCGGGCTGGAACAACCCGATCTCGGCGCGCGAGCTGCGCACCGCGCAGGGCATCATCGGCGCGAACGAGGCGCAGCTCATCACCGGCGATCAGTTTACCGACGAGGCGATCCGCAAGCAGCGCGATTTCTCGCAATATCGCATCCTCCACTTCGCGACCCACGGGCTGGTCACCGCGCCGCGGCCCGAATGCCCGGCGCAGCCGGCGCTGCTGACCTCGTTCGAACGCGACGCGGCGGGCGACCTCACTTCGGACGGCCTCCTCACCTTCAAGGAGATCTTCGACCTGAGGCTCGACGCCGATCTCGTCATCCTCTCCGCCTGCGACACCGCGGGCGCGGCGGATGCGGCGGCGACGCGCGAGGCGGGCCTCGGCAGCGGCGGCAATTTCGCGCTCGATGGCCTCGTCCGCGCCTTCGTCGGCGCAGGCGGCCGCTCGGTCGTCGCCAGCCACTGGCCGGCGCCGGACGATTATGGCGCGACCGAGGAACTGATCAGCGGCCTGTTCAAGGCACCCGCGGGCACGCCCACGGTGGAGGCGCTGCGCATCGCCCAGCGCGAGCTGATGGACAAGGCGGCAACCTCGCACCCTTATTACTGGTCGGGCTTCGCGATCGTGGGTGACGGCGCCCGGCCCGTGCTCCGCACGCAATAAGCGTGCACGGGGTGGGGGGACCAGCGCTGAAGACCGGGCGGCTCAAAATGCCGCGATGGCAGTCGCGCACCCTCCGCACCGCCGGGCAGATCGGGCCCGTCCGCCTCATCGCCTGCGTCATCGTCCTTGCGCTCGCGCTGATCGTCGCGCGGCAGGGCTGGACGCTGCCGCTGACCGTCGATGCCGAGCGCGCGCTCTACGACTGGCGCGTGGACCGCGCGGCGCCGCGCGTCGCGCAGGACGAGCGGATGGTGATGGTCGTCTATACCGACGAGACGCTGGAAGCGGTTGCCAAGCGATCGCCGCTCGACCGCAAGATGCTGGCCGACGCGCTGCGCGCGATCGACGCGATGAATCCCAAGGCGATCGGCATCGACATCTTGATCGACCAGCCGCAGGAGGAAGACTCGCTGCTGCTGGAGACCTTCCGCCAGCTCAAGACGCCGACTTACCTTGCCTTCGCCTCGAACGCGACCAACCCCGATTACATGCGCGTGTGGCAGGAGGAATTCCTGACCGGCTTCCTGAAACAGTCGGCGCCGGGACCGGTGCGGCCGACGAGCATCATGCTGCAGCCGGACGGCGACAATGTCATCCGCCGCTGGCCCGACCAGCCGGCATCGCTGCCGCCGCTCTTCGCCAATGCGCTGGCGCCGGGGCACGAGGCATTCCGCGCCTATCGCGGCGCGATCCATTTCCCGCAGCCCAAGAGCCCCGAATATCCGGTGATCTCGCGGCTGCCGATCGACCTCTTCGCGAGCGAACTGGCGCCGGCGATGCGCGCTCAGATCGAAGGGCGCTACGTGCTGATCGGCGGCGATATCCAGGACCTCGACGATTATCAGACCCCCCTCACCCGCCAGACCGGCGAATTCATGAAGGGGCTGGAGGTGCACGCGCGGCTGCTCGCGCAGATGCTCGACGGGCGGATGCCGCAGCCGATCCCCGGCTGGGCTCTGTGGATCGCGGCGCTGGGCGTGGTCGCGGCGGGCGCGCTCACCAGCCTCCTCGAAATGCGCGGGTGGAAACTCGGCGTCGCCTTTGTCGGCCAATTGGCTTTTTTCGTCGCGCTGCCCTTTTATCTCGCGACCACCAACGTCGATACGCTGGACCTGCCCGCATTCGGCTGGGGCGTCGGCTGGATCCTCGCCTTCCTGGCGGTCGGAACCGCCGCCCGCGCCGTCGGATCGGAGCAGAAGCGTTTCGCGCAGTCGGCGCTCGGCAAATATCTGCCGGCCGACATCGCGGCCCAGATCCTGAAGGATCCGGAGCTGCTGGCGCTACGAGGAGAGAAGAAGCAGATCTATGCGTTGTTCACCGATCTGGAAGGCTTCACCAAGCTCAGCCACGCGATCACGCCTGAGCAGCTTTCCGACCTTCTCAACCGGTATCTCGACGTGATGAGCGACACCGTCCTCAAGCACGGCGGGACGATCGACAAGTTCGTCGGCGACGCGGTGGTAGCCTTCTGGGGCGCGCCGATCGAGCGGCCCGACGATGCCGACCGCGCCTGCCGCGCGGCGGTGGAGATGTTCGAGGCCGGCGAAGCCTTCGCGCGATCGGCCGGGCCGGAGCTGCCCAAGATCGGCTGCACCCGCGTCGGGCTGCACCGCGGCGAAGCGGTGGTCGGCAATTTCGGCGGCGAGGGACGCATCCAATATACCGCGCTGGGCGATGGTATGAACACCGCAGCGCGGCTGGAATCGGCCAACAAATATCTGAAGACCACCGTGCTGGTCAGCGATGAGGCGAAGCGCGAGTCGGGTGCGGACATCTTCCGCCCGATGGGCCGCATCGTCCTTTCGGGCCGCGCGACGCCGGTGGCGGTGTGGGAACCTGTCCCGCAAATGGACAGCGCGCTCCGCGAGAAGATCAACGCGCTGTGGCAGCGCTATGACGGCGGCGACGCCGCCGCGCTTTCCGAGCTGGAAAGCCTTTCCGCCAGCCAGCCCGATGATGCGGCGCTGGCCAATTTCGTGTATCGTGTCCGGGAAGCCGGACCGGGAGGTCACTTTGTCTTGGGGTCCAAATGATATGAAGATGCGTCATCTCATAATCGCCGCCCTCATCGGGTCCGGCGCAACCGCAGCCACCGCCGAGGTTCTCGTCGTGCGCGCCACCGGCCCGTCCGCGAAGAATTTCCCGGCCGGGCGCCAGCTTGCCGACAATGCCAAGATCACGCTGGCGGCGAACGACCAATTGGTCGTGCTCGACCAGCGCGGCACGCGCACGCTGCGCGGACCGGGCACGTTCACGCCCGCCGGCGCGCCTTCGCAGGCCGTGGTGATGGCGAGCAGCACGCCGAAGCCCCGCGCGCGCATCGGCGCCGTCCGGAGCGTCGGATCGGCAAGCGCCACCGCGCTTGCGCCGTCGCTCTGGCACATCGACGTCACCAAGAGCAGCAACGTGTGCATGCAGGATCCGGCGCGGATCATGCTGTGGCGCGCCAATGCCGCGACGCCGACCCGCCTGACCGTGGCGAGCGGCGGCAAATCGAAGACGCTCGACTGGGCGGCGGGCCAGTCCGCGATCGCGTGGCCGGCCGACGTCGCGCCGCGCGACGGCGCGACCTACAAGCTGAGCTGGCCCGGCGCCGCGCAGGCGACCACCGTCACCTTCAAGACGGTGCCGCCGACCAAGCCGGCCGAGCTCGACCGCATCGCCGAGTCGCTGATCCGCAACGAGTGCAAAGGGCAACTCGACACGCTGATCGAGACGGCGCGCGTCCCCGGGGACGCTGCCACGCCGAGCGGGTGAACAGGGTTAAGGGCCTATTAGCGATTGTCCGCAGGGCAAGGCGCTGATAGGTCCGGCAATACTTCGGCGGCCCTGCGATTCCATGGGTTTGCCTTGGGTGGGATTACCGGGATGACGGCCTAAGGTCCGCATCCTCATGCAATGATGGAAGGGCGGCGCGGTCGCCCGGCGTGGTGGTTTTGGCTCGCGAGCGCGTTCGATTGCCTGGACGGCAAGGACGGGTGCCGGGCGCCTGACGGCGTTCCCGTACCCTCCGCCCCTTCCGGTGCCGCGGACCCTCCGGCCGGGGAGGTGGGGATGAAGTTTGTGCGCCGGCCGAAGGCCTTGGTTCTTGCCGCCGCGATGGCCTCCGTCGCGTCGCCGCTGATGGCGCAGGCCGTCCCCGGGAATCTCGCGCCGACGCGCGAAGAGGTCGAGCGCACCGAGTTCCGTCCGACCGAAGCACCGCGCACGCGGCTGACGGTGGAAGGCGATGTCGAACGCGCGCCCTGCCCGCTCGCCGCGCCCGACTATCAGAACATCAGCTTCACCGTGCGCGACGTGAGCTTCAACCAGCTCGCCGGCGTCCCGCCCGAGCTGCTGCGCCCGGCCTATGCCGAATATGTCGGCCAGACGGTGCCGATCGCGACAGTTTGCGAAATCCGCGACCGCGCCGCGACCATCCTCCGCCGCGAGGGCTATCTCGCCGCGGTGCAGGTGCCGCCGCAGGAGATCGAGAACGGCAACGTCCGCTTCGATGTGCTGATGGCGAAGATCGTGCAGGTGCAGGTGCGCGGCGACGCGGGCCGGTCGGAAGGGCGGATCGCCGGTTTCCTCGATGCGATCAAGGACATGCCGGTGTTCAACGAGCGCGAGGCGGAGCGCTACCTGCTGCTCGCCCGCGACATGCCGGGATACGACATCCGCATGACGCTGCGCCCGGCGGGCACCCAGCCCGGCGAAGTCGTCGCCGAAGTCGCGGTCGCCTACACGCCGGTGGAAGTGGACTTCAACGTCCAGAATTACGGATCGCGCGACGTCGGCCGTTTCGGCGGGCTGCTGCGTGCCCAGTTCAACGGCCTCACGGGGCTTGGCGACCGCACCACGATCGGCTTCTTCTCGACCGCCGATTTCGAGGAGCAGCAGGTGCTCCAGCTCGCCCACGAATTCGGCATCGGGCCGGACGGGCTGCGGCTGGCCGGGCGCTTCACCTATGCGTGGACCGACCCGAGCGGCAATCCGGCGCTCGACATCAAATCGCGCACCCTGCTCGCCACCGCGGAGATGAGCTATCCGTTCGTCCGCTCGCAGCAGGGCAATCTGATCGGCGCGGCGGGGCTCGACTTCATCAACCAGGAAATCGACATCCTGGGTACGACGCTGAACCGCGACAAATTGCGCGTCGCCTTCGTCCGGCTCGATTTCGACGCGACCGACCCGGGCAGCATCGGGCGCACCGGCAACTTCTCGATCGCCGCGCCGCGCTGGCGCGCCGGCGGCTCGCTGGAGCTGCGCCAGGGCCTCGACATCTTCGACGCGACGCGCTTCGTGCCCGGCGCGATCATCCAGCCGAGCCGCGTGCCGGGCGATTCGACCAGCACCACGATCCGCGGCAGCGCCTATGCCGAATATCGCGTGTCGCCCGAAATCTCCTTCTGGCTTTCGCCGCGCGCACAGTTTAGCGGCGATCCGCTCTATGCGTTCGAGGAATTCTCGGCGGGCAACTACACCGTCGGCCGCGGCTATGATCCGGGCACGATCGTCGGCGACAGCGGCGTCGGGCTGCAGGCGGAAATCCGCGGCGGCGCGATCGTGCCGCAGGGTGCCAACAGCCTCGCCTTCCAACCCTACGCCTTCTTCGACGCCGCGCGCGTCTGGAACAACGACGACGGCATCCCGGGCTCCGAAAGTCTCTATTCCGCCGGCGCGGGCGTCCGCGCTTCCTGGGGCGACCGCGCGCGGCTCGATCTTTCGCTGGCCGTGCCGCTGAAGCGCGCCGGCCTCCAGACCGACCGCGGCGACGCCCGCGTGCTGCTTTCCTTCACGACACGCCTCGTGCCGTGGAGCCGTTGAGGACGATGACCATGTCGAGCCGAGCCCTCCCGATGATCCGCCGCAAATCGCTGCTGTCGTCCTGCGCCGTCGCCGCGATCGCGACACTGGCGTGGACGCCGCCGGCCGCGGCGCAATTGCTCGGCACGCCGACGGTGGTCCGCGGCAGCGCGGACGTGGATACGGATCCCAGCAACATCACCGGCATCGCGCCGCGCACGATCATCAACTGGAACGATGCGCCGACGACCGCCCTCCCTTCGGGCAACACGGTCAATTACAGCGGCACCAACGACTATATCGTCCTCAACCGCATTCTGCCGACCGACAACAGTCTGGCCGTCCGGCTGGACGGCACCGTCAACAGCACCGTCAATGGCGTCCGCGGCGGCCAGGTGTGGTTCTACAGCCCGACGGGCGTGATCGCCGGCAACGGATCGCAGTTCAACGTCGGCAGCCTGTTGCTGACGGCGAACGACCTCACCGACTTTGCAGCGTTTGAAGCGGGCAGCGACACTTTCACCTTCGCGCGTGGCAATAGCAACGCGGCTGTGGTGATCGAGCCCGGCGCGGAGATCAATGCCGGCCTCGGCACGAACGGAAACAATTACGTCGCACTGGTCGCGCCACGGGTCCGCCAGGGGGGGAGTGTCCGGGTCGAGGGATCTGCGGCCTATGTCGCCGCCGAGCAGGTCGATATCCGCATTTCGGGCAGCCTGTTCGACATCAGCTTCTCGAACGCGCTGGGCGGCACCGCCGCTACGGGCACGACGACCGAAGACGCCGCCGTCGTGCACGAGGGCACCACTATCCTCGAGACGGGCTACGGCACACCGGTGGGCTCGACGCGCGACGCGATCATGGTCGCGGTGCCGAAGAACGACGCGGTGACGATGCTCGTTACCGGTGCGGTCACCTATAACGCCGCCAGCGGAGCGTCGCTCGACAGCACGGGCCGCATCATCCTGTCCGGCGGATACGACTTCACCGAGAACAATGTGCGCGTGGGCACAGGCGCCGTCAACATTGACGTCAACGGTGGCAGCTACGGCACCGGCAATCGGAGCGGCGTCGCATATGACACGACCATCCGGGCGACCGGCGATGTCTCGGTCGTAACTTCGAGTTCGGTGGCTTTCGGCCGCGCCCTCACCGTCGACAGCCTCGGTGCAGCGAGCCTGACCGCATCGGGCCTCGGCAACAGCATCACCGCCGGCGGCACGATGACCGTGACCGGCCTGAGCGACGCCAGCGTGACGGCGTTCAGCGGCGGCCAGGTCAACGCGAGCGGCGCGATACGGCTGCGCAGCCCCGTCAGCGCCAGTCTTGCCGCACGCGACGGCAGCGTGATCAACGCCAATGGCGGCATTGAGCTCGACGCGACAGCCAACGGCACGACCGACAATCCCAACGCGACCGGCGGCACGGCAAGTGTGATCGCCGAGAACGGCTCGTCGATCAGTGCCAGCTATATCGAGGTCAATGCCTCGGCCAGCGGCGGCGTGGATGCGGACGGAAACGGCGGATCGGGCACCGGCGGCACCGCCAGCATCATCGCCGATCAGGGTGGTGAGATCTTCGCCAATTACACCGATGCGATCGCCAACGGCTTCGGCGGCAGCTCGCTTGGCGGCCGCGGCGGGGACGGCACCGGCGGCAGCGCGACGCTCAGGGCCGCAAACGGTGGCAGCATCAACGCCAGCATCGAAACCTATGTCTATGCCTATGGCGAAGGCGGCAATGGCTCGACCGGGCCTGGCGGCGGCTTCGGCGGATCGGTGACGCTGGCGGCGGACGGAGGATATCTCAGCGCACCGGGCTATCGCCTCGACGCATCGGGCACCGGCGGCGAAATGCAGACCGAGTCGGGCTATGGCCCCTCGACGCTCGGTCTTGGCGAAGGCGGTATCGTCACAGTCCGGACCACCGCCGACGAGGATGGCTATGGCGGGCTGATCGACGTCTTTTCCGGCGGCGAAGGCGGCGGCAGCGGCGAAGGCGGATTTCTCACAATCGACGCCAGCGGCAATGGCAACAGCTTCGGCGGTGAAGGCGGGTCGAGCAGCTTCTTTGCGCTGGCGGCGGCGGCCGGGGGCACCGGCGGCACCATCAACATGGACATCGGCGGCGCAGGCCTCGTCGCCGGCGACCTCTCGCTGGACGTCAGCGGATCGGGCGGCAACGGCCTTCCCGGTGACGATCCCGATATGCCGACCGCGGGCGGCTCCGGCCAAGGCGGCACGATCAACCTCAATTTCGTCGGCGGCGACAGTTCGATCGGCACGCTCAATCTGACCGCCAACGGCACCGGCGGCAGCGCGAGCACGGACCTGGGTGGCAGCGGCAGCGGCGGGCTCGTCAATCTCGGGTTCCAGGGCGGCACGGTCGAGATCGGCACCGCGACGTTGACAGCGAACGGACGCGGCGGCGCGAGCGGTGTCGGTATCGACGGCTACGGCCTCGGCGGCGCGGATGGCAACGGCGGCACGATCAACGTGGCGCTGACGGGCGGGACGGGCGCGGTCGGATCGCTGTTTGCGGATGCTTCCGGCACGGGCGGCCGCGGCGGAGATGGCGTCAGCAGCGAAGGCCGCGCCGACGGCGGCTTTGGCGGAACGGGCCGCGGCGGCTTCGTCACGCTTAGCAGCAGCACGCCTATCGATATCGCTTCGATCAATCTCAGTGCCGCCGGCCAAGGCGGCCGGGGCGGCGATGCGGCTGTGGGCGACGACCGCATCGGCGGGTTCGGCGGCAGCGGCGGCACGGGCTCGGGTGGCACCGTGTTCGTCGACCTGTTGCGCGACGACCTCATCTCCTCCAACCTGACAGCGAGCGCCACTGGTACCGGCGGCCGCGGAGGCGCGGGGGACAATTTCTTCACCGACGATCACAGTTATTTCGTGATCACATCGTCGCGGAGTTGGGACGAAGCGCTGGCGGAAGCACAGCAATATGGGAACGGCCAATCGACCGGCTATCTCGCGGCGATCAATTCGCCCGAAGAGAATGCTCTGCTCGCGCTTTATCTCTCCTATTACGAAAATCTCGACGGCATGTGGCTCGGCGGCAGCGATGCCGGAAGCGAAGGCACTTTCACCTGGCGCGGCGGATCGGAAGCCGGCAATCCGCTCGGCTTCACCAACTGGGCGCCTGGCCAGCCGGACAATCTCGGTGGCGCCGAAAATTACATCGTCTTCGACAAGAGTGGCCAGTGGGGCGACGCCACTGGCGGCGCGGTCGCGCGCCGCGGCTATTTTGTCGAGTTTGACACGAGCGACTTCAGCTTCAACGACGGCACCGGCGGTTTCGGCCAAGGCGGCACGGTCTTCTTCAACGCCACCGGCAACAATGTCGCGATCGACACGATAGCCTTGTCGGCCAACGGAATCGGCGGCGAAGGCGGGGCGAATTTCGATTCTCCCAACGGCTACGGCGGAACTGGTGCGGGTGGGTTCGTCAATTTCAGTGCCGGTGATTTGGGGCTGACGACAGAGCGATTGACCATTGCTGCCAGCGGGATCGGCGGTAATTCCCTAGATGGCGCTGGATCGGGCAGCGGCGGCACGGCGTTGTTTAGCGTATTCAACAGCAATATCGCGATTACCGGCGCATCGGACGAGACCAACCTGCTGATCGAAGCGAACGGATCGTCGGGGTTTGGCCGATTTTCCGGCGTCGGCTCCGGCGGGACGGCGCAATTCGATATGACTGGTGGCACGTTCGCCGTTGCCGGATCGGCAGCCGTTCGTGCCTCTCAGCCGATCGATCCAGACGGGATCGTGACTGGCGGCGCCACTGGCGGCTACGCAAATATCGTCGTCAGCGCCGGTGGCACGCTGACGGTGGAACAGCAGCTGCTCGCGGATGCGAGTGCTGTAAGTGAAGTCGTTTACGCGGCGCAGGGTGGAATTGCAGGGATCCGCTCCAACGGCGGCGCAATCAGTGCGTTGCGCATCGACGTCGACGCCTCCGCTACCTCGGAAAGTAACCCAGATTTCTCTTATGGTGGCAATGCCACCGGTGGATTGGCGACGCTCGATGCATTTGATGGCGGGTTCATCACCTCGACCGAAGAAACGGTCGTTAGCGCCTACGGACGCGCCGGTGACATGCGCGTGGATGGGCGTGGAATCGGCGGGACGATCGACGTCAATGCACTGGGCGGCACCATTCAAGCCTCAAACCTCGCCCTCGATGCAACCGGTCGTGGCTCCGGTTATACATTCAGCGGCAGTGACATCTCGGGCGGGATGGCACAGGGCGGCAGGATCAACATCACCGTCAGCGACAGCTTGATCGGTACGGGTCAAATCACCGCGACAAATGGCGTTGTAGCGAACGCATCAGCAACGGCGTCCGAGTCCGGCTACGGGATTGGCAGCGGCGGCGACGCGCAGGGCGGCGACATTAATATTGCCGCCGGGAGCGGCGGCGTCACGACCAGCTTTCTCGGCCTCTACGCATCTGGCAGCGGCGGCAACGACGGCGTCGGAACGCTCGCCGGCGGCAATGGGACCGGCGGCAACGTCACCCTCGACTTTACGGGCGGCACACAATCGCTAAGCGCGGTCGAGATCAACGTCCGCGGTTCCGGCGGCGACGGCAATGACAATGGCGAGCAGGGCGGCGACGGCGGGGCAGGAACCGGCGGCAACGTCATCATCCGCGCCAGCGGCGGCACCGGCACGATCGGCAGCCTCGACATCGGCGCCGACGGCTTCGGCGGTCAGGGCGCATCGAGCTTCACCGGCGGAGAAGGCAGCGCGGGCCCGCTTGCAGGCGGACGCGGCGGCGACGGCACCGGCGGCACAATCACGCTGACCGCGACCGGCGGGGCGACGCTCACCCTTCCCTCCTACGATGGCTCCGTGAACGGCTTCGGCGGATCGGGCGGCAGCGGCAATGATGCGGGCTACGGCACCGGCACGATCGGCGGCGCGGGCGGCGCCGGCGGCAACGGCACCGGCGGCGGCATCATCCTGTCGGTCAACGACGGCACGCTGATCCTCGGCGATGGCGATTCGATCTCGTTCGCCGCGGAAGGCGGCGGCGGTGGCGGCGGTAGTGGCGGCGACGGCGACCCGAACAGCGGCGGCCTTGCCGGCGGCATCGGCGGCGCGGGCGGCAACGGCCTCGGCGGAGCAATCACCGTCAGCGTGGTCGGCGGTGCGATCCTCGGCGGCAATGGCAATCCGGCCGACCTCAACCTGCGCAGCATCGGCTTCTCGGGCTTCGGCGGCGAAGGCGGGTTCAGCAATCTCGGCATCTATGCCGGCGACGGTGCGGGCGGCAACGCGGCAGGCGGCGATATTCTGATCTCAGCCTTCAATAACGGCACCACGCGCAGCAATGTGACCTTTGGCAATGCCAGTCTTGTAAGCGGCGGGGAGTCCGGCGGCACCGAGACCACAGGAAGTATCCGCATCGACGTGATTGATTCCGACATCGCGTTCGGCGCGATCGACATCAATTTGTTCGGATCAGATACGACGACGCCGGTCGCGCCCTCAGGCTTCACCACCGACGGCGGCACGATTTCCGCCAGTGGCCCGGTCTCCGTGCAGACACCGCGCGATTTCTACGTCGATGCGGCCAATGGCGGCACGACGAGCATGTTGAGCACCTTCAGTGCCATCGTCGGGGGGCTGTTCTCGTCTAACAGCTTTGAATCGGGCGGTGTTCCGACGCTCCAAGCGGACGGGCTGTTTGTCAATGCGGGCGACATCCGGACAACCGGAGATTCGCTGCTGTCGAGCACCGAGGATCTCGAGCTGCTCACCGGCAATAGCATCGCGGTCAACGCGCTCAGCGCCGGCGGCAGCATCTTCCTGGCAGGCAACGACGGGGCGGTGCCCGGCACTGTCACAGTGGCAAGCGCCGATGCGGGCGAGGACGTCGACATCGACTCCACCGGCAACATCACCGCCGGGAGCCTGACTGCGGGCCGCGACGTGCTGCTACGATCGGGCGGCGGCATCCAGGTCACCACGGCACAAGCCGGCGACGATATCGAGGCGAACGCCACGGGAGCCATCTCCTTCGCCAGCGCGACCACCACCGGGCTCGGCGAGGATTCCAGCGAATCCGGCTATGGCGCAGGTGACGGCAGCAACATCCGCCTGACAGGCACGACGGTACGCCTCGACAATGGCGATGCGGTCGACGGCATCTTCCTCACCGCCAACAGCGGCGATGTGAACAGCGCCGGCCTGCTCCGCGCGGATACGCTGACCGTGAATGCAGTGACCAACATCGCGCTGAACGACCTCGACATCGTCAATGCGATCGATCTCACCACCACGGGCGGTTCGATCACCGGCGGCGATTTCCAGACTGGCAGCTTCATCTCGCTCAACGCGCGCGACGACGTGCGGATCGGATCGGCAAGTGCGGGCAGCTTCATCGGCCTGTTCGCTGGCGGCACCGCGTCCGCCGACTCGCTGACCGGCGGCAGCATCTTCGTCGACGCGGGCACGGTTGATATCGGCACTGCGCGTGCCGACTTCGGCCTCACCCTGCTGGCGGACGGGCTGCTGACGCTGGACGACGGCGAGGCAGAGAGCTTCTTCGGCCGCGGCGCTGACGTGAACATCGGCAGCATCACCACCTTCGGCACGTCGCTCAGCGGTGAGGGCTTCGGCGGCCTTGCGATCGAGGCGACGGGCAATACCAATGTGCAGAACGCCAGTTCGGCGACCTTCGTGTCGATCGACACGGGCACGCTTGACGCCGGCACGCTCACCGCTGCCGACGATGTCATCGTCAATGCCGCGGGCAACATCGTCATCCAGAGCGCAACCGCCGGACGCGACGTGCTGCTCGACAGCGGCGGAGCCATCAACGTCGTAGCCGCGCGCGCGGGCGATGACATCGAGGCCAATGCGGCCGGCGCGATCAGCTTCGGCACGGCGACCACGACGGGCCTTGGCGAAGATGCGAGCGAGTCCGGCTATGGCGCGGGCGACGGCAGCAACATCCGCCTCGCCGGCTCGACCGTGCGGCTCGACACCGGCACGGCGATCGACGGCATCTACCTCACCGCCGAGACCGGCGCGGTGAACAGCGCTGGCCTGTTGACGGCCGACACGCTGGATGTTTCCGCGGCGACCGACATCGCGCTCAACGACGCGGCGATCCGTCAGGCGATCAACCTGACGACGACCGGCGGCTCGATCAGCGGCCGCGATTTCTCGACGAGCGGGTCGTTGAACCTCGACAGTTCGGCAGGCATCACCCTCGCCTCCGCATCGGTCGGCGGCGACGCGTCGTTCACTGCCGCGGGCGACATCGCGCTTGGCTCCGTCAACAGTGGCGGCGGCATCACCGCGACCGGTGCCAACATCGGCCTCCAGCAGGCCGACGCTGGCAACACGATCCGGCTGAACGCGGTGCAGAATATCAACGTCGGCACGATCGTCGTGCGCGGTGATTTCCTGGCCGATGCCGGGGGCAATTTCACCGGCACGAGCGTCACGACGCTGGCCGCCGAAGGCGGCGGGCAGAACAGCGACGGCCGGCGCATCGGCACGCTCGCCATCGACCCCGACGGCAACGGTATCTCGATCGCGACGGGCGGCAACATCGTGCTGAACGAAGGCAATTCGGCGGGCGCGATCCTGCTCGACGCTGGCGGCACGGTGAGCGCGGGCACGCTCGTCTCCAACGGCAACCTCGGCGCCAGCGGCGCGACGGGCGTTACGATCGGCGTGATCGACGCGGCGGGCGATGTGGACCTCCGCGCCGAACGCGGCGCGATCATCGTCACAGACGATCTCCGCGCCACGGGTAATGTCGACGCGGCAGGACAGGCGGTCACGCTGAATGCGGTCGAGAACCTCGCCGTCCGGTCCGTCATCGCGACGGCGGGCGACATACGGCTGAACGCCGGCAACGATCTGTCGGTGGCGAGCGCGGATGCGAGCGGCACCTTCGCTGCCAATGCGGGCAACGTGCTGTCGTTCAGCGGCACCACCAATGCGGCTCGGATCACGCTGGCCTCGCGCGACATCGCGATCGGCGAGAATGGGCGGATCGGCACTTCGGGCCGCACGCAGAGCATTGCGATCACCGCCAACGGTGCGGGCACGCCCGTCGTAATCGGCGGCAGCGGCACCGGCGAAGGCTACCGGCTCGACAATGCCGAGTTCGGACGGCTGGCCGCGCGCGACATCAGCTTCACCGGCGACGGCAGCGGCCTCAGCATCGAAGCGCTCGACATCCGCGGCGCCAACGCGGACAACCCCAACGTCACCGGCCGTCTGTCGATCGCGGATGCGGGCGATGTCGAACTGGTCGGCGCCGTGCGCTTCAACAATGCCTCTGCCGACAATGTGCTTTCGATCGGCAGCGGCCAGCGCTTCTTCCTCGACGTGGGCTCGGGCAGCGTCTGGATGACCAACGGCAATGCGCTCGCCGGGACCTTCCAGGTGCAGGCGCGCTCGATCCTGATGTCGTCGCGTGCCGCCGCGGCAGACCTTGCGGGGCTCAACACGATCGCGGCGCGCAACGAGCGGCTCGGCCGCAACGACGGCCCGGTGAACCTCGACGGCTATGTCCGCGCGGGCGCGATCCGGCTCGCTGCGGTGGACGGCATCTACACCCAGAACAGCGGCGCCAATTCGGCCAACCCGGACGACCGCGCCGGCCTTACCGCCGGCGAGGGCGGGTTCACGATCATCAATCTCGGCCAGCGGCCGCTGGACCTGATCCTCAACGGGCGGCAGGTGACCTCTGGCGGCACGGTCACCGGCGCGGCACTGATCGCGCGGCTGCAGGCGCAAGGCGGATCGCCGGGCGCTCCGTTCTACGCAGCCGGCTCGACGGTGAACGGTTGCATCATCGGCGGAAGCAACTGCGGCACTGTGATCGAGCCGGAGCCGCAATTCCCGCCGATCATCATCCCGGTGCAGGACGTGATCGACCGCGTGCTCGACGACGAGGACGATTCGGACGACGCGCTGACCCGTCCACCGGCGCCGAACAACGAGCTGATCCGCATCGTCGGCTATCCGTTCGCGCCGGTGATCGACGAGCCGGTCACGGGCGCGGGCAATGACGATCTGTGGAGCATGTCGCTGCCCGGCGGGTTCGATCCCAACCTGCCGCCATCGACGATCGATACGCAGGTGACGGGCAGCGGCAACGACACGTTGATCAACGATCAGACGCGCGGATCGCAGAACCAGTCGCTGGTCGATACGCCGGTGACGGGCGCAGGCAACGAAGGACCGGTGACGCAGCCGTGAGCGTGACGCTTCCCATCCGCCGCCGTCCGGCGCATGATACGCGCGCGGGCATCGGGGGGAATGCATGACGGACGGTTCGGTCTTTTCGGGCGCGGCGCTGCTCGGCCAATTGCCGTTCGCGCTGCTGGTCGGCGCCGCGGTGGTGCGGATGCAGGACCGCTCGCGCCAGCTCATCGCGGCGGCCGGCGCGGTCGGGCTCGTCCATGCGCTGGCCGTGTCCGGCAGCGGGTTGCTCGCCTTCTGGTGGGGACTGCTGCTGGCGGCGAGCATGCTGCTGATGGCGATGCGCTTCATCGAGAGCAGCCGCGTCCGCTTCACGCCCGAAGAGGAGGCGATGGCCAAGGGCGTCTTCTCGCCCCTGCCCCGCCCGCGGGCGCGCCATCTGCTTGATCAGGGCTTCTGGCTCACCGGCCGCGACGGCGAAGTTCTGACCCGCGAGGGCGAGGACGTCACCCACCTCTTCTACCTCAGCGACGGCAACGCCAAGGTGCTGAGCCAGGGCAAGCAGGTCGGATCGATCCGCCCCGGCGATCTGATCGGCGAAGTAACGATCCTGACCGGCGACCGCGCGACGGCGACGGTGGTGCTCGACGGCCCGGCGCGCTTCTGGTGCGCCCCCGCCTCGGTGCTGCGGCCCTATGTCGAAACGCACAGCGACGTGCGCCATGCGCTGGAGCGCGGCGTCACAGATGCACTGCGGGCGAAGCTCCGCGCATCGAACGAGCGTGCGGCGGAAGCGGGCGGCGTCGCGGCCTGAACCGGAAGCCCGTCATGCTGAACTTGGTTCAGCATCCTTGTCGATGACGATCGCGACCGTCTCCAAGATGGACCCTGAAACGAATTCAGGGTGACGGTTGGGCCTTGCGTGTCCTCCCCTCAGCCTTCGCGGCGGCGGATCACCAGGTTGCGGATTTCGGTCATGTCTTCCATGGCGAAGCGGATGCCTTCGCGGCCGAGACCCGAATCCTTGACGCCGCCATAGGGCATGTTGTCGACGCGGTAGGACGGGACATCGTTGATCACCACGCCGCCGACATCGAGCCGGTCCCAGGCGTTGAGCACCTGGAAGATGTCGCGGGTGAAGATGCCGGCCTGGAGGCCGAACTTGCTGTCGTTCACCTCGTCCAGCGCGGCGGCGAAATCGTCGAACTTGGAGAGGATCGCGACCGGGCCGAACGCTTCTTCGCGATAGACAGTCGCCGAACGATCGACGCCTTCGAGCAGAGTTGCCTCCAGCATCGCGCCGTCGCGCTTGCCGCCGACGAGTAGCTTGGCGCCGCCTTCGACCGCTTCCTGGATCCAATTGTCGAGCCGGGTCGCTTCCTTGAGATCGATCATCGGGCCGACGAAGGTCTTGCGATCGTGCGGATCGCCGGCGACCAGCGTCTTCGTCTTGGCGGCCAGTTTCTCCTTCAGCGCATCGTAGATGTCGGCGTGGATGATGATCCGCTGGACGCCGATGCAGCTCTGGCCGGACTGGTAGAAGGCGCCGAAGATGATGCGTGCGACCGCGTCCTCGAGATCGGCATCCTTGTCGACGATCACCGCCGCATTGCCGCCGAGTTCGAGCACGACCTTCTTCTTGCCCGCCTTGGCCTTCAGATCCCAGCCGACGCCCGGCGATCCCGTGAAGGAGAGCAGCTTCAGCCGTTCGTCCTCGGTGAACATGTCGGCACCTTCGCGGTGCGCGGGCAGGATCGAGAAAGCGCCCTTAGGCAGATCGGTCTCGGCGAGCACCTCGCCCATGATGATCGCGCCCAGCGGCGTGCGGCTCGCGGGCTTCATCACGAACGGGCAGCCGACCGCGATCGCGGGCGCGATTTTGTGCGCGGCAAGGTTGAGCGGGAAGTTGAACGGCGAGATGAAGCTGCACGGCCCGATCGGCACGCGCTTCCAGATGCCCATATAGCCGCGCGCGCGCTTGGAGATGTCGAGCGGCTGCACCTCGCCCGTCATCCGCACCGATTCCTCGGCGGCGATGCGGAAAGTGTCGATGAGGCGGGTGACCTCGCCTTCGGCATCGTTGATCGGCTTTCCGGCCTCGACGCAAAGCGCATAAGCGAGCTCGTCGAACCGTTCGGTGAAGCGATCGACGCAATGCTGGAGCACCGCCTGCCGCTCGTAGGACGCCATCCGCGCCATCGGCTCTGCAGCCTTCACCGCCGCGGCGATGCCCGCGTCGATCGTCTTCGCATCCGCCTGCGCGACCCGGAACGCCACCTTGCCGGTATATTTGTCGGTGACCTCGAGATCGGCGTTCGGCTGCTTCGCCTCGTTGGCTAGATAAAGCGGATAGGTGTCCTTGAGCTTGGTCATGCTTCCAACTTCCTCAATGTCATTCCCGCGAAAGCGGGAACCCAGCCGGCGGCGATCAGATCACTTGGTCATACAGATCGCGCCAGCCGGGATTTTCCTTCTCGATCAGTTCCAGCTTCCAAGCACACCGCCATTTCTTGACGGCCTTTTCACGTGCCAGGGCTTCGTCGACATTCTCGAACCCTTCCGCGTGGACGAGCTGGGTAACACAGTAGCGCTGTGTGAAGCCGGCCGTTGCGCCATTCTTATGCTCCATGACACGACGCGCGATGTCACTTGTCACGCCGGTATAGAGCGTGCCGTTGCGGCGGCTTGCCATGATGTACACCCAATAGGTTCGGGCCATCGGCGACGCCCTTCTGGGTTCCCGCTTTCGCGGGAATGACATGCAAAGCGAAGGCGGCTCAAACCTTCGCGCTCAGTTCCTTGATCTCCTTGTTCAATATGCGGTCGTTTTCGGAATAGTCGACCGGGCAATCGATCAGGTGGACGCCGTCGGTGTTGAGGCATTCATTGAGGATGCGCGGCAGATCTTCGGCGCTTTCGACGCGGTGGCCGTGGGCGCCATAGGCCTCGGCATATTTGACGAAATCGGGGTTGCCGTAAGTGAGGCCCCAATCGGCGAAGCCCATGTTCGCCTGCTTCCAGCGGATCATGCCGTAGCTGTTGTCGTTGAGGATCAGCACGGTGATGTTGAGTTTCAGGCGGACCGCGGTCTCCATCTCCTGGCTATTCATCATGAAGCCGCCGTCGCCGCAGATCGCCATCACCTTGCGGCCCGGATAGACCATCGCCGAGGCCATCGCCGACGGCAGGCCCGCACCCATCGTCGCCAGCGCATTGTCGAGCAGCACGGTGTTGGGCGCGCGCGCCGGATAATTGCGCGCGAACCAGATCTTGTAGACGCCGTTGTCGAGGCAGATGATGCCGTCCGCCGGCATCGCCTCGCGCACCTGCTTCACCAAGCACGGCGGGAAGATCGGGAAGCGCTGATCGTCGCACATGCCGTTCGTGTGCTCGACCTCGGCGGCGCGCGCCTTCAGCATCCGGTCGAAATTCCAGGAGCCCGAGGGGACGATGTCCTCCTTGATCTGCCAGATGGCGTTGGCGATGTCGCCGATCACCTCGACCTGCGGGAAATAGACAGGATCGACCTCGGCCGAGCGGGTCGAGACGTGGATCACCTCGGTGCCGCCATTCTTCATGAAGAAGGGCGGCTTCTCGATCACGTCATGGCCGACGTTGATGATGAGATCCGCCGCTTCGATCGCGCGGTGTACGTAATCGCCCGACGACAGCGCGGCGCAGCCCAGGAATTTGGGGTGCGTCTCGTCGATCACGCCCTTGCCGAGCTGGGTGGTGAGGAAGGGGATATTGGTCTTCTCGACGAACTGGAGCAGCATCCGGCTGGTCATCTTGCGGTTCGCGCCCGCGCCGATCACCAGCACCGGCGCCTTCGCCGATTCGATCTTCTTGACCGCGGCGCGCACGGCCTTCTCGTCCGCGGTCGGCCGGCGCGCGAGGCTCGGCTTCAGCGGCTTCGAATCGGTCTGCTCCTCGGCGATGTCCTCGGGAAATTCGAGATGCGTGGCGCCGGGCTTTTCCTCTTCCGCGAGACGGAAGGATTCGCGCACGCGACTCGGGATGTTGTCGGCCGAGGCGAGCTGGTGCGTATATTTCGTGATCGGCCCCATCATGTCGACGACGTCGAGTATCTGGAAGCGGCCCTGCTTGGACTTCTTGATCGGTTTCTGCCCAGTAATCATCAAGATAGGCATGCCACCGAGCTGCGCATAAGCGGCGGCGGTGACGAAGTTGGTGGCGCCCGGACCCAAGGTCGCGAGGCAGACGCCGGTCTTGCCGGTATGACGGCCGTAAGTCGCCGCCATGAAGCCGGCGCCTTGCTCGTGCCGGGTCAGGATCAGCTTGATCTTGTCGGAGCGCGAAAGACTGTCGAGGAAATCGAGATTCTCCTCGCCGGGTACGCCGAAGATATATTCGACACCCTCCTCTTCGAGGCACTGGATGAATAGATCGGACGCCTTCGTCATGGTCGCGGTCTCCGCTGACAATTGCTGTTGCCGGACCGGCGAAGAGCGCGCGCACCGACTGCTGCGGCACGGCGCCCGATCCCCCAATCCCCTCGCCGAATAGCTGTATCCGCCTTTGCGCGGGCTGTCATCACGCACAAAACGCGAGTTGTCGCTTGAAAGCGCGGCCCAAGTTGAACATAGTTGCCGCGGGAGCTGCAGCCGCATTGCGTCTGTCAAAGCGGCTTTCGGGGGGCATCATGAATCGCAGTCGCAATCTCGCGATGGTGGTCGGAGGGGCTGGCGTGCTGCTCGCCTTCCTGGCTGCGCTCGTCTGGCGTCCTGACGGCGCGGCGGCGATCGCGCAGCCGACGACCAGCGGCAGTTTCGTCGGCGTCGCGACGTGCGGCGGCACCACCTGCCACGGCCGTTCCGAAGCCGACGGCCCGATCGTCCGGCAGGACGAGCTCATGATCTGGCAGGACGAATCATCGCCTTCCGGCGCGCACAGCCGCGCGTGGCGCGTGCTCGCCGAACCGCGGTCGCGCGCGATCGCGCAGCGGCTCGGCATCGGCGAGGCGACGACGGCGCCGATGTGCCTGGGCTGCCATGCGACCCCCGCGCCATCTGGCGCTCGCGGCGGGCGCTTCCAGCTTTCCGACGGCGTCGGCTGCGAAAGCTGCCACGGCCCGGCATCGGGCTGGCTTTCCAGCCATTATGCGGTCGGCGCTACGCATGCGAACAACGTGTCGCGCGGCCTCGTCCCGCTCGACCAGCCGAAGGCTCGCGCCGCCGCGTGCCTCGACTGCCACTTCGGCAGCGCAGACCAGGGCCAGTTCGTGACCCACCGGATCATGGCAGCGGGCCATCCGCGCATCGCCTTCGAGCTCGATCTGTTCACGACGCTCCAGCAGCATCACAACACCGACAAGGACTATCTGCAGCGCAAGCGCCGACCGAATGGCGTCGAGACCTGGGCGGTCGGCCAGGCGATGGCGCTGGAGCGGTCGCTGGGCCTGTTCGTCAATCCGGCGCGCGGCACCGAGGGCATCTATCCCGAATTCTATTTCTTCGATTGCCACACCTGCCACCGGCGCATCTCGGACAATCCGAATTTCGAGCCGACCGCAGTGCCGAACCCCGGCCGCCCGATCCCGATCGGCATGCCCGCCTATAACGACGAGAATATGATCATGCTTTCGGCCGCGGCGCGGGTGGTGGCGCCCCAGCTTGCGCAGCGCTTCGATCGCGACAGCCGCAATTTCCACGCCGCGCTCGCCAAGGACCGCGCATCGGCGGTGGCGGCAGCCGGCACTTTGCGCGATACGGTGCGTGCGCTCGGCAATGCGTTTGACGGCGGCGCCTTCAGCCGCGAGGCGACCTTTGCGATCGTCGACAGCATCACCAGCGAGGCGATCAGCCCGCGCTTCACCGATTATGCGGGCAGCGTGCAGGCGGTGATGGCGACCGACACTTTGCTCTCGGCGCTCGTCGCGTCGGGCTACATCAACGATCGCACCGCCGA
This sequence comes from Allosphingosinicella indica, assembly GCF_900177405.1. Lineage (NCBI taxonomy): Bacteria > Pseudomonadati > Pseudomonadota > Alphaproteobacteria > Sphingomonadales > Sphingomicrobiaceae > Allosphingosinicella > Allosphingosinicella indica. Next base: position 1,923,492 of record NZ_LT840185.1, on the reverse strand, counting down.
TTCCATCCGCGCCGACGTAAACGGCGCCTACCGCGCGGTGCGCGATCCCAACACCTATCAGCCGCGCGAATTCCGCGCGAGCCTGGGCCGCGCCGCCGCGGCCATCCGGAGGCTTCGTTAATCATGCGTAATGCGGCCAGTTTCGTCGCGATCGCTTCGCTCCTGCTCGCGTCGTGCGGGGGTGGCGGCGGCGGTTCCCCGTCTCCCGCCCCCACCCCCGCACCAACCCCGGCCCCGACGCCTGGACCGTCGACCGTTTTCCAGGTGCCCGCATTCACCAATCTTACGGTCAGTGATATCGAGAAGGTGATCTCGCAAGGCGTGGCGGAAGCGCAGGCGCAGGGCCAGCCCTCGGGCTTCGTCGTCATCGACCGCGTCGGCAACGTACTCGCCGTGTTCGTGATGAACGGCGCTAACCTGACGCTGCGCATCCCGCCCGCGCCGAACGGGCAGAACACAGATCTCCAGAACCTCCAGCTTCCGGCACCGGCGGCGCTGGCGGGCGGCATCTCCAAGGCGCTGACCTCTTCCTACTTCTCGTCGGTGGGCGGCGCCTTCTCGAGCCGCACCGCCAACGACATCGTGCAGGAGACCTTCCCGCCCTCTCGCCTGACGCGCGGGCTGGAGAGCGGGCCGCTGTTCAGCGTGCAGTTCAGCCAGCTTCCCTGCTCGGACGTGTCGCGCCGGTTCATCGGCTACGGCCAGCCCGACAGCTTCATCGGCACCAAGCGCGGTCCGTTGGGCGTCGGCGCCGATCCGGGCGCCTTCCCGCTCTACAAGAACGGCGCGGTGGTCGGCTCGGTCGCGGTGGTGGGCGACGGCGTCTACGGCCTCGACACCGAATATGGCGACAACGACAACAGCAAAGAAGAGATCATCGCGCTGGCGGCGACGCGGGGGTTCGAGCCGAACCCGATCATCCGCGCCGACCGGATCAGCATCGACGGCACGCTGCTGCGCTGGTCCGACGCGACGCCGAACGACTTCAAGAGCAGCGGCACCGCGCCCGCCTTCGCGTCGATCAACGGCAGCGTCGGCAATCTCGTATCGGTCCGCGGCTATTATGACGCCGCGTTCGGCATCCAGCCGGGCACGGTCTACGGATCGGAAGCGTCGGGCATCCGCCCGTCCAAGACCAGCGAATATAGCGATTCCGATATCTGGGTGGTGAGCGACGGCTTCGGCAACAACCGCTACCCGCCGCGCGCCGGCACCGACGCCGCGGCGGTTAGCCAACCGCTCAGCGAAACCGAAGTCCGCACGATCCTGGTCGAGGCGTTCGACATCCAGCGCCGCGCGCGCGCGCAGGTCCGCCGCCCGGTCGACAATCGCGCGCAGAACACGATCGTCGTCGTCGATACGTTCGGCGAGATCCTCGGCCTCGTCCGCGGGCCGGACGCGCTGGTCGACGCGATCGACGCAGTGCCGCAGAAGGCGCGCACCACCGTCTTCTTCTCCAACCCGGCCGCGGCCGGCGATCTGCAGGCGAACCCCAATCCGGCGGTGCAGCAATATGTCGGCGCGTTCCGCAACTTCCTGGGCGATCCGACGGCGCTGACCGGCAAGACCGCCTTTTCCGTCCGCGCGGTCGGCAATCTCGCGCGGCCCTTCTATCCGGACGGCCAAGTCGGCACCGAGCCGGGGCCGCTGTCGATCCCGGCCGAACGGTTCAACATCTTCTCGACGGGGCTGCAGTCGACTTTGATCACGCCCGACATCGTGGCGCACGTCGGCTTCGTGCTCGGCGCGAGCCCGACCGACGTGCCGCAGACCTGCACCCGGTCACCCGAAGTGCGCCCCGGCTTCAACCGCATCAACAACGGTCTGACGCTCTTCGCCGGCGGCGTGCCCATCTATCGCGGCGGCCAGCTCATCGGCGCGGTCGCCTCGTCCGGCGATGGCGACGACCAGAGCGACATGATCGCCTTCCTCGGCCTCGACAATGCGTCGAAGAAACTGGGCGGAATCGGCAACGCCGCGCTCAACATCCGCTCGGATCAGCTCAAGCCCAAGGGCCAGCAGCTCACCTTCATCGCCTGCCCCTTCGCGCCGTTCATCGGCACGAACGACCAGAATGTCTGCCAGGGCAAATAGCCAGCGATGATGCAGCTCTCCGCGCCTCTCCTCCAGCTTGCCGCCGCCTCGCTTGGCGGCGTGCACATGGATACGGCGACGCTGGTGACCACCGAGGCGCCGGTGGCACCGGCGGACGCGCAGGTTGCCGAGACGCCGCCACCCGTGGGGAGCGCCGCGCCGGAAGCGGTTGCGCCAGAGCAGCTCGAGCTGTTCGCGCCGGTGCAGCTTGCCCAGGCCGAAGTGCCGCCAGTTACCGAGCCGACGGCGGTAGAGGCCGGACCGCCCGCGCCCGATTGGACCAAGCAGCCCGAATATAATCCGACGCCGGGCGGCCCGAATGCCGACGATCCGCTGCTCGAAGGGCGCCGCGTCCCGGGCTATCAGGAAGTGCTGCCCGACGCGCAGACGCAGAACAATATCGGGGCGGTGCGCGCGCCGCCGCCCGAGGCGTTCCCGACCGACCATATCCCGATCCCCGACCGCTGGCGGCTCATCCAGACGCTGGGCGTGGTGAAGGAGAAGTGGTGGGACCCGTATAACCAGAACACGTTGAAGGGCGACCGCCCGCTCTGCCTTCCGACCGACGAGGAGCAGGCCAAGCGCCGCGCCGAAGGCATCAAGCCCTGCGCCACGCCCAAATTCCTCGGCCTCAAGACCGACGAGTGGTTCTTTGTGGCGAGCGCCGTGTCGGACTCGGTGTTCGAGCCGCGCAGCTTCCCGATTCCCGTCGGCATCCAATTCCCCAACCGGCCGGGCAGCAACGACGTGTTCGGCCGCAACGACAGCATCGTGCTGGCGCAGACCTTCATCGCCAGCGCGGCGCTGATCAAGGGATCGACCGCCTACAAGCCGCCCGACGTCGAGTGGCGCCTGACGCTCGCCTACAACATGAACTATGTCGACGTGCCCGAGAAACGCGTGCTCTTCATCGAGCCGACGAAGGGGACGACGCGCTTCGATTCCTTCCTGGGCGTGCAGGAGGCATTTCTCGACTATCACTTCAAGAATACGTCGGATCGCTTTGATTTCTATTCGGGTCGCGTCGGCATTCAGCCGTTGCAGCTCGATTTCCGCGGTTTCCTGTTCAACGATCAGCAGCTCGCGTGGCGCCTGTTCGGCAACCGCGACAACAACCGCTTCCAGTATAATCTGATCGGTATCTGGCGGCTGGAGAAGGACACCAACTCCGGCCTCAACGACATTACGCAGACGCCGCGCCAGGATTGGGTGCTGCACGCCAACGTCTATCGCCAGGATTTCCCGATCGTCGGCCTCACCAGCGAGGCGAGCGTCACCTGGAACATCAACCGCGAGCGCGGCGACGTGCAGGTCGACGACAACGGCTTCCCGGTCCGCCCGGCGCTGATCGGCAACCTCAGGGCGCGCAACTACGACATCGTGTACCTCGGCTATGGCGTCGACGGGCGCGTCGGCCGGGTCAACCTTTCCGCGCAGGCCTATGCCGCGCTGGGATCGGACCGGAACAACGTCTTCACCGGCCGCAAGGCGGAGGTCCGCTCGTTCTTCTTCGCCGCCGAGCCGTCCTACGACGTCAACTGGGCGCGCTTCCGCGGATCGTTCCTGTTCGCGAGCGGCGACGGCGATCCGTTCGACGATACCGAGCGCGGCTTCGACGCGATCTTCGAGAATCCGATCTTCGCGGGCGCGGACACCAGCTACTGGATCCGCCAGACCATTCCGTTCATCGGCGGCGGCCGCGCGATCTCGATCAACGGGCGCAACGGCGTGCTCAACACGCTGCGCTCCTCCAAGGAGGAAGGCCAGTCGAACTTCGCCAACCCCGGCACTATCCTCGCCGGCGTCGGCGCCGATTTCGACATCACGCCCGAGTTCCGCGTCTCCGCGAACCTCAACCATCTGTGGTTCCACAAGACGCAGGTGCTGCAGACGCTGCGCTCCGAAGGGTCGATCCCCAAGGACATCGGCTGGGACGCGTCGGTGGCGACCATCTACCGGCCGAGCTTCATCCAGAACGTGGTCTTCCGCGCCTCGGCGGCGGTGCTCCAGCCGGGCAGCGGCTTCCGCGACCTGTTCGAGAACCGCGACCGCGACAAGCGCTATTATTCCGTCCTCTTCAACGCGATCCTGACCTACTGATGCGCCTCCGCAATCCCATGCCCCCGCGGTCCTGGATCGCGATCGCCGCTTCGGCGCTGATGACGCTCGCCGTCGCGCCGGTGGGCGCCGCGGAGAAGGAAGTCGCGGTCTCGCGCGACTACAGCCTGGTCCGCGCCGAGCCCGCGCCGCGCACGCAGGATTGGGCCGACGCGGACGCCAAGAGCAAGGGCTGCGTCTCGTGCCACACCGCGAGCGACGCGCCGACGATGCACAAATCGCCCGCGGTGGTGCTGGGCTGCGTCGACTGCCACGGCGGCAACCCGTCGATCGTGGCCGCGGATGTGTCCGATCACGCCGCGCCGGCCTATGTCGCGGCGCGCGACCAGGCGCACGTGCTGCCCAAATATCCGGATAGCTGGCACTTCCCGTCCAGCGCCAACCCGAAGCGCAGCTATACGCTGCTCAACCGGGAATCGGCCGAATTCATCCGCTTCAACAACCCGTCCGACTATCGCGTCGCGCGCGATGCCTGCGGCGCCTGCCATATCGAGGTGATCGAGGCGGCCGAGCGTTCGCTGATGGCGTCCGGCGCGATGCTGTGGGGCGGCGCCGCCTACAACAACGGCATCGCGCCGTTCAAGAATTACATCTTCGGCGAGGCCTATACCCGCGACGGCAAAGCCGCGAAGATCGTGACGCCCGTCGGCCCGGCCGGCAAGATCACGCCCGAGCAGAAGGCACGCGGCGTGCTCGCCGAGCTTTATCCGTTGCCGAGCTGGCACGTCGTGCCACCGGGCGACATCTTCCGCGTATTCGAGCGCGGCGGACGCAACATCAACACCCAGTTCGCCGAAGTCGGCCTTCCCAACCCCACGGGCTCGATCCAGCGGCTGGAGGAGGCCGGTCGGCCCGACATCCGCCAGTCCAACCGCGGACCCGGCACCGGCCTGCGCGTCGCGATCCCGATCCTCAACGTCCACAAAACGCGCCTCAACGATCCGTTCATGTGGATGATGGGCACAAACGACCAGCCGGGCGACTATCGCCATTCGGGCTGCGCGGGCTGTCACGTCGTCTATGCCAACGACCGCGAGCCGCGACACAGCCTGACCTATTCCAAATATGGCCGCGACGGACAGACCGCGACGGTCGATCCCACCATCGCCAACAAGATGGAGCCGGCGAAGGGCGACGCGCACGGCGGGCTGAAGGGCGGCAAGGGCTATCCCCCGGCCCCCGGTGCGCATGGCGAGGACGGCGACGCGCTCGCGGGTGCGCCGAAGGATGCCAATCACGAGATGGTGAAGGAGAAGGGCCACCCGATCCGCCACGTCTTCACCCGCGCGATCACGACGGCGCAGTGCATGAACTGCCACATGCACCAGCCGAACATCTTCCTGAACTCCTACCTCGGCTACACGATGTGGGATTATGAATCCGATGCGGATCTGATGTGGCCGGGGCCGGAGAACCGGCTGCCCGCGAACACGCCGGAGGAAGAGAAGAAATTCCGCAGCCAGAAATATCCGACGGCGGCGGAGGTCCACAAGGTGCTCGACCGCAACCCCGAGGCCGCCGCGCCGCGGGGGCTGTGGGGCGACGTCGATTTCCTGCGCAACGTCTATGACCGGGTGAACCCCAACGCCAAGGACACGCAGTTCGCCGACTATCACGGCCACGGCTGGAACTTCCGCGCCATCTTCAAGCGGGACCGCGAGGGCAATCTGCTCGACGCGGACGGCAATATGGCGACCTATGGCACCGAGGGCGCGCGGATCGTCGACCCCAACGATCCCGACAAGTTCCGCAAGGAAGGCGAAGGCCTGTTCGTCCCCGCTGGGGTCAACCCGGGCAAATCGGTCCACATGATGGACATCCATGCCGAAAAGGGCCTGCAGTGCGCCGACTGCCACTTCGCGCAGGACAGCCACGGCAACGGCTTCATCTACGGTGAGGTCGCCAATGCGATCGAGATCGGCTGCAAGGACTGTCACGGCACCGCGACCGCCTATCCAAACCTGCTGACCTCCGGCCCGGCCGCGCCGCCCAAGGGCAACAACCTCGCACTGCTGCGCAACGAAGACGGCCGCCGCCGCTTCGAATGGGTGGAGAAGGACGACGGCACCCGCGCGCTCATCCAGCGCTCGATCGTCGATCCCGATCTCGAATGGGAGGTGAGCCTCGTCAAGGACAGCGTCGATCGCGGCAGCCCGCACTTCAATATGAAGTCGGCGCGCGCCAAACTCATGTCCAAGACCGGCGCGGATACCGGCAAGTTCGAATTCGGCACCGGCGTCGCCAAGGAGAATCTGGCGCACGATCCGGACGAGATGGCCTGCTTCACCTGCCACCTTTCCTGGACGACCTCATGCGCGGGCTGCCACCTGCCGATCGAGGCGAACTGGAAGACCAAGACGCACAAATATGACGAGCAGGAGACGCGCAACTTCGCGACCTACAACCCGCAGGTCGCGCGCGACGAGATGTTCCAGCTCGGCCGGCACCAGACGACCAAGGGCAATATCATCGCCCCGATCCGCTCGACCTCGGCGCTGATCCTTTCGTCGACCAACGTCAATCGCGAGCGCATCTACGTGCAGCAGCCGCCGATCAGCGCGGCGGGCTTCTCGAGCCAGGCGTTCGCGCCGCACTTCCCGCACACGGTGCGCAAGAACGAGACCAAGACCTGCACCGATTGCCACCTGTCGGAAGCCAACGACAACAATGCGATCATGGCACAGCTCATGCTCCACGGGACGAACTTCGTGAACTTCGTCGGGATGCACGCCTTCACCGGGCTCGAGCAGGGTTTCCAGGCGACGCGCGTGACCGAATGGGACGAGCCGCAGTCGGTGATCGGTTCCAACCTCCACCGCTACGCCTATCCCGATTACTGGCGCATGCACGTCAGCGACAACGGGCGCGAGCTCAAGAACTGGATCCGCGGCAAGACCTTCGACAAGAAACTGAGCGGCGAGACCAAGGCGCTGGAGCAGTTCGTCAACACCGTCCAGGGCACGGCGGGCGCGGTCCGCTGCCTGCAGATGCGCGGCGAATATATGTATGTCGCCGAGGGCAAGGGCGGCTTCCGCGTCTATGACATCGCGAGCGTGGGCAACAAGGGCACGTCGGAGCGGATGATCACCGCGCCCTTCTCGCCGCTGGGCCACAACCCGCAGGTGAAGACGACCAACGCGACCTGCATGGCGCTGCCGACCAACCAGTCGATCAGCGTCGCGCGCAACGACAATATCCGGAAGAACTTCCCCGAGAATGAGGAACAGGCCTTCCACCCGCTCTATCGCTACGCCGTCGTCACCGACAGCGTGGAGGGCTTGATCCTGGTCGACGTCGACACGTTCGCCGACGGCGAGCCGCGCAACAATTTCGTCAAGCGCGCGGTGACCTGGAACGAGGGCGGCGTGCTGACCGGCGCACGGCACATCACGCTCGCCGGCCATTACGCCTATATCACCACCGCGACCGGACTTGCCGTCGTTGATCTCAACGATCCGCTGCAGCCGCGGCTGACGGCGAACCTGCCGCTGACCGATGCGCGCGCCTCGGCCATCCAGTTCCGCTACCTCTGGGTCACCGATGGCGAGGGCCTCAAGGTCTTCGACGTGACGAAGATGGACAGCCCCCGCCCCATCCCCGAGGCCACCGTGCCGCTGGCCGATGCGCGCAAGATCTACCTTGCCCGCACCTACGCCTATGTCGCGGGCAAGCAGGACGGGCTGGTGATCGTCAACATCACCAATCCGGAGCGCCCCGCGATTTACGAGAAGGTGACGTTCGACGGGCGGATGAACGATGTCGAGGACGTGATCGTCGGCTCCACCAACGCCTCGCTCTTCGCCTATGTCGCCGACGGGCGGAACGGGATGAAGGTGGTGCAGCTCACCTCCTTCGCCAGCACCCCCAACGTCTACGGCTTCTCGCCCGCGCCCAAGCCCGAGCTGATCGCCTGGGCGAAGACGCCGCGCCCGGCGCTGTCGCTCTCCAAGGGCCTCGACCGCGATCGCGGCGTCGACGAGACCGGCGGCCAGATCGCGATCTTCGGGCGCCTCGGGTCGCGGCCGTTCACCCGCACCGAGCAGGAGCGGCTGTTCCTCAACCGCAAGGGCTTCCCCTACAAGGTGCGCGACATCGGCACCTTCGCCGATTGGGTCGGGCCGAGCGGCAACACGGCGCGCGGCGGCAACTGAGCTCCACATCACAGGTCGTCATTCCGGCGAACGCCGGAATCTTGAACCTGCTCGACGTTCAGCTTGTGAAGAAGAGGTGAGATCCCGGCTTTTGCCGGGATGACGGTAGCCGGAGCGACGCGCGCTCAGTCGATCGCGCGTTCGGCGGCGAGCATCTGAACGAGCGGCTGCAGCGCCGGCTCGTAGCGCGCGAGCACGGTATGTTCCTCCGCGCTGTCGAAATGCGAGACGAGCGAGGCACCGTTCCAGAGATGGAGCGCATAGCCCGGCGCATCGGCGACGATCATGGCGCGACCGTCGGGCTTGTCCGGATCGATCGCGGCGAGATCGAGCGCCACCTGCGGCGCGGTCGACGGGCAGACCATCAGCCGCGTCCCCGCCCATTGCGTCATCACCGGCCGATGCAGATGGCCGGCGACCATCGCGACGATATTGTCCTGCGCCTCTAGGATCGTGCGCAGCCGGAGCACCCACTCGGCTTCCGGATTCTCGGTCATCCAGCTCAGCCCGCTGTCGATCGGCGGGTGGTGGAGGACGATGAGCGTCGGCTTGTCCGGCGCCTCCGCCAGCCGCGCGCGCAGCCAGGCGGCGCGCGTTTCGCAGAAATTGCCGCTGTGCCGCCCCTCCTCCAGCGTATCGAGGACGAGGATGCGGAGCGGCCAATCATCGACCGCATATTGGACGAAGCCGTCGGCGGTCGGGATGTGCGGGAAGTAGCGGGTGAAGGCGCCGCGGCTGTCGTGATTGCCCATGCAGAAATAGGTCGGCACCGGGAATTGCGACAGCGCCGAGCGCAGCCTTTTGTAGGACGCGCTGTCGTCGCCGGTGTCGGCCATGTCGCCGCTGACGATCAGCATGTCGGGTCGCGGGTTGGTCGCGACCAGGCGCGCGAGCACCTTGTCCAGCCGCTTGCGATTGAACTCGGCAGGATTGTTGGGCTCGAAGCCCAGGTGGATGTCGGTAATCTGCGCGATCAGCATCGCGTTTTCATGATCCTATCGCGATGCCGCCTTGGCCGGCTCCACCTTAGCCGTCGTGTCCTGGCGCTTGCCGCGCACCTGCTGGCGGATCAGCATCGAGGGCACGCCGGTGTCCATATGATAATCGTGACACATCGCGCAGGAGGACGGCACGTCCGCCTTCGAGTTTTCGCCGCCGTGGCACGTCCGGCAGCTCGCCAGATCGGGCAGCATCAGATCGGTCGCGCTCGCCGAGCTTTCCGCCTTGTGGCAGCTCGTGCAGGTTTCGTTGGCATGCGCCTTATGGTCGAACCAGCCATGGTTCATGAAGCGGATCGGGAAGGCGACCGGACGGATTTCGTAATTGAGGGAGCCCGGCGGCGGCGGCTGGACGACGTGGCAATCGTAGCAGGCCCCGCCCGGCGAGAAGACCGCGCGGATGGCGCGCTCGGCCCGGCCCGGCGCCGCATTGGCGATCTGGAACTGCCGCTGGTTGCGGACATCGATATTCTCGCCCGGCAGGCGGCGCGACATGCCGCCCAGCGTCGCCGGCGGATTGGGGACGCGGGCGCGGTAGAAGTCGCGCATGTCCGCAACCACCTGCGCCGGATCGCCATGACGCAGCGTCCGCAGCGTGCTGCCCTGCCGATCGAAGGCTAGGCTGTGGCACATCTGGCAATCGGTCTCCATGTCGACCGGCTGGAAGCGCACCCCGTCCGGCGTCGCGACGTGGCAATCCTTGCACTCCATCGCCTGGCCGAAGCCGAAGCGCGAGCCCAGCCGCCGCGCCATCTGCGCCACCCCGTTGGTCTTGGAGAGGTGGAGATCGTGCGGGAATTTGAGGTTGCTCATTTCTTTCGGCTTGGCGGCCAGCGACATGCGCTGCAGCACTGGCTGATCGCCGTTCCAGCGGGTGATGACCGCGGGCTGGAACTCGGGATGGGTCTTTCCGAAATCATCGGCATTGCCGAGCTTGGTGTCGGGCAGCTTCTTGTCGAGCCCCCCGTGGCAATCGCTGCAGAAACGCTGCTCGGTCACCGGCATCACCTGATTGCCCTCATGCTCCTTGTGGCAATCGACGCAGCGGCCCGGCGGCAGGTTGAACGTCTCCTTCACCGCAAGCTGGACACGGCCCCAGGTCGAAAGGTCTGGCTGCGCGCGCGCCATGCGGAACGGATCGGCGTGATCGTGGATCGAGACGTGGCAATCGCGGCAGGATTCGTCGCGCACGGCGACGAACGGCGTGGCGTGGCACGCGACGCAATTGTTCTCGAGCGAGGCGTGCGCCTGCGAGAGCTTGCCGCTGCTCCACATCGAATCGGCGTGGAATTTCTGCGCCGCGGCGGGGATCGCCGCCGGCGGGCTCGCCGCCTGCGCGGCCTGCGCCTGACGCTGGTCGAACGCGCTCTTGATCGGCCACGCCAGGAAGGCGAGCAGCACCGCCACCACCACCGCCCAGGCGGCGATGCGCTTGGTGGGCATGACCGAGACGAGCGAGAAGCGCGCATCGTCGGCGGCGTCCAGCTTGCCCTCGCCCTCCGCGACGCGCTCCAGCACCAGCTCGACATCGTCGGCGCCGGCGGGCGTTGGCATGACGCGGATGAGGTGGCTGGCGATGCGGATCTCACCGCCCTGCGCAAGATCGATGCGGCCGAACGGCACGCTCGATCCGTTGAGCTCGACGCGAAGGCCGGTGCTGGCGGAAACGCCGAGCTGGCCGCCCGAGATACGCTCGATGACGGCGTGCTGCAGCGCGACCGCGAGATCAGTGAGCTTGATGTCGCACGAGGGATCGCGGCCGATGCGGATCAGATCATCGTCGATCCGCGCGCTGCGAACGATCTCGCGCCCTTCGGCGCTGTGCGAGATTTGGCGGGTCAGGAAAGCCATCGTTTCGCTCCCCTTACCAGTAGAAGAAGACGGAGATGATGTGCGCCAGCAACGCCGCGATCAGCGCGAAGGTGACGGGCACATGGACGTAGAGCCACACCTCCAGCATCGCGCGGATGCGCAAATGCCGGCGGATGCGCGACAGCGCGAGTTCCTTGCGCTCCAGCAGGCCGACGATCGTTTCCAGATTGTCGGCTTCCTCGCCGGTCGCGGTGGTGAGGCGGCGGCGCATCTCGCGCAGCGCGCGGCGGTTGCCGCAATTGGGATAATGGCCGGAAAGGCGCCGGAAGAGCCCCGCCTTGAACGGATCGGTATCGACCGAGGCGAGCACCAGCTCCGAATCCTCGATCGCCAGCGGCTGCGCGGAAATCTGGAGCTGCTGATCGACCTTGCGCACCGCCTCGATCATCTGCGGCTTGGTCATCTCGACGCGATTGTCGGAAAGCTCGCCGGGCAGCAGCGCATAGACGCTGATTCCGTAGATGCCCGAGATGATGACCAGCATCATCAGCGCATAAGCGAGCGTGTGGACGTTCCAGCCGAACTGGAAGCCGGTGTGCAGCGTCGCGACGATGATGAGCGAAAGGCCGAGATAGACGTGCGCCGAGGTCCACGCCTTGAGTGACCAGCGCCCCGGCGTCATCGCGCGCTTGCGGACGCCGAGCAAGGTCAGCCAGAGGATCAGCAGCGCGCCGATGGTGCCGAGCGTATAGCCGAGCCAGCTTCCGCCATTCGGCCGCGGCTGCACGTCCGCGAATATATAGGCGACGAGCGACACCAAGCACAGCAAGGTCGCGATCTTCAGCCAGCGGTAGCTCTTGTGGCGCAGGAAGCTCTCATGGCTCACTGCGGCCGACCCCGCGCCGATCTGTCCTAACCCCCTGCTCGCCATCAGGTCAGCGCCCCCGCACCCCAAGCCGTTCCCATGCCCCGGATACCGGCCGGGCTCCCCTTACGCATCGGTGCGATCCCGCCGGCTTCATTCGCCAAGGCGGGCCACCGTCAAGAATTCCTCCGGCGCGACGCGGATCGCCGCGCCCGTCGGGCAGGCACGCACGCAGGCCGGGCCGCCGTCGATGCCGGCGCACATGTCGCACTTGATCGCCTTCTTCGGCTTTTCCGGATCGCTGCGTTTGTACGACCAGGCCTTGGACGGTTCGCCCGGCCCCGGCCCCGCGCCGAAGAACAGCCATTGCAGCAGCCCCGGCTTCTTCGGCGGCACCTTGTCCATCCGGATCACCCCGTAGGGGCAGTTGCGCTGGCAGTTGCCGCAGCCGATGCAGGTCTCGTCAATGAAGACTTCGCCGTCCGGGCCGCGATGGATCGCGTTCGGCGGGCAATCGGACATGCAATGTGGGTGCTCGCAATGCCGGCACGAGGTCGGCACATGGAGATGCGCGAAGGTCTTACCTGCCTCGCGATTGAGCCGCGACAGGCCCTCGTGGCTGTCAGCACACGCTTTCTCGCAATTGTCGCAGCCGACGCAGAGCTTCTCGTCGATCAGCAGCACGTCGGTCGCTTCGCCGATGCCGTTTTCGAGCAGGAAGGTCGCGACGGAGGAATACATGTCGACGACGCCGCCGAACCCATCCTTCTTCGCCTCGACGAAGCTGGTGAGCGACTGGCGCGACGACATCTCGCTCTTGAAGCGGTTCATCAGCTCCGGCTTGCTTTCCAGCAACTTGCGCATCGCCGTGCCGTCGAGGCGGATGACCTCCGACTTGATCGCCGCGCGGACGGTCGCGGTGCGGCGGCCGCCGTCGATTAGCGCCATCTCGCCGACGTAGGAGCCGGCGGGCAGATAGGAGAGGAATACCGACTTGCCGCCGATCGCCTTCTCGACGACCATCGAGCCCGAGCGGATGACGAAGATGTCATAGCCTTCCTCGCCCTCGTTGATGATCGACTCGCCGGCACGCACGCTCTTGATCTCGGAGGTTTCGAGCACCTCGTGCAGATCCTCCGGCGACAGCGCCGATCCGAACATCTGGAGAAGCTGGCGCTCGGTCGAGATGCGGGTGATCGCGCGCTTCGCCGCCGGCACCGTCGCCATCAGCTTCAGCGCCGACATGCGCGGAATCTCGATCACGATCGCGCCGGTGGCGGTGCGCACCGTCGCGCCGCGGCGGCGGCCCGAAATCAGGCCGACCTCGCCGAAGATCGAGCCCTGCTCGATCGGCACGGTGACGTCAGGGTTGGTGGGATCGATCTCGACCATCACCGATCCGTCGGCGATCGCGAAGAGCGAGGAGCCGGGCTCGTTGCGCTCCACCAGCACGTCGCCCGCGCGATACATGGCAGGCTCCGAATCGAGCATGAACTCGCGCATCTGCAACATCGACAGATCGTTGAGGATCGTCACGCGGCGGCGGAAGAAGGCGAGCCACTCCTCGACGCTGCGGGTGCCGGGAAGCGCCTTGAACTTCTGCTCCAGGATCGGCTCGTCGGCGGGCTTGAGATCGGCATTGCCGTTGATGAACTCGACGACGTCATAGCCCTGGTTCATGCAATGCTTGATGAGCGGATAGCCCGCCAGCGCGCCGATGACGTAGATGCCGGGCACCGTCGTCTCGAACTGCGGCGAAAGCTGCGGATAGGATTCGCGCTCCGGACTGCTGAACTGGACGCCGCAGGCCTCGACGAACTGGCGCGGCGGCGCGGAGCCGAGGCGGGCGATGATCCGGTCGCAGCGGATACGCTGCTCGCCATCGCGCGTCTCCAGCGTCAGCCAGCCCTTCTCCACCTTCGCGGGCGAAGTCTCGGTATAGACGCTGACGCGGCCGTTATCGCGCGCCTCCATCAGCAGCTTGACGTTGGCACCTTTCGCGCGCGCGAAATCGGCGCTGCGGTTGAGGATGCTGACGGTGTTGTTCTGCTCGAGATCGGCGGCGAGGCCGAGCGCATTCTCGATGCCCGCATCGCCCGACCCGACGATCGTGATATGCTCGTCGATATATTCACCCGGATCGTCGAGCTGATATTGGATGTGCGGCAGATCGCCGCCCTCGCAGCGCATCTTGTTCGGGTTGCCCTGCGTCCCGATCGCAAGCACGACATATTCGGCCTTGACGGTATCGCCGCTCGTCATCGTCAGGGTAAAATCGCCCTTGGCGCCGCTGATCGCCTTGACGTCGGAATTCTTGCGGACGTTGATCTTGCGCTCTTCCGCCTGCCGATCCCAGACGCCGAGAATCCCCTCGCGCTTGCCCGCCTCGAAATCGAGGTCCGAGCGCAGCACGAGCTGGCTCGGCGTCGCCATGACGTGCTTGCCCTTCTGATATTTGTAGATCGTGTCCGACAGATGGTCGGTCTTTTCGAGCAGCACGTGGCTGATGCCGAGCTGCGCGGCACGCCCAGCGGCGCTGAGCCCCGCGGGCCCCGATCCCACGATCGCGATCCGGAACGATTCCGCCACCTTTTTCCCACCCCCATTCAACGCGAAACCGACTTACGGCCGACGCGATAATGGGCAACAAGCCAGGCTAGCAGGGCCTGTCGCCATCCTCACTCTATCACGTTGTCCGCGCTGCGCCAGACTTGACGTTCATTATTTTGCAGGAAAGATCGCAGTCATGAGCGAGGGCAATACTTCCGCGCGGCGCCTGCCGTCCGCATCCACCATGGCGCTGATCGCCGCAGGCGTGGTCCTGGCCGCGTCCGCCGGAGTCGCGCTGCTGCGATCGGACGATGCCGACAATACGGTCGCGAGTCCGCACGGCGCGGTGAAGTCGGATCAGCCGGTCGGCACGCTGGAGGATTCGATCGCCAAGGTCGCCGAGAGGCTGAAGCGCGATCCCGACAATGCGGCCGACTGGCGGATGCTCGGCTGGTCCTATTTCGAGACCGGCGATCTCGGCGCCGCGGCCGGCGCCTACCGTCGCGCCGCCGAGGTCGAGCCCAACAATGCGGAGAACTGGTCGTCGCTCGGCGAGGCGATCCAGCGCAACAGCACCAAGGTGGAGCCCGAAGCGGCCTCCGCCTTCGGGCGGGCGCTGAAGATCGATCCCAAGGATCCCCGCGCGCGCTACTTCACCGCGGTGCAGAAGGATCTGAACGGCGACCACAAGGGCGCGATCGACGATTGGATCGCGATGCTGCGCGATGCGCCGGCGGGCGCGGTCTATGAGGCGGACGTGCGCCGGACGATCAATCAGGTCGCCGAGAAGGAAGGCATCGACGTTGCCGGACGGATGCCCGCGCCGTCGGCGGGATCGGTCGCCACCGCGGCGATCCCCGGCCCGACCGCCGAGCAACTCGCCTCCGCCTCCTCGATCCCGCCGGGCGAGCAGGACGAGATGGTGAAGGGCATGGTCTCGCGGCTCGAGGCGCGGCTGAAGGCCAACCCCAAGGACGCCGACGGCTGGATCCGCCTGATGCGATCGCGCATGGTGCTCAACGATCCGACGGCGGCGCGCGCCGCCCTCGCCTCCGGCCTCGCCGCCTTCCAGGGCGACAGCGCGACGCAAGGCCGGCTCCGCCAGGCTGCGCAGGAGCTGAGCGTGCCGGGCGGTGGCGGTTAGCCGCCGCACGACGACCTCCCCCGTCCTATCGATCATCGGAACCAGACCTGAAGCCATCAAGATGGCGCCGGTCCTCCGCGCGCTTGCGGCGCGGGGCTTTGCACAGCATATCGTCCTGACCGGCCAACATGGCGGACTGCGTCCGCACATCCCACCCGCGCTGCAGGCCGACACTGCCGAAATCGGATTCGATCCCGCCCATCTTTCCGCGGGCGAGATACGGGAGCACCTTCGCGATCGCCTTCGCCCGGCGATGCTGGCTGCATCACCCGCAATCGTGCTCGTGCAGGGCGATACGTCCAGCGCCCTGGCAGGAGCGCTCGCCGCGCACGACAGCCGGCTTCCCATCGGTCACGTCGAAGCGGGGCTACGCTCGCACCACCCCACCGATCCGTGGCCCGAAGAGATCCATCGTATAGTGATCGACCGGATCGCGACGCTGCTGTTCGCGCCGAGCGAGACGGCGCTGCGCAACCTCCGGTCGGAGCGCGTCCGCGGCCAAGCGATCGTAACCGGCAACAGCGGCATCGATGCACTGCTCGCCACCACGGATGCGATGGGCACGGTGGAGCGTGACAGCGGCGCGCGGCGCCTGATCCTCGTTACCTGCCATCGGCGCGAAAATCGCGGCGATCGGCTGACGGGCATCGCGGCGGCGCTCCGCCGTCTGGTCGACGAACTGCCGGTGCGCGTGCTGCTGCCGCTCCACGCCAACCCGCATGTTGCGGGGCCGATCCGCGACCTGTTGGGGGGATCGAAGCATATCGAACTTGTCCCGCCACTCGATTATGAAGCGACCGTCCGGTTGCTCCGGCAATGCTGGCTGGTGCTGACCGACAGCGGCGGACTGCAGGAGGAGGCGCCCGCGTTCGGCACGCCGGTGCTGGTGCTGCGCGACGCAACCGAACGGACGGAGCCGTGTCCCTGCCTCAAGCTCGTCGGTGCCGACCCGGCGCGCATCTATCGCGAGGTCCGCGCCCTGGTGGACCAGCCGCACCTTTACGAAACCATGGCCACGCCCGCCTTTCCGTTCGGCGACGGTGCGGCGGGACCGCGGATCGCCGAGGCGATCGCCCGATGGCTGGAACGAGCCTGACGCTTGCACGCCGATCCCCGATCCGCGATGGGCGGCGGGTGGCGCATGGATGGACACCCTTAAGCTGGCGAGACCGCGACGTGCGGCAGCAGCCGGCCTATCCCGACCCGGACGCACTGGCTGCGGCGACGCGGGAGCTGGCTGCCTACCCCGGCCTGGTGAGCCTCTCCGAAATGGATGCGCTGCACCAGGCGCTCGGCGAGGCGCAGATGAGGCGGGCGTTCCTGTTGCAAGGCGGCGATTGCGCGGAGAGCTTTGCCGAATTCTCGCCCGAGACGATCCGCGCCGGCCATACGCTGATGGATGCGATGGCGTCGCTACTCGCGCGGGCGACGGGCGTGCCGGTGATCCGGCTCGCGCGGCTGGCGGGTCAGTTCGCCAAGCCGCGATCGACCGATCCGGAAGTGCGCGGCGATGCGCGCCTCCCCGCCTATCGCGGCGATATCGTAAACGGCATCGCGTTCGATCGCGCGGCGCGCACCCCCGATCCCGAGCGTATGTTCCGCGCCTATGGCCAGGCGACCGCGACGCTCAGCCATTTGCGCAGCCTGTCGCGCGCGAGTGGGAAACCGATATATACCAGCCATGAGGCGCTGCTCCTTGATTACGAGGCCGCGCTCGTTCGAATCGAGAATGGCCGCGCCTTCTCCTCGGCCGCGCACTTCCTGTGGATCGGGGATCGCACGCGCTTTCCTGGCTCCGCGCATGTCGAATTTGCGCGCGGGCTCGCCAATCCGGTCGGCATCAAATGCGGTCCGTCGCTGGAACCTGAGGCGTTGATCGCGATGCTCGAGGCGCTCGATCCGGAACGCGAACCGGGCCGTGTCACGCTCATCATCCGCATGGGGGCAGACCTGATCGACCATCGGCTGCCGCCGCTGATCCGTGCGGTGCGCGCACTGGGACGGCCGGTGCTCTGGTCGTGCGACCCCATGCACGGCAACACGATCAAATCGGCGAGCGGCTACAAGACACGCGCGCTGGAGCGGATCATGGCGGAGACGCGCCGCTTCTTCGAAATCTGCACCGCCGAGGGCGCGATCCCCGGCGGGATGCATCTCGAAATGACCGGCCAGGACGTCACCGAATGCACCGGCGGGCTGGTGCCGGTGATGGAAGAGAATCTGGGCGATCGCTATCACACGCATTGCGACCCGCGGCTCAATGCCGGACAGGCGCTCGAGCTGGCGGCGCTCGTCGGCGGGCTAGCGCGACAGACCGTTCAGGAAGCGTAGCCGCAGGTCGTCCGCCAGAAAGGCGGCGCCGAAATTATTCTCGATCCGCCAGCGGACCTGGCTGCGCACGAGGCCGAGGCCGGGCAGCTCGATCCAGACGATATCGTCGCGCGCCAGATCGCCCGCGCCTTCGCCGCAGAAACCGCCGGATGAAAGGTTGAGCAGGCGGATGCTGCCGCCGCGCAGGAAACGATCGAGGAAGCCGACCGGCGTGCTGAGCGCGACCCGCCGCGCACGGCGATCCGCCAGTACGGGCACGATCCGCGCCGATCCCGCAAACGCATACATGGCCGGGCTCTCCGCCAAGGACAGCCCGGCCATTACGACAACCGGGTAAAAACCGGCTTAAGCGCCGCCGTTACGAGAGGCGGACGGCCTCGACACGGCGATTGGCCGCATCCGCGGGTCGGTGACCGCCGAGCGGTTTGTCGAAGCCAAAGCCGCGGATTTCGAGCCGCGCGCGATCGACGCCGATCGAACCGAGATAATCGGCGACCGCCTCCGCGCGGCGGCGCGAGAGATCGAGGTTATATTCGCGGCCGCCCTGCGCGTCGGTATGACCCTCGATCGCGAAGCGCATGTTCTTGAGCTCGGGCCGCATCAGCGATTCCGCGAACACCTTCGCTTCGGCGCGCGCCACCGGCGTCAGCGTCGCCGACGCCAGCTCGAAGCTGAGGCGGAGATCGGCGCGCTGGCCCTGCGCGGCAACTGGCTTAGGGTTGCGCTTCACCGCGGCCACCGACGTGCCCTTGGACTTGAGCGCGGTGCCGGCCTTGCGCGGCGCATTGGTCGCCGCCGGCTTGGCCTCGCCCGGACGCGAAAGCGCGAAGCCGCGGGTCGAGGACGTGCGCGGCGTGCCGCGCGCATTCGCCGGAGCCGCTTCTTCCTCGTCCGCCTGGTCGTTGCACTGGCCTGCGAAGGCGCAAACATAATCGTCCGTCGTGCGACTCGCCTGCTGCGCGCCGAGCGCCGTCGGAAGCGTAAATGCGGCGCCAACCATCATAGTGATTGCAATCTTGCGCATTTTGAAAATTCCCCACCTTCAAAGACGGCAATAGCCGCCAATAATGCCCGCAGATCATAGCTTCCGGGCGGGGAAACGACAAGGTGAGCGGTGGCTATCCTGCGACGAAGCCCGCAAATCCTGCGAGCAAGCCGCCCGGTTGTCGGCCCGAGAGGCCGTTGCTAAGAGGTGCGTCCGGCGACGCGGGTGGGAAGGAGTGTCACGAGACCGATGGCTTTGACCTTGAGCGTTGCAGACCCCAAGCCGGAGGGGGCACCGGCCGATTTCACGCTTGAGGGCGAGAGCGCGATCATCGGTCGCTCCGCCAACTGCGATTGGACCCTCCCCGACGCCAAGAACTACATTTCCTCGCGCCATGCCGAGCTGCGGCGCGACGGCGACGGCTACATATTCAAGGACATCAGCACCAACGGCACCTTCCTCAACGGCGCCGCCGAGCGGATGACCGAGGAGCGCCGCATCGCCGACGGCGATAGCTTCAAGATCGGCCCCTATGCGGTGACCGCGAAGGTCGCTGCGGACGTAGTGGCCCCTCCCCCGCCGCCCGAGCCGGTTCCGGCCGCACCCGCGGAGCCCGAGCGCACCGTGTTCGCTCCGGCCGCGGATGCCGCGCCGGCACCCGCACCTGCCGCCGACCCGCAGCACACCGTGTTCGCGCCGGGCCCGGATGCCGGTGGCGCAGCCGGCGAGGAAGAAGTCGCCCTCGCGCCCGAGCAGGAAGCGCTGTGGGAGAAGGTCGCCGGCGCCAACAGCATCGATTGGGACCGCGGCGGCTTCGGCGCCGACGATCGCGCCGCGGCGACGCAGGCGATGGTCGCGGCGACGGCGGACGAACTAGCCAATGCCTATCTCACGGCAGCCGGCATCGAACGCAGCAAGATCACGGCCGAGGCGTCAGAAGCGATCGTCAAGGGCGGCTCGCTGCTCCGGCGGCTCGTCGCGGGCCTCGTGATCATGGTGGAATCGCGTGCCCGCGCGAAATCGCAGATGGGCGCCGAGGCGACGCAGCTTCAGCTCGACGGCAACAACCCGATCAAGTTCGCGCGCACGCCCGAGGCGGCGCTCGCGCAGCTCGTCAATCCTACTCAGCAGGGCTTCCTCGACGCCGAGAAGGCCATCGAGGATGCGTTCGTCGATATCCAGTCGCACCAGGTGGCGACGATGGCCGCGATCCCGGGAGCGCTTCGCCAGACGCTGGAGCGCTTCTCGCCCGGATCGATCAAGCGCCGCGCCGACAATATCGGCCTGCTCGCCCGCATCCTGCCCGCCGCGCGCGATGCGGCGCTGTGGAACAATTACGAGAAGGAATTCAACACCGTCGCCAGCCAGTCGGACGAGGCGTTCATGGAGGTGTTCGCCAAGGAATTCCGCAAGGCCTATGCCAAGCAGATAGTCAAGGGCCGACCCTAAGGCGCGGCCCCGCCGCGGTCGGCGATCAGTCCGGCTTGTCGTTCACCGTCTCGAACCAGACCATCTCCGCCTTCCAGCCGCGTTGCGCGGCGGCGGCCAGGAAGCTCGATTGCCAGCTCGGCCCGCGCGCGCCGATCGGCGGCTGGACGAGATTTGTGTCGAACGGCCCCTTGCCGGTCACCAGCATGATCCCCGACCAGCCGGTGTGGTCGAGATCGATGTTGAGCTTGTACTTGCCCTGCCCTTCGTCCTGGATCGGGCGGCCATTCTGCGAATTGGCCAGTTCGCGGTTGAACGCGGCGCGATCGGGGATGAGGACGGTAATTGCGCCCGAAGGCTCGATCCCGGCAATCGCGAAATCTGCGTCCGTTGCCGGGGTGATCTCGATCGGCGCCGTTACCGCTTCCTTGCCGGCGAACGGACCTGCTGCCTGGCGCGTCATCTCGAACCGCGGCGCGGCGATCGACAGGCTGTCATTCTCGGTCGCGCGAACCTGGCGGAAGGTATCGAGCGCAGCGCAGCCCGCTGCCGTGATCGGCGCGACATCGCCCATATCGATCGTCGCGTTGGCGACGCCCGCGGCGGTCAGCGCCTGGCCGAGCTCGGTCTGCGCCGCGGCGCCGTTGCCGGCGACCCCGCGCATCGCGACGCGCACCGCGCCCGCTTTCTCCTCGACGGCGCCGACTTCGAGCCAGGTGCAGCTCACCGAGGGGATGGTCGCATCGATCGCGGCGCGGGCGACATCGGCCGGCGCGCGCGAGGCGGGCTGGATGCCGGGGCCGGCCGGCGTGTCGCCGCGGCCGAGCGTGAACCAGGCCGCGGCCGCAATCGCCGCTGCGGCCGCGATGCCGCCGCCGATCAGCAGCGGCTTGGGGACGCCGCCCGAGGGCGTCGCTGAAAGGCCGCCGATCGCGCCCGTTTCCTCGCCCGGCTGCGGCTTGACGCCGGTCTGGTCGAGCGCGGCAAGCACTTCGTCCATCGAGCGCAGGCGCTGCGCCGGATCGGGCTTCAGCATCGCTTCCAGCACCGGCAGCATCAGCGGCGCGACCTTCGCCATGTCCGGGCCCTTGCGGCGCTTGTCGATCGCATCGACGAGCGATCCGCTCATATCGACATTCTTGCCGTTGGCGACGGCGAGCATGACGAGGCCGAGGCTGTAGATGTCGGTCCACGGGCCGATCTCGCGCCCGTAATCGCCGAGTTGCTCGGGCGCGACATAGTTGAGCTTGCCGGCGAAGCCGTCGCCGACGATCGTCGCCGATCCCGCCTCCATGTCCTTGGCGATGCCGAAATCGATGATCTTGGCGCGCGACAGCTTGCCGTCGGGCAGCAGCACGTTGTCGGGCGAGAGATCGCGGTGGACGGCGCCCAGCGAATGCGCGGCGCGCAGGCCCGAGGCAAGGCGGCGCAGCAGTTGCGCCTGCTCCTCCGGCGTCGGCGTGATCTTGCCGAGCGCGTCGGCGAGGTTCACGCCCTCGATGAACTCGGTGACGATATAGAGGACGCCGAGGTTCGGCTCCTGCGCCAGCACGCGATACTGGACCAGCGCCTCGTGGTGCAGGCGGGTCAGCGTGCGCGCTTCGCGCCGGAAGAGTCCCACCACCTTCTCGTCCGCAGCGAGCTGCGGCAGCATCACCTTGATCGCGACCTTCTCGTCCGAATTGACGTTGCAGCCCTCGAACACCTCGCCCATCCCGCCGCGGGCGAGAAAGCGCTTCACTTCGAAGATGTGGTTGAGGACGTCGCCCACCTTGATGCCGCGCGTGTCGGTACGCGCCTCGAAGGCGGTGCCGACTTCCTTCTGCTCGGGCGTCGGCTCGGCGGCGACGGCGGGCGTCTCGCCCGCCGCAGGCGCATCCGCCTTGGGCTTTTCGGCCTTGGCCTTCTTCGGCTTGGGCGGCGGCGCGGGCGGCAGATTCTCGGACGGCATGAAGACCGTCTTGGCTTCCTCCGCGTCGGGCTTCTTATCGTTCTTGTCACTCATGCGTCGCCTCCGGGAGGTAGCGATAGGAGGGTCGGCTCGGAAACCGATACGGTCACGACAGTCACATTATCTGGGGCGCCGCGCTCCAGCGTGCGCACCACCAGCTGCTCGGACGCCTCGCCGGGCGAGCCGCGCCCCAATAGCCGCAAGATCTCCGCCTCGTCGACATAGCCGTGGAGGCCATCGCTGCAGAGCAGATAGGTATCGCCGGGCTCGACCTCGCCGATCGCGCGATCGACCTCAATCTCGGGCCGGACGCCGACCGCGCGGGTCAGCACGTGGCCCATCGGGTGGCCGACGGCATCCTTGGCCTCCATCAGCCCGCGGTCGACCATTTCCTGCACCTGGCTATGATCGCGGCTCAATTGCTCGAGCTTGCCGCCACGCAGCCGGTAGGCGCGGCTGTCCCCCACCCAGAAGACCGCATAATGGCGATCTCGCATGTAGAGTGCGACGATGGTCGATCCCATCTGCAGCTTGCGCTGGGTCGCCTCGGCATAGACGCAGCGGTTGGCGGTCACCACCGCCGCGACGATGCGGTCGGCCGCTTCCTCGAACGATTCCGGAAATTCGATCTTCTCGAACTCGGCAACGACGCAGGCGCTCGCCCACTCGCCCTTCTCATGCCCACCCATCCCGTCGGCGACGGCCCAGAAGCCGTTGCCTTCCAGGGCGATGAAGCTGTCCTCGTTCATCGGGCGGACGCGGCCCTCATGGGTCTTCGCGTCGCTCTCGATCCTCAATGTCGATTGCATCATGCGCCACCGCCGCCCGAAGCGCTCATCCCTGCCGTATCCGCCATGCCACGTCCCCCCGGAGGCGTTTTTCAGATCACACCGCCACCTTGCACGAAGCCGGCGCGATGGACAATGGCGCAGCGACCCGCGCCGGCCGCCGGACGCCGCACCTCGCTTGACAGGCAGGCCACGCGCCCCATATGCGCGCCCTCAGCCGGCAACGGCCCCTTCGTCTAGCGGTCTAGGACGTCGCCCTCTCACGGCGAAAACACGGGTTCGAGTCCCGTAGGGGTCACCAGCTTGAAATTGCTCGGCTTTTTCTGCGGCGTTGCTCGCAGTTCCCCATAGATCAGGGATTTTTTCCCACGAGGCCGCCGATGCGGCCGGTGACGACGCGGCGGGCGGCGCTCTTCGCGACCATCAGGACGCGAGCGCGTTTGGCGTAGTGGCGGACGGTTTCGGGCGTCTTGCCGGTGATCGCGCTGATCTGGCCGTCGGACAGACCGAGCTCCGTCAGATAGCAGCAGGCGTTCTTGCCGAGGCCGTGGAAGGTGTAGAGCAACTGGCCGGCATCATCGACATAGCCGAGGCCGTGCATCAGCCGCCGGATGCTCGCCTGCAGGCGATCGGTATCGGCGAAGGGCTTGCCGCTCCTGTCATAGAGCAAGGTGACCGACTTTTTGGGGAGCTTCGCGATTTCGGCCAGCCACAGCGGATGCATCGGCACCGCCGCATAGGCCGCGGTCTTGCGGTGGCGCAGCTCCATGATCGCACCGTCGTGCCAGCCGTGCTGCATCCTGATGACGTCGCTCAGGCGCTGGCCGGAACAGAGGCCGGTGACGATGGCGAGGCGGAGCATGGGCGATGCCGCATCGAGCGCAGCCTCCAGCACGTCGGCCGGCCAGGGTTCATATTCGCCGAGCGCGAGACGCGGGATGCCGTCGGCCGGATTGACGGCGATCCAATCCCGCTCGACCGCGATATCGAGCAGCGCGCGCAACTTAGAAACATAAGCGTTGGCCTTGCCCGGTGTCTCCGCCATGCGATCGCGCAGCCGGAAGATGTGCGACTTGCGCAGATCCGCGACCAAGCGGCTGCCATGCTCCGCTTCGAACAGGCCGAGATAGTAATGCCAGTCCCGCCGAGTGCTGTCGGCCATCTTGCGCGCGGCGATGATCGGCCGCGCCTCGACGACCAAAGCACCCATCGTTCCCGGCAGCGCCGCCTGGCGCGGCTCACGCGTCGCGTTGACCCGCGCGAGAGCCTCGGCGAATCGCGGGTCAGACGGATCGGGCAAGCGGACGTAGTGATCGCCCCAGCGGCCATCGGGCAGCTTCACGCGGAAGCGCCGATAGGTGATGCCCTTCTTCTGGCAGACGCCGGGAATGTCGCTCACACATCGTCCCATGAGCTGGAGGATGGGCCGATCCCAGAGAGCTCGTCAACATAACGATCGAGCAACCGCCGATCCCACAGGAGGCGACTGCCGTCCTTGTGCGGCTGGGGCAGGCTCTTGGCCTGCCACCGCTTGCGGAAATGGGTCTTGCCGATGCCGAGATAGCCGGCGGCCGTCTCCTCGTTGAGCAGCCGCGGCACGGGCAAGGGCAATTCGGCCCGGTTCATGCGGCGACCACCCTCCCCTGCTGCCGGCGCGCATCGGCTTCGGCGCGGAGCTGGCGGTTCAGATCGTCACGCCAGGCGCGCTCGTGCGCCACGCGGCTGTGAATGGCGGATATGGCATCGCTACGCTCTACGACGGCGGCATTGCCGGGATCGGCATCGGCCTTAGCGGAATTGCGCTGCAGGGCACGCGCGGTGGCAAGCTCCAGCTCGGCGAAGCCGATATCCTGGCCGAGCGATTTCCCGGCGAGCCAGCGCTCGATCGCGCGCCATGCGCGCCAATCGGCCTCCAGTTCTTCCCGGCTCATCGTCCCGGCCGCGACCAGCTGTGCGCCGACGCGCTCGCGCACCTCACGCTCGCGGCCTGCCATGTCGACGAGATGCGGCATCACGCGCATGCGGCCCTCACCTTCCCGCCGCGACTATGGCGATGCATTCCGGGAGGACGATTGCGGCGAGGCCGAACAGGGCGGCGCCGATCGCGGCGTTGCGGGACAGGGTGTCGGCGGCGGCGCGGCATGCGTCGCACGCGCACGGCGCCTGACCGCGGAGCGCCTGGAGGATCGCGCTCATGCCGCCTCCCCCGCCTGCGCCGGATCGGCGGCGTTGAGCATGGCGGCGAGGCGGCAGGCGCGGTGATCGCGATCCATCAGTTCTTCGCGCCGTGCGCCGTCGGCGCTGTTGCAGCCCCGCCCCATCAGCGCGTTCATCTCGGCGCGCTCGGCATCGGTGAGCGGGGTGCCGTCGATCAGCGTGGACAGCGCGACGCGGGTGTTGCCGGACGATCCGGCGGTGCCGACGATCGCGACGGTGACCTCACCCTTGGCGTCGGGCGCGTTGAGGATGCGGACGGCATCCCAGCCATCGGCCTTCTCGCGCAGCGCATAGCTGCCAGCGTGGGGGAAACTCGCAGGGGAATTGAGCATGGTCGCCTCCGGTTTGAACCGGGGCGCTTATCTGTCAGCGGATGCTGACACGTCAAGCCCTATTTCAGCGTGCGCTTACATAGCAAGCTGATAGTGACGCGTGCCTTCGCTCTCCTCATAATGTCCGGGGGGAGAAAATATGCCTAATGCCGTGGAGTCGTGGCGGTCGCTCAAGGAAATTGTCGACCAAGCATGGGCCGACAAGAGAGTTGTTCCGCCGGTGCCACCCTCACGCCGATCGACGAGACCGAGAAGCGACGAAGCAGCGCTGAAGGACCTTTCGCGAAGCAAGGCCTCGAGCTGGTCGGCATTCATTCAATATACTGACCGCACGGGACAAGAGAGCTGCCGCCGGATCACCGCAACGAAGATCTGGCGACAGGTTGGCGGCAACTTGGTCATCGGTGCCTTCTGCCACGAGGCCGGAGCGTATCGCGAGTTTCGCCCCGATCGAATGCGTGAGATGGTCGATTGCCAAACTGGCGAATGCTTGGACCCGATTGCCACCACGGAGGGTCTGAAACGAAGTGGTCTGCCCTTCACCGATCGCGGCATGGAGGCCTTGGCTAAGATACTTGTATTCATGACACGGTGCGATGGCCACGCGCATCCCCTGGAATACGAGTCTATCGACCGAGCCCTTACTAGCTATGCTCTGCGCTGCGACGGCGAGACCGAAGACGTAGAGTTGGCGCTTGCCACGTCGCACCGCCTTGCGCCCGACGGCACCGACTTCGCCTTAGCGCTGAAGATGGTCCTGCGGTCTCCGCCTGAACGACGGAAGATGGTCGCGGACATATGCGGACGGGCATGCGGTGACGTCGTGCACGCCGATGGGCATCTCCATGACGCCGAACTCCATTGGGGCAATGCCGTCGATGAATGCCTGCGGATCATCCGCGGCTAAAACAATCGCCCGCTGACGCGATGCATGTGCTTCACGCGGTTCGCTTCGATGCGGAAGGTAACGTCGGGATTATACTGACGCAGCTCGATGAACGCGGCGGAACGTCGCACCAGTTCCTTGACCAGCACCATCTTCACGCGCTCGTCCTCGCCATCTGCTGCGCGTAGCTGGACGATCACGTCGTCTCCGATGTGGACGGCCTGGCGCGGGCTGACCGCGGCGCGCTCGCCGGGCTTGAAGCGCGGAAACATCGAATCGCCGATGATGGTCAGCGCATAGGCGTTCTGATCCTCGCGCAGCGTGGCCGGCCGCGCGAGATAGTCCAGTACTTCGCCAACGTGAAGCTCGGTCATCTCGATATGTGCATCGATATCTCCGAACTCGCTGCCCATCGCCGAGCCGAGCAGCGGCAGCGGCGCGCTCGGCCCCTCCCCCAGAAACTCGCGGCGCACATCCTGAATGCCGGTGCCGGCAACCTCGGTGCGCACCGTGGCGCGGCCCGCATCGAACTGCGCGAAGCTGACGCCGATCGCGTCGAGCAGCTTGTCCAGCGTGTCGTGCTTCGCGTTGCCGCGCGACTTGATATCGGCGAACACCGATCGATTGACGCCCGCCTTCATCGCCCAGGCATTGCGCGTCAACTCTGGCGGCTTGACGGCCATGAGCGCATCGTAAAGCGCGGAGTTCTGCGGCTCTGCCATCGTGTCAGCGATATTGCACACGCCCTCGGGCGCGTCTATTTTAGCGTCCGCTGACATTTCCTCTTGCCTATTCAGCGTTCGCTGACTTATTTCAGCGCGCATGGACATTCCGAGCGATGACGAGTTGCTGGCGAAGATCGAGGCGTTCCTCGATCGTCACGCGATGCCGCCGACCCGCTTTGGGCGTGATGCGACGGGCGAGCCGCAGCTGATCAAGAGCATCCGCGAAGGGCGTTCGCCCTCCCTCAAGGTTCTGCAGCGCCTTGCCGCCTTCATGGCGGAAAAGGATGCGGAGCTGGCGGCGGCGGATCATGACGAGAGGGATAGCGCCGCAGTGGCGGATGCCGCTGCAACTATCGCCGCCGAAAATATCACCCTCACCCCGGCCCTCTCCCGCGCGCGGGAGAGGGGGGAGGTGGCGGCATGACCGGGCGCACCGCGCAGGACCGGCGCATGGTGCAGCTGCCGCCCGAGCTGCAGGCCGGGAAGGCACGATCGAAGTCGCTGATCCGCGCCGCGGGCGGGCAGGAAGCCGCGGCCGAGGTGACGGGCAAGAGCCAGGCGCGGATGTCTAGCTGCGGCGTGCCGAACACCGCCGACTTCCTTTCCATCGCCGACGTCCGCTCGCTGGAAGCGGTGACGCACGGCACGGCCGGGCATCCGCTGGTGACGCGCTGGCTGGCGAGCGAGGCCGGATATGCGCTGGTTCGGCTGCCCGGTGCGGGCCAGCCCGAGACGGCGTGGAGCCAGCGCGCGGCGAAGCTGCTGCGCGAGGGCGGCGACATTATCTCCGGCATCGGCGCCGCGCTGGAGAATGACAATGACGTCTGCGGCAAGGAAGCGGCGGCGCTGCTGAACGAAGCCGACGAGCTGGTGGCGATCGCCGTCGAGATCCAGAGCGCGCTCAAGGCGCGGGCGCGGGGGACCGACTGATGCGCCGGGGGGAGCGGCGCAAGGCGCCGAGCGAAATCATCCGCGCGGACGGGCCGCCGATCGGCATCCGCCAGTCCGAGATGGATGCGATCCGCCTTTCGACCCGCGACCTGCTGGGTGCGCTGCTGCGCTATGGCACGCGGCACGGGCTACCGAACATCGGCGCCGCCGAATGCGCCGAACGGCTGGCCACTCTCCATCCGCAAAGGGCCGCGGCATGACGGCCTCCGTCTCCAGCCCGCCCGAGATGGACGCCTGGCTGGCCGGAGCGCGGCCGGGCGAGCGGTTCGTCTATTGCTCGGCACCCGCGTTGATCCGCGGGCCGGCGGCGGAACATGCGCGGCTGCTCTACGAGCGTGGGCGGGTCGACCTGCTGCAGCCGCGCCGCGCGGACGGCCGGGGCTTCGACTATCAGATCGTGAAGCGCGCGCTGGCCACTGCGCCGGCGGGCGACATGCGCGAGGACGTGCTGCCGGGCGAGGATGCGGTGCTTTCCGCGCTGCGCCGGGCGGCGAACTTCCAGCGACGCTGCCCGACGAACACCGAGCTGGCGCGCGCGGCGGGGCTTGCCACCGCGCAGCAGGCGGCGTGGCGGATCGCGCGGCTGGAAGAGCGCGGGCTGATCCGCGTGGCGACGATCAAGGACGGGCCGGAAGCGGGCTGGCGGACGGTGACCATCGTCCGATCCGGCAAGCAGACCAAGCGCCCGCCGAGCGCGCGCGACTATGCCGCGTCCCTCGACACGCTCGGGATGAGCGGATCATGAGTTTCACCCCACAGCATCGCACGGCGGCTGCACCCCCCACCCCGCGCCCGCCGTGCGACCATCCCGCCGCCGCTTCCTCTCTGGCGGCGGCGGGATGCAGGGATGCCGCACCCGGCTGGGTCGAGCGCTATCAGGCGCGCGTGCAGGCGGCGAAGGCGCATCTGACGCGGATCGGCCTCAAGCCGTGGCGCGAGGATGCCGCGGCCAAGGGGCAGCAGACCGCGATCGACGCGCAGGGCGATCTGCCCAAGTGGCGCGTGCCGGGGATCGGCGGGCCGCTCGGCAATGACGATCTGATCGCGGTCGCGCAGCATTATGGGTTCGAGGCGGAGGCGGCGCATGGCTGAGCTAAATCAGCTTCATCTCGCGCATGACCCGATCGCACTCAAATGCCATCAGGTAAGCCGCCGACGAAACGTTCTCTTGGTTGATATCGAACACACTCTGGTGGTTCGAGACTGTCGACATGATGTGAAGCTCTTTCTCGAGCAGCGGCTTGCTGGCATCGATCTGCATGTCCAAGGCTCGGACCGCGTCCCATACGTCCAGATCGTAGGTCTTGTAGAGAGATCTGGCGAAATCATAACGCTGCAATATCTGCATCAAGACCTGCTGGTTGATGATAACCTCGTTCACCGCTTCACTTCCACAGTCGGCCCAAATGCGTGGCTCGATTACGCGCTTCAGGGCAACGCTCAGTTCCACTACGGCCCGTCTGAACGGCTTTTTAATCTGCGCGCCTTTTCGGCGTTCGATCCACAGTGTTGCGATCACCGTGAGTATTACGCCGATTATTCCGCCAGCGGCGGCGAGCCAATCACCCGCCGGGATGCCCAGCAAGGTCGGCTCTACAGCCGCCATCGCCTAGAAGTCCGTCAGCGTGGTGAAGCGCGGATCGCGCGCGCGGGCCGCTTCGGCGGCGGCGCGGATCGCGGGCAAGTGGTTGCGCACGAAGCCTTCGCGGAGGCGCCGCGTCATGCGCTGCGGCAGCTCGTCCAGGGTGAAGCCCATCCGATCGGCGATAGCGGACGCGGCGACGTACAAACGCGGGCCGCCGCGCCAGATGACCAGCACGTCCTCATTGTCATCGGCGGCGACGATGGTCGGCTCGGTGTCGGGCAAGGCGGGCATTCAGTCGTCCCTTGGCCATGCCGGTATGTTGCGGGTCGGCGACAGGATTCTAGCGATGATGGTCAAAAGCTGGCCCAGTCCGCTCATCGCATCCCGATTGCCGATATCGTCGGGGTAAAGCTGCCTCGTCGCAACGAAAGTGCGCGCGCTGGTGACCAAACCCTCGGGTATCCGTCCGATCTCGTAATAGGCGTGGCGCATCGCCGCATCGATGGGCGGGGCTGCCACGGGGAGTTCCATCACCCAAAGGATGACGCGATCGAAGTCATCCGGGGTGATGACCTCCCCTTCGATCCTGCTTCCTTCAAACAGTGCTCGAACGATCCGAAGAGCCTCGTCAACAGCATCGACGGCGATTTGCTTCGTTTCTCGTCGCTTTCGATCAACGACGGCATCTGCCACGGCGAAGCTGCCCACTACCGTTATGCCAGCGCCGAGCATCGCGCCCGCAAGCGCAAACCAGTCATCAGCGACAGCGGTCGAAAAGCCTGCGCCAACGATGAACGCACCGCCGATAATGCCGCCGATCAGCAGCCCTGTCCGAAGGCCGAGCGTGACAGTCCATTTGTCCCCCCAGGTCGGCATCTAGCCTCTCGGTGGCCCGAGCGCGGCGCGAAGGAAATCCGATCCGACCACGATTTCGCCTTCGACGGCGCGACCATCGGCACGGTTGACGATTTCAGTGGCAATGCGGCCAAAGTATCGATCGACGAAGCAGACTTGTTCTTCGCGCGTCATCTCCGACGCGCGGTAGTCGTCGATCCCTTCTTCGCTGACCGCGACGCGGAAAGTTCGCGGACCTTCGCGAAACGTGAAACGCACCGATCCATCGGCGTGAATAGGCGGGCCGTACTTGGTGATCATCGGCGAAGAATGGGTCACTATTGGCGGCTTGGCAAGGCGGGCATGCGAAGAGCGGACTATCCAGCCCGCCAAAGCCACCGCTGCGAGGATTATCGACCCGATCTCTACTTCGATTTGCATCACCTAAACCTCGTCGCACGTCGAGCGCCGCTGTGCGGGGCGTCCGCTGGCGGACGGGGTGTAACGGGCCGAAAATTCGTTTGTCATGCTACCGGCCTGAAAACCCGCCTCCCCCGCAAAATAGATCGAGATGCAGGTCGGCTTTACCGCCGTCAGCGCCCCGAAATGGTAAGCGAATCTACGTCGGCCCGGTGGCCGCTGTCGCTAGAACCTTTTGTCCGCGGAGCGCGGGCATGACCGCGCCAGTGGTGGTGATCCACTTCCTCGCTGACGGCGACACGACCTATCGCGTGTTCGGCGATGGGCCGGTGCGCGTGCTGTTCGTGGACGAGAAGGCGCCGCACGATCGCGTCTACGAGTGGCTGTCGCGCGAGCCGATGGAGGATCTGGCGGCTATAGTCCCGGAGGGGGGGGCAGTCGGGTCCAAATCGGACGCGCGCCACCCGGCAATCGCGAACGCCATCGAAGCCGCTTTGGAAGGCCGCCCGCACCTGAGGCCCGTCGAATGACGGCCGCGCCTCCCCCGGCGCGAAGTAATACTTCGCGACGACGCACATTCGCCCAGGTCGCGGCCGAGGCCGCCGCTGATGCCGTCTCGGCCGAGCGGGCGGCGATGGCGGCGCATATCGAGCGGCAGTGCGGCGAGATCGAGGGGCTGATCGGCAAACAACGGATGAGCGCCGAGGAAGGATCGACGCTCAAGCGGCGGCTGCGCGAGTTCGCGCGCGGCATTGCGCAAGGCCTGCACGTCGATGGCTAGGCGGCGGCACCAGCTCTGCGCCGTGCGCGGGTGCGGCACCGCCGTCGAGGCGTGGCAGCATCTGTGCGGCCGGTGCTGGCGGCTGCTGCCCGCCGACCAGCGCGCCGCGATCGTCGCCGCACGTCAGGAGCGCGCCTTCCACATCGTTAGCCGCCTCGCGATCCGCGCCGCGGACTGGCTCAACGCGCATTCGCCGCAGGCCGAAGCCGCGCGGCGGCAGGGAGAGGCATGATGGCCGACGTTGCGACGCTAATCGGTCGCTTAGAGTTGCTGCGCGATGGCGAGCCTCTGCCCGGCGACAATGATCATATTCCTGTGTTCGGCACGAAGGCCGTCATCCGGTATAACGAAGCGCATATCCGCTTCAGCGCACTAGCGGGCTACTACCACCGCGACGTGCAAAGGATTTGCCCGCGCCTCGCCAGCGAGTTGGCGGATAACCTCGAAACGATCCTGACCGCGCTCCGCTTCTGGCAGTCCCGCCATGACTAGCTCCCACACACCCGAGCAAGTGGCGGAGCGGTCCAATCGGGCCGAAGTCCGCAATCCCGTTCTGGCGCTGCCGAGCGGGCGGCGGCTTGCGATGCTTAGCCCGCTGGCGCGTGCCGAACTGCGCGGCGTCGTCATCGATATTCGCGCCGACGCGCTGACCAGGGCGGAACAGTGCTGGCGGAAGCACAAGGCACCGATGGCTGCATATTGGAAGGCGGTCGCGGTCTACTCGGGACACATCGCGAGGATACTGAAATGACCGAACAACACAGGGATAGCGCGCCGATCGACCACGTTCAGAGCGCGCGCGACAACCTCGCCGCCCGCCGCGCGCTCGGCAGCGAAACGGTCTGGTTGTCCTGCGACACGGTGGATGCGTTGCTGCGCCGGATCGAAGCAGCCCCGTCCAGCGATAGCGCGTCAACGGTGGAAAAGTATGAGGAGTTGATCCTCGTCTCGCCGGAGCCGGACGCTGAGGCGGACGCCTTTATGCGTGGCTTCGCATATGGTCGTTTCTCGACGATGGACAGCGAGCTTGCTCTCCATTGGGGCATCTTGCGCCGGTTTCAGCTCGATCACTGCCCGATCGTTTATGAAACGCCCAATATCCTCGCACTCAACCGCAATCCTGACCCGGAAGTGGAGAGGCTGGCAGATCAGCTCGACTACATCGTTTCAGCATGGGCGACGGCGCACGACATCTACGGTGTCGCTCGCAACGCTTTGATGAAGTCGCTTCGTGCCGCCCTATCGTCTCAAGCCCTGGTGCCCTCCGCCGTATGAGCGACGCGCCCGCCTCGATCCGCGATACGATTGCGCTCGGCGTCTACGACGCGCGGCCGTTCGTGCTCTACGAGCCGACGGGCGTGATGGAGCGCGGCGTCCGGCCGGCGCGGCGCTTCACGATGGACGAGGCCCCTGCCTTCTACCGCGACGAGGTCTATGAACTGGCCGACGCGATCCACGCGCGGCTGTTGCTGACATTGCCCGCCGCGGCGCCCGACGAGGCTGCGGCGGCATGATCAAGCCCATCCCCGGTGCGGCGAAGAACGAAGGCGTCCTCCGCGCCAAGATACGGCGGCGGCTCAGCACGCGCGGGCGCATGAAGCGCGTCGCCCACGAGCTGGGCACCAGCCCGTCCGTTCTGTGCCAGATCGTCAACGGTAAGCGCCGGATATCGGCGCGCGTGGCGGCGGGGCTGGGCTACCAGAAGGTGATCGTCTGGGAGCGCATCCCGACCCCCGAACCGACGCCGCCGCTGCTCGCGCTGCTCCTTCGAGACGACGCTGGCGCGTCTCCTCAGGATGAGCGGGGAGCAAAATAGTGCCTGCCGGGGGTGGATCATCGGGCGGCGTCGGCTTGCCGTCGCCGATGCTGGTCGCGGCGCTTGGCTATGCGCGGCGCGGCTGGCCGGTGTTCCCGTGCAGCCCGGAGACCAAGCGGCCGCTGCTTCCGCGCGACAAGGACCCGGTCAGCGGCAAGCCGATCCCCAAGAGCGGCGGCGTCACCAAGGCGACGACGGACGAGGACCAGATCACCGCCTGGTGGAAGCGCTGGCCCGACGCGATGATCGGCGTGGCGATGGGGCGCAACGGGTGCCTGGCGCTCGATTTCGATCCTCGCACCGAAGAGATCGTCGATCAAACGACCGGCGAGGTGACGACGCGCGAATGGACGCTGGAGCAGCTCAAGGCCGACACCGAGGCGCAGATCGGCTGCGCGCTGCCGGTGACGCTGGCGGCGATGACGCCCAGCGGCGGCGTCCACCTCTACCTCCGCCAGCCTTCCGGCGGCGATCCGATCAACAATCGCGGCAACCTGCCCGAGCACGTCGACGTGCGCGGCGTCGGCGGATATGTCATCGCGCCGCCGAGCGTGATGGCCGACGGGCGCCGCTACCGCTGGCTGCGCGGCGACTGGAATGCCGAAATCGCCGATGCCCCGGCCGCGCTGGTCAAGGTGCTGCGCGAACGGAAGGGCGCACCCCAGAACGACGCCGCGGCCGACCAGGCCGCGTCCGCATCCCCTCCCCCGCGCGCCTCGGCCAGACGATCGGGTGATCCTTCCGAACCGGAAGACGACGTCCGCAAATATGCGCTGACGGCGCTCGACGGCGAGTGCGCCGAGATCCGGCGCGCGCCCAGCGGGCAGCGCAACGCGCAGCTCAACGCCAGCGCCGTCAAGGTCGCCTCGCTCGTCGCGGCCGGGGCGCTCGACTCGACGCTCGCGCGCCAGTGCATCGAGGCGGCCGCGCGCGACAATCCCGGCCGCGACGATGCCGCCCAGCTCGCCGCGACGATCGACAGCGGGTGGAGCTTCGGCCTCGCCAACCCGCGCGACCTGACCGACATCCGCGCCGTCGCCCGCGAGCGAGCCGCCCGCCGCGGCGGCGGCCGATCCGCGCGGCCCTCGGCCGGGGCGCGCCTGCGCGATGCCAATCGCTCCTTCCGCCCTTCCGCGCCCGCTCCGCCCGCGCGCGGCGGCGATGATCCCCAATCCTTCCAAAACGGAAGGCTGGAAGGCCAATCACCGGGGGGTGAGGGCACGGGCGGCGCGGCGCTCAGCGTGGCCGAGAAAGCGCGCTATGCCCGCATCGCCGAGCATTGGCTCGAACGGCGGCTGGAGCATGCCGACGGCACAAAGAAAGCGCTCACCGCCATCGCGTGGGGGATCGGCCGGCGCGTCGCGGCCGGGCTGCTCGACGAATATGAGGCAAAGGAGGCGATCTGGCCGCATTGCGAGGACGTCGCCGGGCTGCTCCACAGCGATATCGACCGCGCGATCGACGACGGGTTCAACCGCGGTTTCGACGTCGAGGCCTTGCGCGCGATCGAGAAGCGCGCCGGATATCCGCTCACCGACTTCGGCATCGCCGAGCGCTTCCGCGACCAGCATGGCGACACTTACCGCTTCACGACCGCGAAGGGCTGGCTGGGCTGGGACGAGCGGCGGTGGAAGGTGCTCGACCAGGAGAAGGACGTTCCGCCCTCCGAAGTGATCGCGGCGGTGTTCGCGACGGTGCGGGCGATACAGGACGAAGCGCGATTCATCGCCGACACCGGGGTTAGCTTCGCACGGCCTGTGAAGAAGAAGCGCAAGGCGGCCGACGAGGATGCCGATCGCGAGCTGGACCTCGACGAGCCGACGCCCCACGGCCTCGACCGATGGGTGCCGAAGGGACGCGATTTCCAGCTCTATTCGACGATCGTCCGCGCCTTCGGCCGATCTTCGGAGACGGCGGGCAAGCCGAACGCAATCGCCAATCTGGCGCGGCAATGGCTGACGGTGCCGATCGAGCAATTCGATGTCGATCCGCTCGCGCTGAACGTGATGAACGGAACGCTGCGCTGCCGGCGCGAGACGCGCGGCGACGGGGCGATCGAGGCGGTGATGGAGCTGGGCGCGCATAGCCGCGAGGATCTGATCACCCGCCTTGCGCCGGTTGCCTATGATCCCGAGGCGCAGGCGCCGCTCTATGACGCGATGCTGGAATGGGCGCAGCCGGACGCGGCGATGCGGCGCTATCTCCACCAGGTCGGCGGCCTGTCGAGCACCGGCATCACCGGCGAGCACAAGCTGTGGTTCAACTATGGGCGCGGCCGCAACGGCAAGTCGACGACGATCGATAGCTGGTGCTCGGCGCTCGGCGACTATTCCGGCACGATCGGCATCGAGACGTTCCTCGACCAGGGCATCAAGAAGCGTGGCGAGGCGGCATCGCCCGATCTGGCGCGGCTCGGCGGCGTGCGCATGCTGCGCGCATCGGAGCCCGAACGCGGCGCCAAGCTCAACGCCGCGCTGATCAAGGCGGCGACGGGCGGCGAGCCGATGGCGGTGCGCGCGCTGCACCGCGGCTTCTTCGACCTGCTGCCGCAGTTCAAGCTCATCATGTCGGGCAATTCCAAGCCGGAAATCCCCGATACCGACGACGGCATCTGGTCCCGCCTCAAGCTGATCGGCTGGGCGAAGAATATCGATCTGGAGTTCAACGAGGACGGGACGCCGAAGAAGGACCCGCAGCTCCTCAACAAGATCAAGGCGGCCGAGCTGGCGGGCGTGCTCAAGCGGCTCGTCGACGGGCTGATGGACTATCTCGCCCACGGACTGGTCGAACCGGCCGACGTGACCAGGGCGACGCAGGCCTATCGCGATGCGAGCGACCCGCTCTCCCGCTTCCTGCGCCTCTGCACCGCGCCGGATGCCGACAGCCGCGTCCAGTCCTCGCATCTCCACGAGGTGTTCGTGGCGTGGTGCAAGGCGGCGGGCGAACGCGAGTGGAGCAACAAGGGCTTCAGCAAGGCGATGGAGGAGAAGGGCTACACCAAGAAGGCCAGCGACGGGATGCAGTGGCTTGGCCTCAAGCTGATCCGCCAAGCGACGGACTTCATCGACCATGAGGGCAAGGTCGTCGTGCTGCCCGACGACATGGATCGCGAGCCGCCGAACGAGACAGGCCCGCCCGAGCAACCCCCGCTCCCCCGCGACGGGTGGCGCGATATCTAAGCTTCCGTTCGGAAGGGTGGCGGAAGGTTTGCCGGAAGGGACAAAGCGCGGATTTCTGCGGGTTCGGAAGGGTTGGAAGGGTTCGGCGATGTTGCCCGGTATGTGCGCAGGCAGGCGGGCGCGCACGAAAGATTTTAGACACGAACCCTTCCAACCCTTCCATGACTTCCGAGTTTATTGAAAAAGATAGGTGCCTCAATGAATTACGCTGACACGAATGCCGGAAGGATTGCTGGTGAAGCTTCCAGCGGCGGAAGCTTCTGGACGTTCGATCTGGTCGAGGAGCGGATGGTGGAGGCGATGCGTCTGTGGCGGCGCGCGCCGGATCGGGAGCGTGGCTGGCACCATGTCAAAGCGATGTGGCCGGAGATCATGCGGCACGGCTTCTTCGGCGACGGCGACGGTGAGGTGAACCACGCCGATCCCGACGCGCGGCCCCGCCCGCTCCCGCTCACCCGCGACCAGGTGGCAGAGATGGAGGCCGTGGGCGAATGGCTCGGCCGCCACGTCGACGAGCGCGACCGGCGGCTGGTGACGCTGGCGCTGGCGGAGCTCGCGGCGGGGCGGCGGCGCATCCGCTGGTCCGCGCTCAAGCCGAAGCTCGGCGACGGCATCTCCACGCGCGGGCTCGGCATGCGCTACCGGCGGGCGATTTCGGGGGTGGCGAAGGTGCTGAACGGTCATTCCCGTGCAGGCCACTTGGGTTAAGTGGTTGATCGGCAAGGCGGAAGGGGTGTCAAGGCGGACGCGACATGGCCCTGAAAATAAAGGGTGTTCCGCATCCGCCTCCTGGGGCGTAAATCTTCGACAAGATCGGCGGAGCTGCGATGGCGCGGCGCCGCCGCTTTCATTTTGGGATCAGGCGATGGGCCGGCTGCGGATGCTGAAGCCGGAGCGCGCGGTGCTGCGGCCGACGCGCGCTGCCGTCGGCGGCGGGCGGGTCGAGGTGGACCGGGTGCGCAACCGGCAGGCGTGGCGGCGGTGGTACTCGACCGCGCGGTGGAAGGCGCTGCGGTGGAAGACGCTGCTGCGCGATGCCTTCACCTGCCAGATGTGCGGGCGGGTCGAGCCGGAAACGTCGAAGCTGGTTGCGGATCACAAGCGTCGGCACGGCGGCGACGAGGCGGCGTTCTTCGACGCGGCGAACCTCTGGACATTGTGCAAGCCGTGTCACGACGGGGCGAAGCAGCGCGAGGAGCGGCGGGCGGAGGCCTGTCGGTAGGGGGGGTATCGAAAGTTCAGAACCCCTGAACCGGCCACACCGCCGCCCCTCCCATTTGGAGATTTTTTTCGTGGTGGATGAGAATTTGGGGACCGACCTGTTCGGCGACCCGATCCATATGCCGCAGGAAGGCCGTGGGCGGCCCGAGCATGCGTGGACCCGCGAAAATTCAAACAAGGTGCTGCTCGCGTTCGCGCGCGGGCTGGGGCCGAAGGACGCGGCAACGGCGATCGGAGTCTCGGTCCCGACACTGCGCAAACATTATTTTGCCGAGGTGGCCAAGCGCCGGG
The DNA here is from genome assembly GCF_900177405.1 of Allosphingosinicella indica. Taxonomy (NCBI): domain Bacteria; kingdom Pseudomonadati; phylum Pseudomonadota; class Alphaproteobacteria; order Sphingomonadales; family Sphingomicrobiaceae; genus Allosphingosinicella; species Allosphingosinicella indica. The sequence goes on along the minus strand of NZ_LT840185.1, from coordinate 1,885,039 downwards.
AGGCGCGCCTCAGGATGGAGATGACGCAGCTCGCCCGGCTCAACGCGCAGGCCGAGGCCGGCAACGTCGCCGCGGAGAAGGAGCTGCTGAAGCAGCTCGAGAAGATGCACATGCGCGAGGCAGGCCGCGCGATGACGAAGACGCCCAAGGCGCCGAAGCTCGGCAAGAAGGAAGAGCGCCACGCTGCGGCCGCCGAGGCGCACCGCGGCAGCGGCTGGGACGATCTGGTCGGCAAGCCGGGCGCGCGGCCGCACTGACGGATAGCCGATGGCGGCGGCGAAGGACGGCTGGGACTTCGCGTGCCCAGGCTGGGAGGCACGGCTGCGCAGCGGATCATCGCTGGTGCCGGAGCTTCCGCTGGACGAAAAGCAGGCGGCCAAAGCGGTGGCGGTGTTCAACCGGCTGCGGTTGCCCGATGTCAAAGGACAGCCGCCGCTGGCGGAAGCGGCCGGCGACTGGTTCCGCGATATCGTCGCGGCGCTGTTCGGATCGGTCGATGCGGATCACGTCCGCCACGTCGCCGAGCTGTTCGCGCTCGTCGGCAAGAAGAATTCGAAGACGACTGGCGGCGCGGCGATCATGCTGACGGCGCTGATCCTGGAAGAGGACTTCAACCAGGAATATCACCTCTACGGCCCGACGCAGCCGATCGCCGAGCTGGCCTTCTACCAGGCGGTCGGCATGATCCGCGCCGATCCCGAAGGGTATCTGCAGCAGCGTTATCACGTGAAGGACCACGTCAAGACGATCGTGGACCTGGTGACCAACAGCCAGCTGAAGGTGAAGACCTTCGACATGAAGGTTGCGACGGGCACGATCCCCAAGGGCGTGCTGCTCGACGAAGTGCATATCATGTCGAGCTACAGCTTCGCGGCGCGCGTGATCGGGCAGATCCGCGGCGGCATGATCACGCGCACGGACAGCTTCCTGGCGATGATCACGACGCAGAGCGACGAGCCGCCGGCAGGCGTGTTCCGATCAGAGCTGCAACTGGCGCGGGCGGTGCGCGATGGACGGGTGACCGGCAAGGCGGCGCGCGTGCTGCCGGTGCTCTACGAATTCCCGGAGGCGATGCAGATCGACCCGGAGCGGCCGTGGGCAGACCCGGCGAACTGGCCGATGGTGGTGCCGAACCTCGGCCTGTCGATCAACATGGAGCGGCTCGAGGCCGAGTTCGCACAGGCCGAAGCGAAGGGCGAGGACGAGTTGCGGCGCTGGGCGTCGCAGCATCTCAACGTCGAGATCGGGCTGGCGCTACACAGCGACCGCTGGATCGGCGCGGACTATTGGGAGGATGCGAGCGAGGACGGGCTGACGCTCGACGCGCTCATGGAGCGATCGGACGTCGCCGTCGTCGGCATCGACGGCGGCGGTCTGGACGATCTGCTGGGCGTCGCGGTGATCGGCCGCGACCGGGTGACGCGCAAATGGCTGTTGTGGTGCCACGCCTGGGCGCAGCCGGACGTGCTGGAGCGGCGCAAGGAAATCGCCGCGCGGCTCCGCGATTTCGCGGACGACGGCGAGCTGACGATCTGCGCCGGGCCGACCGAGGATATCGAGGGCGTCGTCTCGCTTCTGGTGAAGCTGAAGGGCGCCGGATTGCTGCCGGAGAAGGATGCGATCGGCCTCGACCCTTATGGGGTGGCGGCGCTGATCGACGAAGCGGCCGCGCAAGGAATCGAGGACGAGCAGATGATGGGCATCGCACAAGGCTGGCGGCTCAATTCGGCCGTGCTCGGCACCGAGCGCAAGCTGAAGGACGGCACACTGCGCCACGCGGCTCAGCGGCTAATGGCCTGGTGCGTCGGCAATGCGAAGGCCGAGCAGCGCGGCAACAATGTCGTCATCACCAAGCAGGCCGCCGGAAAGGCGAAGATCGACCCGCTGGTGGCGGTGTTCAACGCGGTGATGCTGATGAGCCGAAACCCGGAAGGCGGCGGGACGGGCGTCGCGGACTGGCTCGAAAGTCTGAGGCGCTGACGTGGAGCAGACAGTCAAAGCCGGATGGCTGCGTAAATCGGTGATCCTGCTGGGCAATGCGTTCGGCCTGGCAAGCACCGAGGATCGCGACAATTTCACACGAGGGCGGGTCACGACGACCGAGGATATCGGGCATCGGGCGATGGGGGAGCAAGGCGTGCTCGGGCTCTCGGCCGCGTGGGCGTGCGTGAACCTGCTGGCGGGCACGATCGCGAGCCTGCCGTTGATGGTCTATCGCACCGATCGGGACGGGCGCCGAACGGTGGCGAGCGATCATCCGCTCTACGATTTGCTGCACGACGGCCCGAACTACGACCAGACCGCGGTGGATTTCTGGGAGTTTATGTGCGCGTGCATCGAGCTTCGGGGCAATGGCTTCGCCCAGATCAAGCGCGGTGCGGACGGGCGGATCATCGCACTGGACGTGCCGGTGCCGCCCCAGATCGTGGCGGTGAAGCGCCTTCGCGACGGATCGCTTGAGTATCGCTGGACGGTCGGTGGCCGCGAAGAAGTTCTGCCACAGGAAGAGGTGCTCCACGTTCGCGGCTTCGGCGGCTCGCCGCTCGGCGGGCTCTCGACGCTGAGTTTCGGCGCGAGCGTCTTTTCCGGGGCGCAGGCGATCGATATCGCCGCGGCGGCGACTTTCCGCAACGGCATTCGCCCATCCGGTATCCTTGAAGCCAAGGACAGCTTCACGGCCGAACAGCGGGAGGAAGCAGAAGAGCTGCTGCAAGATAAATATCGCGGGACGTTGAACGCCGGCGTGCCGATGCTGCTCGACCGCGGAGTGACGTTCAAGGCGATCACAATCAACCCCGAGGATGCGCAGATGCTGCAGAGCCGCGCATTCAGCGTGGAGGAAATATGCCGCCTCTTCGGCGTGCCGCCCTTCATGGTCGGCCATACCGAAAAGGCAACGAGCTGGGGGACCGGCATCGAGCAGCAGACGATCGGCTTCGTGCAGTTCACGCTGCGGCGACGGCTCAAGCGGATCGAGCAGGCGCTGGAGAAGCAGCTGCTGACCGCAGCCGACAGGGCGAACGGCGTCCGCATAGAGTTCAGCCTGGAAGGGCTGCTGCGCGGCGACAGCAAGACGCGCGCCGATTTCTACGCGTCCGGCCTGCAGAACGGCTGGCGGACGATCAACGAAGTGCGAGCGCTGGAAAATCTCCCGCCGGTGCCCGGCGGCGACGTGCCGCGAATGCAATTGCAGAACGTGCCGATCACCGAGGGCCGGAAGCTCAATGCCGGAGGGCAGTGAAGAGCTGGGCAATCGTCACCGCGACAGAAGCAGCAAAAAATGACATAGGAACAAGAGTGTCGTAATACTGTAGCATAATCCGTTGGTCACTATGTATTGCTTTGCTGAGACCGCGAAATTGGGATTCCAGAATTGATATGTCTTTTGCGGCTTTCGAAATTTCGTCCATAACTGCGATGAATCGAGTGTTTCGAAATTCAACAGCACCAACCATATTCTCCCAGTGATTTAGCATGACGGAAAGTTGCTGAACGTTTGGACCGAGATACTGGCTAGATCGTCGCAGAATGTGTATTTTCTCCAACACAGACGCGACATCAACAGGTCCATAGGAAACTAAATCTAGGTTTTGTGTCAGAAGTTCAGTTTCATCTAGCAATTGTTCCAAGTCGCTCGGTATGTTCCTTAGCTCTCAAGTATCGGCCTGCTCACAGACCGCGATCCAACAACTTCTATGTCATCAAGGATTGCTTTCTTGGCTTCAAGGAGCGTCTGGGTCTCTTTGAACCGCACGCCCACTTGCTCAAGTTTTTGCTGAATACCTTTCCCGGACTGGCCATAAATCCCCGGTGTGTGCAGACGCTCCACCTCGAGCAGCCTAAAATAGTAACCTACAAACGCGTACACGATCGCGATAAGAGAAACCGATTGAAGCCACGGCTTCGATATCAGACCGCCGGCTCCGATCAACGGTATCGCCAGCCCATCGCCGGCTGGCTCGATAAGGCAGAGAAGAAAACCGAACGAGCAGAACCACAAAAGATTTCGCTTAGCTTTCAGGAACTCCTCGTTCGAGTTCAGCTCCCCTATCGTTGTCATACGTCCCCCGTGCAGCAGCGCGATATATACCCATGGAGGTTGAGATGCCATTCGAAGTGAAGCGATCACTAAAGGTCCGCGACTTCGCGTTGAGCATCAAGGCCGATGGCGTCGCCGACGATGGGACGTTCGAAGGCTATGGCTCGGTGTTTGGCGTCGAGGACAGCTATGGCGAGATCGTCGCTGCCGGCGCCTTCGCGGAAAGCCTGGCCGAGCTGGAGGGCAAGGGCCGTTCGGTCCCGGTGCTTTGGCAGCATCGCAGCGATCAGCCGATCGGCGTCTATGACGCGATCGAGGAGGACAGCCGCGGGCTGAAAGTGCGCGGCCGGTTACTGATCGACCGCGTCGGCCAGGCCAGCGAGGCGCATGCGCTGCTCAAGGCGGGCGCCGTCTCCGGCCTCTCGATCGGCTATTGGGTGCGCGAAAGCAGCTTCGACGAGAAGACGAAGGTGCGGACGCTGGAGAAGCTCGACCTTGTCGAGGTCAGCCTCGTCACCTTCCCGGCCTGCGATGACGCGCGCGTCGAGGCGGTCAAGTTCAAGCTGGCGCATGGCGAAATGCCCAGCCTTCCCGAATTCGAGAAGCTCCTGCGCGAGGCAGGCTTTTCGAAGAGCCAGTCCGCGGTGATCGCCAACCGTGGGCTCAAGCATCTGCTCCGGAGCGAGTCCGAGGGCGAGGCGGCGATGAAATCAGCGGCCGATAACCTTCGCGCCGCAGTGACCGGCTTCTCGATGCCGGTGCTGTAACCAGGAGACATGAGATGAAGCATATGGTGGGTGCGAGCGCGCTGGCGCTCGCGGCAGCCGACCTGCGTCCGGAATATGGGCGCAAGGACGCGGCCGGCAACGATGTCGTCGAGCTCGACGGTCGAGACCTCGCGAAGCTGACCGAGGAGGTGAAGTCCGCCCTTGGCCAGGTTCAGGACTTCGGCGTCAAGGCGGCCGAGGCGCTGCGCAAGGGCGAGGAGCTGTCGGCAGCCTCGAAGAAGGAGATCGACGAAGCGCTGACGAAGCTCAACACGATCGAGGAGCTGAAGAAGCGCTTCGACGCGATGGAGCAGAAAGCGGCGCGCGGCGGCGGCGAGCCGCAGGGTCCGCGCAGCGCGGGCCATCGCGTGATCGAATCGGACGCGTTCAAGAGCTTCGCCGAAAACCGCTCCGGCCCCGGAAAGGTGGTGATCGACGTCAAGGACATTTCGTCGCTGACGACCGATGCCGCCGGCTCGGTCGGCACGCTGGTGCAGCCGACGCGCGTCGCGGCGCCGATCATGCTGCCGCAGCGCCGTATGACGATCCGTTCGCTTCTCGCGCAGGGCCGTACGGCGAGCAATCTCGTCGAGTTCGATCGCGAGAAGATGTTCACCAACAACGCCGCGATGGTGGCCGAGGGCGCCGCGAAGCCGCAGTCCGAACTGCAGTTCGAGGAGGCATCGGCCCCGGTGCGCAAGATCGCGCACTGGTTCCGCATGTCGGCCGAGATCCTCGCCGATGCGCCGGCTCTGCGATCGGTGGTGGACAACCGCCTGCGCTACGGCCTTGCCTTCCGCGAGGAAGTGCAGCTGCTGAACGGTTCGGGCTCCGGCCAGAACATCAGCGGCCTGGTGACCAATGCCACGGCCTACAGCGCGCCGAGCGGGCTTTCGCCCGACACGCTGGTCGACACGATCCGGCTGGCCATCCTGCAGGTCGCGCTCGCCGAATATCCGGCGAACGGCATCGTGCTGAACCCGATCGACTGGGCGGTGATCGAACTGCTCAAGGACGATCTGGGCCGCTACCTGATCGGCAACCCGCAGGGCACGATCACCCCGACGCTCTGGGGCCTCCCCGTCATCGCCACCACGGCGATGACCGAGGACAAGTTTCTTGTCGGTGCCTTCGACTTGGCGGCGCAGATTTTCGACCGCGAGGATGCGTCGATCATGCTCTCGACCGAGGACCAGGATAATTTCATCAAGAACAAGGTGACGATCATGGCGGAGGAGCGGCTCGCGCTCGCCATCTATCGCACCCAGTCCCTGGTCTATGGCGACCTCGGCCGCGTCACCTGATGGCGGGGACGGAGGCCGGACACGGCCTCCGTCTTTCCGAGCGCCGCGCGAGCGACGTTCTGAAAGACGGAGGAGAGACATCATGACGAAGGTGAAGGCGATCCTGCTGCGCCCGCTCGATGGCAACGAGATCGGCAGCGTGATGCAATTCGACCGCGACGATTTCGAGCGGCTGAAGGAACGCGGCGCGGTGCGCGCTGCACCGCCCGCGAAGCCGAAGGCCGATGGCAAGAGGGCGGGCGGCTCCAAACAGGCAGCCAAGCCGAGCAACAAGAAGGCAGCCGCGCCCGCCAACAAGGGCGCCTGAGCCGCAACCGGGGTGACGAGGATGGGTTATGTGATCCGAGCCGTCACCCCGGCGCCGCTGGTGATCGGCGTGGCGGAGGCGAAGCAGCAGCTGCGCATCGACCATGACGATGAGGACGCGCTGTTGGAAGGGCAGCTGGCCGCGGCGCAGGAATGGGTGGAGATGTTCACCAGCCAAGTGCTGACGCCGCGGACGCTGCTCTTTTCGGCTGCGGGCTTCCCTCAACTGCCCGAGATGATCGTGCTGGCGCGCGCGCCGGTGACGGGGGTGACCGCAATTTCGTTCACCACGGCGGAGGGCGAGGAGATCGACCTGCTGCCCGGCAACTGGCGGTGGAGCGAGGACGCGCCAGAGCTGGTGCGGCCAGCGTTCGGATCGCCCTGGCCGTCGGCCGCGGCGGAGGCGGGCAGCGTGCGGCTGCGCGTGTCGGCCGGCTATGACGAAGGGCTCGCGCCGCGTGGACTGGTGACGGCGGTGCTGATGCTGGCCGGCCATTTCTTCGCGAACCGGGAAGGCTCCGGCGCGGTGCCCGAGCAGGTCAAGGATCTGTGCCGCCCGTTCCGCCGGTTCAGCCTGGGGCTTTGAGATGGGTATCAAGGCGGGGAAACTGCGCGACCGTATCCGCATCGAGCGGATGGGGCCGCCGGTGGACGACGGCTATACCGAGAAGCCCGGTACCTTCGCGCCGATCGGCGACCGGTGGACCGAGGTGAATTACGGGAAGGGCAGCGAGCGGCGCGAGGCGGCGCAGGTGCGCGCCAGCATGACCGCGACGTTCCGCGTGCGGCGGTGCCGGATGACGGCATCGATCACGCCGGCGGACCGGCTGCGCTTCGATCCTTCGCGGGTCAGCACGCTCGACGCGGCGCCGGTGTGGGAGATCACAAGCGCGGTGCCGGCAGAGGCGGACGGGATCGACGTCACGGCAGTGCGAGCGGGCTGATGCCGAAAGCGAAGCGGACGCACGTCACCGGGTTTCGCGAAGCCCGGCTGGCGCTGGAGACGCTGAGCAAGGCGACGCAGAAGAATGTGGGCAAGCGGGCGCTGATGGCGCCGGCGCGCGTGCTGGCGGGCGCGGTGGCGGCGAAGACGCCGGTGAAGACGGGCACGCTCAAGTCTTCGGTGAAGGCCGTGCCGTCCAAGATGGAAAAGGGCCGCCCGCGCGCCGCTGTGCTGGCCGACGACGTCGCGGCGGTGCCGATCGAATTCGGCACCAGCAAGATGACGGCGCGGCCGTTCTTCCGCCCCGCCGTGGAGGCGGCGCGGGACATGGCGGGGCGCGCCTTCGCGGCGGCGCTGAAGCCCGAGATAGACGCCGCGGTGGAGCGCGCGGCGAAGCGTGGAGCGAAGAAATGAAAATGGCGCTGCGCGCACGGCTGCGGGCGGACAGCGGCGTCGCGGCGATCGCGGGGATGCGCGTCGACTGGGGGCTGCGCCCGCAATGGGCGAAGCTGCCGGCGGTGACGCTGACGATGGTGGCCGGCGGGCGGGACAGGCTGCTGGGCGGCGCGCCGGACCTGGCCGCGCAGACCGTGCAGGCGGACTGCTGGGCGCAGACATATGCCGAAGCGGATGCGCTGGGCGAGGCGGTGATCGCGGCGATCGCCGTGCCCGCAACGCAGGGTGGCATCCGCTTCGGCAATGCGAGCGTCTCGGGCGATCGCGATCTGCCTGAGGTGGTGAGCGATGGTGTGCTGCATCGACGGTCGATCGACCTGATCGTCCGCTGGGCGGCGGAATAGGACGAAGGGAGCAGAAAGATGACCGAAGCGCGCACTGGCTATGGCGGCGAGTTCTGGCTCGGCGACGAGGATGACGAACTGGTCGAGCTGGTGGAGGTGGTGAGCTTCACCCTACCCAATGCACAGACCGAGACGGTGGAAGCGACGCATCTGAAGTCGCCGGGCCGCCGCCGCGAATATATCCCCGGCATGATCGAGGACGGCGAGCTGGAGGTGGTGATCAACTACGTCCCTGGCTCGGCGACCGATGCGCTGATCCGCGCGGCACAGACGGCCGGCGACACGCGCGCCTTCAAGGCCGTGCTTCCGCGCTCGACGACGGACTGGGAAGTCGAAGGCTTCGTCATCGTCACCGGCTTCGACCGCGGCGAAATCGCCGGCGGTGAGAAGATGGAAGGCACGATCACGCTTCGGCTGACCGGTGCCACCACTGAAGCCGCGGCGGCGTAAGCCCTCCCCTCTCCCCCGGCCCCTTTCCCGCATGGGGAGAGGGGTGAAGAGCAAGGAACGATGATGAACGCGATTCGAGGCGAGGCAAAGGTCACGCTGGCCGACGGGCGGGTGCTGCACCTGGTGCGCGACTTCAACGCGCTGGCGGTGGCAGAAGAAGCATGCGGATCGAACATGCAGGCGATCGGCGCGTCGATCGCCAAGGGCGGGCCGGTGATGCGGTTCACGCGCGCATTGTTCTTCGGCGCGCTGCAGCGGCATCATTCCGAGATCAGCCTGGACGAGGCCGGTGACCTTCTCATCAGCGACGGCGCGGCAATCGGCGCCGCGATGGAGCGTGTCGCCGAAGCCTCGGCCGTGCAGGATGCGGGAGGCGGCCGGAAGGGCAGCGCGCGCCCTCGGACGGCGAAGACGCAGAAGACTGGGGCGCCGAAAGCTGGGATTGGGACGCGCTCCTCGCTGCGTGGTGCGAAGAAGGGCTGAGCCCGGACCTCTTCTGGCGGCAGACGCCGCGGACCTATCATGCCGCGCTTAAGGGTGCGGCGAAGGGTAACCGGGAACGGATAATCATCGCTGCCCACCAGGGCGAGGTGTTCGCGCGGCAACAACGGCTGAAGCCGTTGAGCGCCTATCTCGGCCGCGGCACGCGGCGGGGGCAAGAAGGCGCGGTGCTGGCGATGTTCGAGCAAGCCGCCGCGAAGGGCATGGTGACAATGCGCGAGATCAAGCGGTAGGCTGGGACCATGTTCGCAACACCCGTGATCGCCGCCGGAATCGCCTTTGCCTGCACGCCCACGCATGTCTGGGACGGCGACGGGCCGATCTGGTGCGCGGAGGGGCCGAAGATCCGGCTATCCGGCATCGCGGCGCGCGAGATCGACGAGAGTTGCAAGCCGAACCATCCCTGCCCTGCCACATCGGGTGTCGCAGCCCGAGATCAGCTGGTGAGTCTGATTGGCAAACGGACAGGCACAGCGCCGACGGGACACATCCTCGTCCGCGGACCGACGATGCGATGCGAAAGCGTGGGCAACGGAAGGGGTAGTCGCACGGCGGCTTGGTGCTGGAGCGCAAAAGTACTTGTGAACTGCGCGATGGTGCATAGCGGGGCAGCGTTGGCCTGGAAGCGTTACGGAGGCGACCGATGCCTAGCCGCAGGTTTTGTCCGCTAGGAACAGGTTAAGATCCCGCAGCCTGCCATCTGCGCTAACCACCATCTTGATTGCTTCCGAAGCGCTCGCCGTCCAGATTTTCACTTCTGGCACGAGCGCAATGGTTTCAACAGAAAAACGCGTAATCCGGCTGTAAGGCACCGTCGTAACTTCCGTCGTGCGGCCAGTGACACCTTTCTGATCGATCATCACCAACCGCCTGTCGGTGAATAGGTTGAGATCACGCACAGCCTTGAGAGCGAATGCGACCTTCTCGCTGGGCATCAGATGTTGCGCGGCATCACGTTCGACATCCGCGATATCGACGAAATTTAGTGCGGTGATACCCATCAATTTTCCCCCTCAGCGAAGGGGATAATTCTCAACAGTCGGAGACACAAGCATGGCTGGCGTCACGCTGGGATTTCTGCGCTACGTCCTAGGGTTCGATAGCGTGTCGTTCCTCTCGGGCATCGACGACGCCGAGAAAAAGCTGAAGCTCGTGCAGAAGAAATTCGAGCAGAGCGCACGAAAGATCGCAAACATCGGCGGTGCGCTGAGCGTCGGCATAACGGCACCGGTGACGGCGATCGTGGCGGCCTCAATGAAAGGTGCGCAGGATCAGGCGCAGGCGATGGCGCAGGTGGACGCGGCGTTGGCGAGTATGGGGAACCGCGCGGGCAAGACGCGCGAGGAGCTGCTGGCGGCATCGGACGCAATGGAGATGAAATCGCTGTTCGACGGCGACGTCATCCTGAAACAGGTGACCGCGCAACTGCTGACCTTCGGCAATGTCGCGGGCCAGCAGTTCGACCGCGCGCAACAGGCGGCGATCGACATGGCGGCACGTCTGGGCGGGGAACCGCAGGCGGCTGCGATCATGCTGGGCAAGGCGCTGAACGACCCGGTGAAGGGCATCACCGCGCTGACGCGCGTGGGCGTGAGCTTCAGCGAAGCGCAGAAGAAGCAGATCGTCGACATGGCCAAGGCCGGGGAGACGGCCAAGGCGCAGGCGCTGATACTGGCCGAGGTGGAAAAGCAATATGGGGGCGCGGCGGCGGCCGCGGCGGACACGCAGCCGTGGCGGCAGGCGCAGGTGGCAATGGACCAGGCCGGCGATGCGATCGGCGAGAAGCTGTTGCCGCTGATCCCGCCGCTGGCGAATGCGGTGCGCGACCTGCTCGGCTGGTTTGGCAAGCTCAGCCCCGAGACGCAGAAGTGGATCATGATCGTGGCCGGCGCCGGAGCGGTGCTCGGCCCGACTCTATTGGGCGTCGCAGGGATCGTCTCGGCGCTCGGCACGATGCTGCCGCTGCTGATGAAGATCGGCCCGGCATGGACGATCATCACGACGGCGATCGCCGCGATGCGCGTCGCGGCGCTGGCGGCATTGCCCGCACTGGCGCCGTTCCTGGTGCCGCTCGGCGCGATCGCGCTGGCGGCGGGCGGCGTTTATTTGGCGATCAAGAATTGGGACACGATCGAGCCGATCCTGCGGCGGCTCTATGCCGCGGTGAAGACGTGGCTGATCGACAAGCTCAATGCCGTCTGGGGCTGGGTGAAGGGCAAGATAGACGCGGTGACCGGCTGGTTCCGCGATATGTACGTCGCCGTCGTCGGCAACAGTTACGTGCCCGACATGGTGAGCGAGATCGGCCAGCATATGCGGCGGCTGGAAGGCGAGCTGGTGGCGCCGGCACGCGAGGCGACGAGCAAGGCGACGGAAGCGTTCCGCGCGATGCAGCAGCAGGTGAGCGGATTGCTCGAGCGGCTGTTCCCGCAGGCGGCGCGGCACAACCAGTTCCTGGAAGAGCTGAAGCTGCTGCAGGATTATGCGAAGGCGGCCGGCTGGGAAGTCGCGCAGCTGGAAGCGGCGATAAAGGCGCTGAAGGCCGAATATGCCGATGCGGCGATCGGCGAGCGCGAGAGGCCGCAGATCCTAGACACGCCGCCGGTGGTGGTGCTGGACGAGGACGTGGGCGTGCTGCTGAAGCGCGACCTGGAAGACCCGGTGGCGAACAGCACCGCGCAGGTGGTGGAGAGCTTCGCCAACATGGCGCGCGACGTGCTGGGATCGCTGCGCGGCATGGTCTCCAGCTTCAAGAAGGGCGATATCCTGGGCGGGCTGATGGGCCTGCTGGACGTGATCGGCCAGGTGGCATCGGCCTTCGGCGGCGGGCGTGGCGGGGCAGCGCCGGTGTTCAACCGCGGCTTCGACTTCGGCGGCTTCCGCGCGAACGGCGGGCCGGTGGTGCCGGGCAAGACCTATGTGGTGGGCGAGAATGGGCCGGAGTTCCTGACAGCGGGATCGCGCGGCTTTGTATCGCCGGGGCGCGACGCCGCGCCGACGCGGGTGCAGATCGTCCCCTCGCCCTATTTCGACGCGGTGGTGGATAGCCGCGCCGCGAAGGTGGCCGAGCCGATCAGCGCCGGGCATGCGGTGGCGGGGAGCGCGGTGACCCAGGCCAATTTCTATCGCCGCAACCGGCAGATGATCCCCGGAGGAGCAGGATGATCGCACTGCCGGACTGGCCGGGGCCGGCGGATGCGCAGCCCGGCTATGTCGATTTCGGCGGGTGGCAGGGATCGCCGCTGGGCGCGCGGGTGCAGCGGATCGACCGGCCGGGCAACCGCTTCAAGCTGGCGGTGCAGATGCCGCCGATGCCGTCTGCCGCGCTGGGCCGCATCTGGGTGAGCCGCCTGATCACGGGGATGACCGAGGGCGTCAGGATGGAATTCCCGCTGCTGGGCTTCGACCCCGGCGCGCCGGGTGCGCCGGTGGCGGACGGCGACGGACAGGCGGGGCGCGTGCTGGCGGTGCGCGGCTTCACGCCGCACTATGTGATGCGCGAGGGGCAGTTCTTTCACCACGCCTCGGCGGCGGGCCTGTTGCTCTACAAGGTGGACGCCGAGACGATCGCCGACGGCGCGGGCAAGGCGGAGGTGCCGATCAGCCCGATGCTGCGCGAGGAACCGGCGGACGGCGAGGCGATGGAGTTCGGCAAGCCGATGATCGAGGGCCGCGTGCTGGGCGAAGAATGGCGCTGGCAGATGCAGCTGGGCAATAACATCGGGCTGAGCTTCGAGATCGAGGAACTGGCGTGAGCTTCGACGCGCCGAAGCTGATGCTGGCGCAGCTCATCCGCTTCGACCTGCCGGGCCGTGCGTTGACGCTGTGCGACGGCGGGTTCGTGTGGTTCGGCGGCGAAAAGTACGTCTCGGCCGATGCCGAATATGGCGCGGTGGCGGGCGCGGATGCCGCGGAGGAACGTGCGGGCGACGAAGCGCCGGGCGGATCGATCGTCATCGCACCGCCGAGCGCGACGGCGGCGGCGGACCTGAGCCGCCCGGAGCGGCAGGGCGTGGGCGTAAGAAGCTGGCTGGTGCGGATCGACGAAGCGACGGGCATCGCGGACGAAGCAAGCGCCGAAATGACGGCGGACCTGATGATCGACACGACGGCGCTGAAGGGCGGACGCGGATACCGGCGGCTGGAAATCGGGCTGATGGCGGTGGCGGAGCGACTGTTCCTGATCAACCAGGGCAACGTACTTTCGGCGACGCATCACAAGAGCGTGTGGGCGGGCGAAGGCGGGTTCGACCATGCCGGATCGAGCTTCACGGTGGCGTGGGGTGCGCCCTCGCCCCCGCGGGGGACAGTGGCGGGCGGCAGCGGATCGCGCGGTGGCGGAGGATTTGGCAATGGCATCGCCGACCGCTTCTAGGCGCGCGGCGGCGCTGGCGGCGACGCAGGCGCGGTTCGCGGGCAAGCCGTTCGCCTGGGGCCGGGCCGATTGCGTGGTGATGGCGCGGGCGCATCTGAAGGCGATGGGACACAAGGTGCCGACGCTGCCGCGCTATCGCAGCGCGCTGACGGCGCGGCGCGCGCTGGCGGCGGCAGGGTATGCGGATCTGGAAGCGCTGTTCGACAGCCTGCTGCCGCGCATCGAGGCAGCGCAGATGTGGCCGGGAGATATCGCGCTTATGGAGGGTGATGATGCTTTCGGCGCCGTCGCTGTCTGCATCAACGACAAGGTGATGGGCTGGCATGAGGATGCGGCATGCCCGGTCATCGTACGAGTGGACAGCTTAAGCGCGGTTTGGCGCGCCTAGAAGCACGTCTCTGCGTTGCCTTTGCCCGACGTCAGAGAGGACATGCGGCGTAGTTCGGTGATCGAGCCCGTCTCGGCGTCTTTGATGAGGAAGACCATAACTGGATTGCCCAAAGGACCATCGACAACGACGCTATCAGACCTTTCGGCCCGCTCGATCCGTACCCTGCTCATCGATCCACTCATTCGATTGAGCAGACATTCTCCGATTTCGGCGCGAGATTTTGCGCTGGGATACGTCGCGGTCGCCTGGTTCTCGCTCAATTGCGCCGTCGAACAGCCGGCCAACAGAACCGTCATCGCCAAGTAACGCATCGCCCTCTCCATCAGGATTTTGGCATGAGTAAGATATCTCGGGTCGTCGGTGCAATCGCCGGCGTCGTGGCCATCGTCGGGTATGCCACCGGCAATCCGGGTTTGGCAGGTGCGGCCACGGCCGTCGCTGCGCTATCTTCGACCGCCGCGCAGATCGCGCAGAAGAAGCCGCCGATGCGCGGATCGACGTCGACCATTTTGATCGGCGCGAACCTGCCGATGCCCTATGCGATGGGGCGGACCTATGCATCGGCCTCGCTGATCTATGACGTCGGCTATGGCGGGACCGACAACCCGTATCGATCGATGGTGTTCGTGTGGAGCGGCGCCGGGCCGATCAAGGGGATAGAGGCGTTCCAGTCCGACTTTGCGACGGTGGCCTTCGACGGCGGTACGGCTGGCAAGCCGGCGGGGAATGCGACGGGCTATTATCGGGATTTCCTGCGCCTCTCGACCCAGCTCGGCGCGACGCCCGAGGCGGCGGCGCTGGCGGGACCGTTCGGCGCGATACCGGCGTGGGGCGCGGGCCAGAAGCTGAGCGGCTATGCCGCAGGGCTGGTGACCGCGACCTTCGACAAGAAGGGCAAGCGCTTCGCGAGCGGGCTGCCGCAGCTTGGCGCGATCGTGAACGGCGTGCTGGTCTACGATCCGCGGCAGGACGGCACCTATCCCGGCGGCAGCGGCGCGTGCCGGCCGCGGCAGGAAGCGACCTATGTGTGGGACGGGCCGCCGCTGGCGATGGCGGCGGGGGAAAACCCCGGCTGCCACGGCGTGACCTATGCGATGGGCCGCCACCAGGGACCGGCCGGCAAGATGGTATTCGGCTGCGGCTTCGCGCCCGAAGCGATCGACTGGCCCGCCTGGGTGCGGTTCATGAACCTGTGCGACATGAACGGGTGGAAGATCGGGGGCACGATCTTCGAGCCCGGAAGCAAGTGGGACAATCTGAAGCGGATCTGCGCGGCGGGCGGCGGCGAGCCGGTGTTCGCCGGGGGCAAGCTCAGCGTGAAGTTCAACGAGCCGCGCATCGCGCTCGACACGATCACGCGCGACGACCTGGCCGACGGCGAGGTGCAGGTGCAAGCGATGAAGGGCTGGCGCGACCGCGTGAATGCGGTGGTGCCGCGCTATCGCAGCGAGGCGCACCGCTGGGACATGGTGCAGGCCGCGGCGGTGAAATCGAGCGCCTATATCGCCGAGGACGGCGAGGAGAAGGTGATCGAGCGGCCGTTCGATCTAGTGCAGGACAAGGACCAGGCCGCACGGCTTGCCGCCTATGAGCTGGTGAACGGCCGCGAGATCGGGCCGATCATCCTGCCCTGCAAGCTGCGGCTGATCGAATATCGGATCGGCGACGCGCTGACGGTGGACCTGCCCGACGAAGGGCTGGACGGGCAGCCTTGCGTGATCGTCGGGCGGCGGATCGACCCGGTGGCGGGGATGATCGAGCTGACGCTGGAAAGCGAGACGGCGGCGAAACATGCCTTCGCACTGGGCCAGACCGGAATCGCGCCGCCGACGCCGAGCCTGCTGAGCGCCGAGCAGCTCGACGCGGCGGCGGAACAGGCTGCGCTGATCGCGCTGCAGGCGGCGCTGCGCACCAGCACGGCGCGCAACCTGACGGTGGAGGGGCGCAACGGCCCGCCGGCGCAGATCGAGCTGAGCGGCTTCCAGATCGACTATACCGGCTTCGGGGTGGTGAGCGTGGCGGGGCCGACGGTGCTGAACGTCAGCGGCGCGGGCACCTATTATCTCTACGCCGATGCCGACGCGCTGGGCGATGCCGCGCCGGTGATCGGCGCGACGACGAACTATCCGAGCGCGTTCAACAGCGCCGCCGCGCCGCGGCGGGTGTTCTTGGGCCAGTCCGTGGTGGTGCCGGGCAGCGGATCGCCGCCGACCGGGGGCACCGGATCGGGCGGCGGCTACGGCGGCGGATCGAACCCCTAACCCAAGCGAGAGGACAGCGGCCATGATGCGTGCCGGGACGATGACGATCGACGCGAACCGATGGGAGCCGTTCACGACGATCATCGAATTCCTGGGCGTGGCCTTCACCGGCGCGACATTGCAGGCGCAGGTCCGCCAGAAGAAGGACAATCCCGGCGCCGCGCTGGTGGACCTCACCACCGTGACAAACCCGAACACGGAGGGCCTGCGGCTGATCTACGCGGGCAGCGCGACGGTGGCGGATCATATCGCGGCGGGACGCCTCAGCGGCGTGCCCGACGGGATGGGCGCCGGCGACACGACGGCGCTGTCGCTGGTGGGCATGCGGATCAACGAAGCGACGATGGAGGCGCTGCCGCCGGCGAAGGAGATCGGCGCCGACCTCACCCTCTTTTGGGACATGCAGATCACGCAGGGCGGCGCCAAGCGCCGCTGGCTTGAAGGTCCGTTCAACGTGCTGGCGGGAGTGACGCACTGATGACGCAGGTTCGCGTAGACGAGAAGATCGTGCAGGTGCAGTTGCGCGGCGCACCCGGCCCGTCGAACTACGAGCTGTGGCTCGCGGCCGGGAACACTGGATCGCTCAACGACTATCTCGCTTATGCCGAGAATGGCCTGCAGGTGATCGCGAACCAGGCCGTCGTCGCGGCGCAGGCGCTCAACCGCTACGCCGACCCGGAGCGGGCGAAGATCATCGCCGAGGTCAATCTCACGTCGTTCGGCGCGATGTGGGAGACCGAGAAGTGGAACCTGTTTCAGGATGCGGCGGGGACCGTGCCGGTGGCGTCGACCGGGCAGCCGGTGGGCTGCATCAAGGCGGTGGCGGGATCGAGCAATTACGATTTCATCATGGCGGACAACGCCAAGCGCGGCACCTATTTCGAAAGCTATGGCCGCGGCTTCGTGCGGATGAACGCGGGCCAAGGCTATTACAGTCGCGCGAACGTCACCTTCCGCGATCCCTCCTTCATGGCGCTGGGCGGGCGCTTCGGCGGGACCGTCGGCCGCACGCTGATGGGTTTCGCCAAGAATACGGGCAGCCTGTTCCAGCTCAATTCGGCGACCCTGGGCCGGACCAATGCGTCGCTGCGCGGAAGCTCGCCCGATCTGGTGCGCGCGCTCGCCAATGCCTATTGCCCCGACTTTCTCGCCCCGGCGGGGCCAGTCGGCGTCTATCATGCGCAACTGGGTGCGGGCGGCCTGCTCGACAGCTTCGCGGAGGACACGCGCGTGCTGAGCGGCGCGGGTCCGGCGCAGGTGGCGACGCCCTGGGTGGAGGCCGACCAGGTGACGGGCATGTCGCTGGTGCTGAACGGCGGCGGGCAATCGCTCGGCATCGGCGTCATCAACACTGACGCGAGCCTCGATTTCCACGGCGGGGTGGTGCTCGGCCGCGAGCCGGGCAATCGCGACGCGATCGTGCAATGGCTGCAGAGCCGCACCCGCCCGCCGGTGACCGAGAATGACGAGGTGATCGTCGTGATCGGCGACAGCACCGGCGACAACATCTCGTCCGATGGCCCGGCGAGCATCCAGGAAGTGTTCTACCGGCTGGCGGCGGAAGATCTTGTTGCGCGCCGCCCGTCCAATTGCGTGCTGCTGCGCGACTGGTCGCGCGTCGGCGACACGTTCCAGGGGCCGCAGCGCTTCTCTGACGGGAACCGCACGAAGCGAACCTTCCTCATCAACTGCTCGTCGGCCGGATCGCAGCCTGGCTATTTCTTCGGCGAGCGGTTCGCGCGCGCGATCGGCTGGCTGCCGAAGATCGACCTGGTGATCTGGCACCACGGGCACAATCTGCCGGTGGGCGATGCGACCATTCAGGCCGATCCGAACCGTGGGCTGCTGAAGGCCGGGCAGTTCATCGACACGATGGACCAGATGCGGGCGCAGTTTCCGCGCGCACGGCACGCGATCGTCACCCCCTACCCCTATGGCGCGGCCGGGGATGCGCGGATCGAGCCGGTCAAGAAGGCCATCGAGTTCGTCGCCGCCAAATATCCCGACATGCTGACGGCCAGCTATTATGCGCCCTTCGAGGCGGCGGGCCGACCGGCGAGCTGGTATCTCAATGATCTGGTCCACCCCTCGGTGCCGCTGGGCGTGTCGCAGATGTATGCGGTGATCCAGGGGCTGATGACGGCCTATGACGCGCTGCCGGCTGACCATTACGTCACGCCGGCGCTGCTTTCGCACCGCCGCGTCGCCCCGGCTGAAAACCTGCTCGGCAATGGCAGTTTCGACGCATGGTCGGGCGGCGTGCCCACGGGTTGGACGCTGACCGGGGACGCCACGGCTACGAAGGTCGGCACGCTGGCGGAGGTAACGGCGAGCAACGGCGGGCTGGCGCAGACGATCAATGCCGTGCCGCTGCAAGGCAAGACGATCGCGCTGACGGTGACGCAGCGGATCGAGCCGGACTCGAACATCTCGGCCGGCGGCGTGCGCTTCGCGACGGACGTTGGCGCGGTGGGCGACGGCCGCTGGGTCGATGCGCCTTACCGGACGTGGGGCGCCGAACGCGCCTTCGTCTATCTCTTCCGCGTGCCCGCCGCGGCGACGACGCTGACCATTACACTGCTTGCCGGGCTGACGGGCGCGGGCACCGTCCAGCTCAGCCGCGCCGTGCTCGTCGAAAGCGACGATCCGCGCGACCTGCTGGTCTGAAGGGAATTCGATCGTGAACGATCCTTTGTCCGCCGGTGAGGCGGGCGGCATCTTTGCCGGTGTCGTCGCCCTTCTGGCCCTGCTGGGCAAAGGCGCGCAGTGGCTACTCAACTGGAACGATGCGCGCGTGTCGTCGCGATCGGCGAAGCTGGACGCATGGCATGCCGAGCTGGAGCGGCGCGAAGAGCGGCTCGATGCCGAACAGAAGGCCTATCAGGACCGGCTCGAATCGCGCCTGAAGAAGCTGGAGGGCGAAAACCAGGCGCTGCGGCTGGCCTTCGAACTCGTGGCGGTGCCGCTTCGCGCGATCGACCCCGGCAATCCGAAACTGGCGCAGGCGGAAGAGCTGCTGCGATCGGCCTTCCCCCTCGTCCCACAGGTGCCCGCCGAGATGCGCGCAGCGCTCGGCGCGATCGACTGACTTAAGCAGGAGAGACGACATGGGTTACACCCTTGGCGCGCGGTCGCGCGCCGAGTTCGCTGGCGTGCGCTACGACCTTGGCTCGGTCGTGCACGAGGCGATCAAGATCACCGCGCAGGACTTCTCTGTGCATGACGGGCTGCGCACCGAAGCGGAGCAGCGCGCGCTGATGAAGAGCGGCGCGAGCAAGACGATGAACAGCAAGCATCTGCCGCAGGCCGACGGCTTCGGCCACGCGGTGGACCTGGTGCCCTTCATCAACGGCAAGCTGCGCTGGGAATGGAAACCGATCTTCCACATCGCCGCCGCGGTGCGCAAGGCGCTCGACATCGTGAATGCCGAGCGGAAGACGCGTAACCTCGACCCGCTCAAGCTGATCTGGGGCGGTGTGTGGGACCGCGACTTCGCCGCGTTGCCCGCCGATGCCGCAGGGATGGAGCAGGCCGTGAACGCCTATGTCGCGCGCCGCCGCGGCGCGGGCAAGACGGCCTTCATCGACGGCCCGCACTTCGAGATCGCGTGATGGCGCGCAGCACGACCGTGAAGGCGGCGCGGCCGGTGCCGGCGTCGATCCCGATGCCGGACAGCGCGATCCGGCTGCACTGGGCCTATCAGCTCTTCGTGCGCCTGCCGCGCCCGGCGCTCGACTGGATCGGCGTCGCGGCGGCGGCCTGGGCGCTGTTCGTCGGGGACTGGCTCGGGCGGCCGATGGACGATGCGGCGCGCATCATCGCGCTCGGCTTCGTCGCCGCGCTCTACGGCATCCGCACGGTCGAGAAAACGAAAGGCGTGGCATGACGAAGCCCTATGTCTTCCAGCGCGGCGAGACGATCAGCCTGGCGCTCGACGCGATCGAGGGGGACGCAGGCAGCGTCTCCGCCATCGCCGCGGATCTGCGCCCGCTCAGCAACGGGCGGGTGGAAGCGACAGAGGACGCGCCGATCGCGGCGAGCTTCACGATTAGCGATCGCGCGGCCGAGGGCGACGATCCGGGTGGGTTCAACCTTGTCATCACGGCCGCGTTCAGCGCGGACCTGTCGCCCGGCCTCTACATCGCCGATGCGCGCGTAACGGTGGCGGGCGGGGTGATCGTCACGGACCCGGTGACGCTGCGCATCGCCGAGCCGGTGACGCGGCCGTGAGCCTGACACTGCGCTGGCGGCGGCTGCCGCCGACGATCGTGCTGCGCTGGGCGGTGCCGGTGGACGCGATCGCGCCGCTGCCCTCCCCGAACTGGCCGCAGCCAATCGCGATGCGGATCGGGCCGCCCGGCCGCGACGCCGATCAGATCGGCAACATCGACGGCGGAACATTCAACTGACGAAAGGACGGACATGCCCCGTATCCAGCTCAAGCGCGGCCTGAAGGCGAACCTCCCCACATCCGGGATGCTCGCGGGCGAGGCGCATTTCACGACCGATCGCGGCTCGCTGCACATTGCGACCGATGCGACGACGAAGCTGCCCATTGTCCCTGCGATCGACGATCTCGGGTCGATGGGCGCGGTGGACGGCTCCGCCGATCTACTGATCCTGCACGACGCTTCGGCGACCGGGCAGAAGGAGAAGAAGATCACCTTCGACGCCTTCAAGACCGCGCTCAACATCCCCGCCGGATCGGCCGACGAGAAGGCGGCGGTCGTTGCGGGCGGCACGTCGGGCTACCTCTGGGGCACCGACGGCACCGACGGCGTGGTCCGCATGAACGCGTCGATGAGCTGGACCAAGGATGCCGGCAACGGCTTCGTCACGCTGGCCGTCGGCGTCGTCGACTGCGGCACCTTCTAAGCCGCGCCCATGCCCGACGTTCAGCACAAGCGCGGCACGCGCGCCGCGCTCGACGCGCTCGCCGCCGCCAATGGTCTCAAGACCGGCCAGATTTATCTCATCACCGACGAGGGGCGGATCGCCGTGGCGACGGGCATGGGCGCCTATGTCGCCTATGCCAAGCAGAGCGAAGCCGGAGGTGGCGGGTCCGATCCGTGGACGACGCTGAAGCAAGGCTCGGACCTCTCGAACAGCGCCGTCACCACGATCGAAAGTGGCGATCTCGTCTTCAACCCCTCGCCGAACAAGACCTACGAGATCGAGGCGAAGCTGATGTTCACCAGCGCGGCCAACGCGACGGGTGTTCAGATGGGGCTGACTTTTCCGACAGCGTCGGGTGCAACGGGCGCCTGCCGCGTTCAAATCGGATCGGGCGGCGCGGCCGACACGCTTGTCCACAACGCCTCCAGCTTGTCGAACACCACCGTGAAGGTGGGCGCCATCAACGCGGTCGGCAATTCAGCGCCGTTTTTCGGCCGGATCGACTGCATCTACAAGGCGCCCGCCGCGATCGGATCGGGCGGCATCCGCCTGGTGTTCAACAGCGAGGTTGCGGGCTCGGCGGTGACGCTGATCGCAGGCTCGATCCTTCGCCACAGGGAGCTTTGATCATGGCCCGGAACGCCTGGCGGCTGATCCTTGCCGCCGCAGCCGGAATCATTCTGCTCGCCGCGGTGCTGCACTATCGCGGCAGGGCGCGCGAGGAAGCCGCGGCTGCAAAGTTGGGCAGCGACCGGGCCGCGGCCGCACAGGCGAGCGCGGGCGATGCGGTCAACAGCGTCGCCGGAGCCGCGCAGCGCGAGGCCGCGTCCGATGCGCTCACCCGATCGAACGAAAAGGAGATACGCGATGCCAAAGGTGCGGACGTGGCGGTCGATCCTGCCGTGCGCGATGCTGGCCTTGACGGCCTGTGCCGGCGCGCCGCCTATCGTGACAGCGAGCGGTGCCGGATGCGCGAGCCTGATCCCCGCTGAATGGGCCGTCGGCGTCCCCGGCGCGCCGCTGCCGGAAGGCAATCAGGTCGGCGACTGGATCGCCTTCGCCGACGCGCAGACCGGCCAGCTAGACAAGGCCAACGGCCGGACAGCCGACACGATCGGCATCATCGAGCGCTGCGAGAAGCGCGACGCTGCGGCGGTGGCGGCGCAGCGGCGCGGATGGTGGCCGTTCGGCTAAATCGGGCACTTACCCGCCCGCGCGCCTGCGACGTACCGCGTCGGGCGGGGAAGCACGTTGCAAGCGCCGAGCGCAGCAGCCCAGCGAAAGGCATGATCGCGGCGGCGGAAGATGCCATACATCATCGTCGCCATGTTGGTGCGCTGGGACGTCTCCCGCTCGATCGTGCGGCGCGCGACGGCGTAGCGACCATCAATCGTCCGGCCGGTGACAAAGAACACGTCCTGCACGATCTGGCGCGCTGCGAGCTGGGTGCGCAGCTCGATCGGCTTCGCACCACGCTCCATCATGCCGATGAACGTTTCGGTCAGCCCGAGCCGCTTCGCCAGTTCTCCTTGGGTGAGACCGGCCGCCTTGCGGAGCTGGCGGAGTTCGTCACCTTGCATTTTTGCGCCTTTCGCGTATCTTGTGGGCCGGACCCCGTCCCGCTTCTCTTGGCGGTTCCGAGGCCCGGTCACTTTAGAAGCGGATTTCGATCTCGATGATCACGATCCGTTTCCAGATGAACCGGAGGATGAGAGCAATCATCTCTCTTCTCCGATTGTCTCCGGGGCCTATTCCCCGGCGACAAAGAAACAATAACCCAGTTACGGTTCGCCGCCAAGCGAAATCGTAACTGGGTTTCTTTTTTTTGCAGTCGGTATGGCGAGCGCCCGATTGGCGCGTTAAATGGCAAGGCAGGAGGGAGTATGCCGTCAGCAACCGGTATGTTATCCGACGCGGAGATCGCCACCGTTAACGAGCACCTGCAAAGGTATTGGACACATCGGGGCGGCTACATTTGCCCCTCATGCGGCAATCGACATTACTTTGTCATGCCACATTTGGTCAGCAATCGATCCGATACGCTTAGCCCAGTTTCCGACCATCGTAGAATGCCTGCCGTGGTAACTATGTGTCAAAACTGCGGTTATCTAGAGCAGTACTTCGCTAAGAATGTCGGAGTGATGTGGCTTGAAGTTGCAACCAGTCCGCCTTCCCCGCCCGCCCAGCCGAATGCTCTTGGCGGCCTCTTTGGGTTGAAATCCAACTCTGAAAACGGGGGCAACCATCATGGTTGAGCGTGTGCCTCCCCTGAGCCCTTCGGGCAGCACAGTATCGGTTGTCCACACTCAGCGCGAGATGAACTGCTATGCGCTCTTCGACAGCGATCTTGAATCTCTGGGTACTTTGAACACCGTTCAAAGTACATGCGTCGGCATAGCCTCATTCACAGCGGCGTTGTGGCTCGATCTTTTTAAAGATTCTCAGTTAGCCGGCTCTGTGCCTCCAATTGCCCAGGAGATGTTGACAGTCGTGCAACCGATATTGGGTGTGGCAACGGTAATAGCCATCATGGTCGCCCTTGTGTTCGGCCTCAAAAAGCGCTCAAAATTGCAGCAAATCAAAAGCCAGTCAAAGGTCGTCACGTCGCAGGGGGTCTAATGGCGCAGAGGCGAAAGCACAGCGTGCGCCGGTTTTGCTGCTATCTCGACCGTTCTGCGCCGCCCCTCAATCCTCGGCCTATCCTCTTCGGTGAAGGCTTTCATCACTGCGCCCTACGGGCGTACCAATCTGCATAGGGCGACTTCGTCACCATCGTTCTATTGATGTCGGGCGCATCATCCTCCCACCAGACCGGCCCGCGTTCGCCCAGCGCGATCTTCGCTGCATTCACCGCTTCTCGCGCTTCGGACAGAGCATCAGCGTCTTTCGCGTGGAGCGCCGTTTTCACCGCTCGGCGCGCATCCATGAGCGCAGAGACTAGCTGCTCACGCTCGTCATCAGGGATATTGGGGTTGGTCGCCCGCCAGAGCCGACCCTTTACAATTGGCGTCGTCTCAAGCCGCCGCGCCGAACGGCAGCTGCGCTACTGCAATTCCATCATCTGCGAGGGGAATGGCGCGGCGAGCGCGCAGGCTTCTTCGACGCTCCCCAACAGCCACCGATCGTAATCCTCTCGATGCAGGATCACCGGCATGGCCTTCGGATGCAAAGGCGCGACGAGCGGGTTGGGCTCGCAGGTCAGAAAGGCATAGACATTGCCGACGTCGCTTGGCCGCCAGATGCCGGCGAACGCCATCATCGGCCGATCGCGCACGGTGAACCAATATTCCGCCGGGCGGCCGGTCTCCGGATCCTTGCCCGGCTTCGGCTCGGCGAAGCGGCTGAACGGCACCAGGCACCGCCGCGCCGGCTCTTTGAGCATCGACATCCAGAAGCGGCTCGAGAGATTACGGACGTTGGTGACATTCTTGGTGATGGTTGTGCCTGGCCGCTTGCCCGGCATGGTCAGCGGCACGCCCCAGATCATCGGCTCGATAACACGCTCGCCGTCGGCGATGCGGGCAACCAGGCCGGGCCGTTTCGGCCACACGTCGGCCCTGAGGTCCATATCCTCTTGAACGCTGGGCAAATTAAACCCTGCCCACTCGCGCCAGTCTTCGATGTCTTCGGGGTGTGCCCGATAATGATTGCACATCAGACGCTCCCTTCGTCAGGATCGATAGCGCGAAACGAGGCGACGCCAAATCGTCTTGTCGGGATAGGGAGGTTGCGCGGGATCGGGCCTCTCGCGGGTGATCGTCAGCCGCGGCCGTATCTTCTTCCCGTCCTGCTTTCGACAGCGCGCGCAAAACAGCCGCCTTGCGACCATCGTTAATCGATCATCCCACCGCTTCTTCTCGAACAACCACCATAGCGGGACGGCGTCATACCCGTGAGCGTGACCGCATCGCGGGCAGTCGGCTCGGATCGTCCGGCGATAAAGCGCACAATGCTCGAGACTGGTGAGCTTTCGATTAACGTGATCTCGTTCGTCGTCGCCAGACACGTCAATCGACGATCTGCGTCGACTCTCCGATCGAAGCGATCAGATCGCCCGTGCTCACGCTCCAGGCGATGGCAAGTGCGTCGAGCTCAGCCCTGGAAATCCGGTCGCCGGCGTCGAGAGCGCTGATCCGTGCCAACGGTATGCCGGTGCGCTTCGCCAGCATTGCATAAGGCGTGGCTTTCTGTCGCTGCCATGCTCCGAACCAGCGATCGCCGTCTCGGATCGCCCTCGCCACCCCATGCTCCGGACCGTAGGTGTCGAGTAGAATCGGTCGAAGTCTCTCGCCCTTGCGCCGCATCAGACGAACAGCTCGGGTTGGATCGGCGACGTGAGGATCGCTTTGGCATTCTGAGCGGCATCGACGGCTTGTCGATAATGGATCGTCGCGCCCTTCTCGGCATCGTCGAACGCGAGCGGCGCAAAATCATCTGTGGGATAGCAGGCATCGTAAATGGCGCGGGCAGCCGCCCGCAGCGTCGGATCGTGGTGCATATCGGTCTCCTGGGATGCGAATCGCGTCGCGCCGTCCGGATGCCTGATTATGCGAACGAAAGCGGAACATCTGCAAGGCCCCGACGACCAGATTTTTCCCACGAGGCCACTAACGCATTGGAATTGCATGGCTGGTTGTGCGCGCCAAATGTGGGAACAGGCGTTGATCTCGCAGCAAAAATCTATTCCACGGCGAAAACACGGGTTCGAGTCCCGTAGGGGTCACCAGCTTGAATTGCTGGCTTTCTGCCCGGTCCCTTGCTGCCGCTGCCGGCAGCCGCGTGATTGCATCGCCCGCGCAAAGGGGATTAGCCTCGCTGCCAGCCGATCTTGCCGCGAGTGCGCCAATGAACCCGTTCCCGCAGGACATCTTCACCGAGCCGACCGACGTCGATCCCGACACGTTGTCCAACCTCGGCCCGCTGACGCCCTTGGCGGGCACATGGCGGGCGGAGAAGGGCGTCGACCTCAACCCGAAGGCCGCAGGGCCGGAGCGGCGAACCTTCATCGAGCATATAAGGTTCGATGCGATCGACCCGCAGACCAACGGCCCGCAGCTCCTTTATGGTCTGCGCTACCATATCCATATCACCACCGCGGAAGAGGCCATCACCTTCCACGATCAGGTCGGTTATTGGCTGTGGGAGCCGGCGACGGGACTGATCCTCCAGACGCTCGCGATCCCCCGCGGACAGGTCGCGCTGGCGTCGGGCCAGGGAAAGGCCGGCGACAAGCGCATATCGGTATCGGCCAGCCGCGGCGAGACCCAATATGGAATCTGCTCCACCGCGTTCCTCGAATATGGCTTCCGTACCGACAGCTACGGCATCGATATCGTCTACAATGCGGACGGCAGCTGGACCTACGACATCAAGACCATGCTTATGGTGCGCGGGAAGGCCGAGCCCTTCGAGCATCACGATTGCAACACGCTGCACCGGATCGCCCCGGCAAAACCCAATCCGTTGAAGCTGATCCTCGACGCCAAAGCGAAAAATGCGTCGCCGGCCGTGTCTGCGTGAGACCGGTCGTTTAGAACTTCACGCCCTGCGCCAGCGGGAGCGTGGCGCCATAGTTGGTCGTCTGGGTCTGGCGGCGCATGTAGCCGCGCCAGGCGTCGGAGCCGGATTCTCGGCCGCCGCCCGTCGCTTTCTCGCCACCGAACGCGCCGCCGATCTCGGCGCCGCTGGTGCCGAGATTGACGTTGGCGATGCCGCAATCGCTGCCCACTGCCGCGGTGAACAGCTCCGCCTCGCGCACGTCGTTGGTGAAGATCGACGAAGACAGGCCCTGCGGCACCGCATTGTTGCGCGCGATCGCGTCGGCGAGGTCGGTGTAGCGGAACACGGAGAGGATCGGCGCGAACGTCTCTTCCTGGACGTTGCTGATGTCGTCGCCGAACTCGACGATCGCCGGGCGGACGTAAAAGGCCTCGCCCACCTCCCCGTACATCCGCTCGCCGCCAACGACGCGCACCGCCTTACCGCGCGCGTCGTCAAGTACCGACTGCATGATGCGATAGGCACCGCCATCGATCAGCGGGCCGACGAGCGTGCCCTCCTCCCGCGGATCACCGATTGCGAGCGTGGCGTAGCTGCGGTGGAGACGGTCGATCACCTCGTCATAGATGTCGCCGTGGACGAACAGGCGGCGGGTGGAGGTGCAGCGCTGGCCGCAGGTGCCGACCGCGCCGAACAGGATCGCGGGAATGGCGAGCGACAGGTCCGCCGAGGGCGCGACGATCATCGCATTGTTGCCGCCGAGCTCTAGGATCGCACGGCCGAAGCGATCGGCGACGCGCGCGCCGACGATGCGGCCCATCGCGCTGCTACCGGTGGCGCTGATGATGGGGACGCGTGGGTCGGCGACGAGTTGCTCGCCCGCGGCCCGATCGCCGATCAGCACTTCGAGCAAGCCATCGGGGACGCCGCCGAACGCCGCGGCGGCCTGGGCGAAGAGGCGCGCGCAGGCGAACGCGACGAGCGGCGTCTTCTCCGACGGCTTCCAGATCACGCTGTCGCCGCAGACCAGCGCCAGCGCCGCATTCCACGCCCAGACCGCGACCGGGAAATTGAACGCCGAGATGACGCCGACCGGCCCCATCGGGTGCCAGACCTCTGCCATCTTGTGCTCGGGCCGCTCGGATTGAATGGTGAGCCCGTGGAGCTGGCGCGAGAGGCCGACCGCGAAATCGCAAATGTCGATCATCTCCTGGACTTCGCCGAGCGCCTCAGTGGTGATCTTTCCCGCCTCCAGGGTCACCAGCGCCGCGAGATCTGCCTTCGCAGAGCGGAGTGCCTCACCGAGCAAGCGCACGAATTCGCCGCGACGCGGCGCGGGCAGCGTGCGCCATTCCGCGAAGGCGGCAGCGGACCGAGCGATCTTGGCATCGATGCTTGCGGGCGTGTCGGTCGCGACGGTTGCTAGCAGCGATCCGTCGATGGGTGAATGGACAGCCAGCCCCGACGGCGCGGTACATGCTTCGGAGATTCCTAAAGCCTTCAGGGCCGCATCGCGATCATCGGCTTTGACGGCAATGGACGATGCGGCGCGGTCGAGCATAAGATTCCAATTCGTGTTTTGCTAGCGGCCGCGTTGTTGAACGTGATGCCGGGATTATCAAGCCTGGACCGCCTCCAAAACGCGCGACTTCCATTGAGGGGAACGCTATGCGCGGGGCATGACTTACCTCCGCCCCACCGCCTTCGTCGACGCGCCGTTCGGGCATGACGGCAAGGTCGCGCGGCTGGCGGGAGGACTGTGCTTCTTCTCCGCTGTCGAGGTGCTGGATGGCGAAGGCGGGGCCGAGCTGGTGCCCGTCTCGGCGATCGACGCGATGCTCGACCGGTTGGGTGAAGAGGCGCGCGCCGCCTGGGCGAACATTACCGCGCCGCGCCCGCCGCTGACGCTCGGCGCGCGCACCGTGCGGCTCGATCAGCCACAGGTGATGGGCATCTTGAACGTGACGCCGGACAGCTTCTCCGACGGCGGCGTGCATCTCGACGATCCGGCCGCGGCGGGACATGCGATGGCGGCGGCGGGCGCCGCGATCATCGATGTCGGGGGCGAATCCACCCGGCCCGGCGCGCGCGCGATGTGGGAGGGCGACGAGATCGAGCGCGTGCTCCCCGCGATCGCCCCGCTCGCCGCCGCCGGCACCGCGATCTCGATCGACACGCGCAAGGCCGCGGTGATGGAGGCGGCGCTGGCCAAGGGCGCGGCGATCGTCAACGATGTCTCGGCGCTCACCTTCGATCCGCGCGCCGCTCAGGTTGTCGCCGCCGCCGGCTGCCCGGTCGTGCTGATGCACCACCAGGGATCGCCCGATACGATGCAGGACGCGCCGCATTACGACCGGCCGGTCGCGATCGAAGTCTACGACCGGCTGAAAGCACGGATCGACGCTGCGGTCGCCGCAGGGATCGACCGGGCGAAGATCATCGTCGATCCCGGCATCGGCTTCGGCAAGACGGTGCAGCACAATCTCGATCTGATGAACGGCCTCGCGCTGCTCCACGGCCTCGGCTGCCCGATCCTGCTCGGCGCCAGCCGCAAGCGGACGATCGGCGCGCTGGCTGGCGAAGTACCGCCGCAAGAACGCCTGCCCGGCTCCCTGGCGCTGGCACTGAAGGGTGTCGAACAGGGCGTGCAGCTCCTCCGTGTCCACGACGTGCCCGAGACGGTGCAGGCGCTGAAGATCTGGCGTGGCCTGCGCGACGCCGCGCTAACGCCGCGCCGCCCTTGAGCCGCACATGAACTGGGACGACCTGCGCTTCTTTGCCGAGCTGGCGCGGACCGGCAGCCTCTCCGCCGCGGCGCGGGCGATGAAGGTCGATCATTCCACCGTCGCCCGCCACGTCGACTCGCTCGAACATTCGCTCGGCGTTCGGCTGTTCGACCGGCTGCCGCGCGGCTGGAAGCTCACCCACGACGGCACCGCGATGGCGGAGCGCGTGCGGCCGCTGGAGGAGGAAATCTACGGCCTCAGCAGCTTCGCGCGCGGGCGGAGCGACGCGATCGGTGGGACGGTGCGCTTGAGCGCGCCGCCCGGCTTCGCGTCGCTGTTCCTGATGCCGCGGATGGGGCTGCTGCGCGAGCGGCATCCGGGGATCGAGCTGGAGGTGGTCGGCGAAGCACGCATCGCAAACCTCACGCGGCGCGAGGCCGATATCGCCCTACGGCTCGGCCGTCCCGAGGGCGCGTCGATGGTAATGCGGCGGATGCCCGATTTCGCTTATGCGCTTTTCGCCCATCCCGATTATCTCGGCCGCGTTGCGCCCGCCGAGTGGAGCTTCGTCGGCCATGACGAAAGCCTCGCCCACGCCGGCCCCCAACAATGGCTGCGGCGCTACGCCGCCGGTCGGCCGATCGCGCTGCGCGGCAACGACGTCGCGGGGCTGCTCGGCGCGGTACGCGCGGGCGTCGGCGTCGGCGTGCTCTCCGCGCACCTCCTCGAACTTGCCCCCGATCTCGTCTGCCTCGCCGAGGGCGATCCGCTGCTGGCGCGCGATTTCTGGCTCGTGGTCCAGTCGGACGTCCGCCGCTCCCCGGCGGTGCGCGCCGTGATGGACATGTTGGTCGAGATCATCGAGCGGGACCGGCGACTGATCGAAGGACCGGTGCGAAATTCCCCGGATGATCCGGAATAATGGGGAGTGGCGCCCCGTGCGCCGCGGTTCCAAATCTCGCTCCCGATCCGAGGAGCGCATCGTGACCGCTTATTCCGCCATCACCCCTGCCCCGATCGCGCCGCCGCCCTCGGCCGAACGCGATGCTGCACGGACCGGGCTGACGCTCGGCGTCGGCGCCTATCTCACCTGGGGTTTCCTGCCGGTCTACATGAAGGCGCTCGGCTCCGTCCCCGCGCCGGAAATCCTCGCCCACCGCATTCTCTGGTCGCTGGCGCTCATCACCATCGTGGTCGCCGCGATGCGCCGGTGGCAGCCGGTCGTCGCGCTGCTGAAGGCGCCGAAGGTGCTGGGCGTGCTGGCGATCACCGCGACGCTGATCGCGGTCAACTGGCTGATCTACATCTGGGCGGTGAATTCGGACCACGTGCTCGAAACGAGCCTCGGCTATTTCATCAACCCGCTGGTCAATGTCGCGATGGGCGTGCTGATCCTGCGCGAGCGGCTGCGGCGGGTGCAGGCGGGCGCGGTCGGCCTTGCCGCCGTCGGTGTCGCGGTGCTCGCGATCGCGCAGGGCGGGATCCCGTGGATCGCGCTCGTCCTCGCCTTCAGCTTCGCCACCTATGGGCTGCTGCGCAAGATGGCGCCGGTCGATCCGCTCACCGGCCTGCTCGGCGAAACGGCGCTGCTGGCGCCCATCTCGCTCGGTTTTCTCCTCTGGATCGGCGCCGCGGGAGCCGGCAGCTTCGGCCAGACCGGGCATATCGACTTGCTGCTGATCGTCAGCGGGCTGGTCACCGCCGCGCCGCTGCTGATGTTCGCGGCGGCGGGCAAGCGCCTCCCTTACGCGACGATCGGGCTCCTCCAGTTCATCGCGCCGACCATCCAGTTCCTGCTCGCGGTACTGGTCTATGGCGAGCCGCTGACCGACGCGCACCTCATCACCTTCACCTGCATCTGGACGGGGCTCATCGCCTTTGCGATCGATACCTGGCGCGCGTCGCGTATTCCGCTTTCGGTGGCGCCGGTTCAGGGCTAGCGTCCGCGCCGAACAGGGAGGCACGAATGGGGAAATGGCTTATCGGCGCGGCGCTGGCGGCGCTCGCGGTTCCGGCGGCGGCGCAACAGGCGCCCTATCAGCGCGACGCGCGCGAGATGCTGGAAAAGACGGTCGCGATCCGCACCGCGCTCGGCCGTTCCGAGACGCAGAAGGTCGCCGACTATCTCGCCGCACGCTTCAAGGCGGCGGGCGTGCCCGATGGCGACATCGCGATGCTGCCGACGGGCGGCGAGACCGGCATGGTCGTGCGAATCCCCGGCAGTGACGCGAAGGCGCGGCCGATCCTCTTCTCCTCCCACATGGATGTCGTCGATGCGAACCCCGAGGATTGGGAGCGCGACCCGTTCAAGCTGGTCGAGGAAAACGGCTATTTCTTCGGACGCGGCGTGGTCGACAACAAGGCCGGCGTCGTCGCGCTCGCCTCGACGATGGAGCGGATCAAGAAGGAGGGTTTCAAGCCGCGCCGGACGCTCGTCTTCGCCTTCGTCGGCGATGAGGAGACGCGCTTCGACACGACCAAGCTGATCGCCGCGCATCCGTGGGTGAAGAACGCCGAGTTCGCGATCAACACCGACGCCGGCGGCGGCGACTTGGGTCCCGACGGCAAGCCGATCATCTATCTCGTCCAGGGCGCCGAGAAGACCTACGCGGATTATGACGTGACGGTCACCAACCCCGGCGGCCACAGCTCGCGTCCACGGTCAGACAATGCGATCTACGATCTGGCGGCGGCGCTGGAGAAAATCGGCGCGCACCGCTTCCCCGTCCAGTCCAATGCGCTGACCGTCCGCTATCTGGGCGCGGTCGGCAAGGCGATGCCGGGGCCGACGGGCGATGCGCTGAAGCGTTTCTCGGCCAACCCCCAGGACGCGGCGGCCGCAGAGGTGCTGCGGGCCGATCCCTCTTTCGTCGGCACGCTGGGCACGACGTGCGTCGCGACGATGCTGAGCGGCGGCCATGCGCCCAACGCGCTTCCGCAGAAGGCGAGCGCCAACGTCAACTGCCGCATCTTCCCCGGCACCACCGGCGAGGAGGTGCGCGCCAAGCTTTCCGAAGTGATCGGCAATCCGAAGGTGAAGGTCACGCTGAAGGGCGAGGCGGTGGAGAGCCCGGTCTCGGAGACGACACCGCAGATCGACGCCGCGATCGCCAAGGCGATCCACAGCCAGCACAAGGGTGTGCCGATCGCGCCCTATCTGGAATCGGGCGGCACCGACGGCCGCATCTATCGCGCCGCGGGCATCCCGACGTTCGCGACGTCCGGCATCTTCATGAAGTCCGACGACATGTTCGCGCACGGCCTCAACGAGCGCGTGCCGGTGAAGGCCTTCTACGAAGCGATCGACCATATCCACATGCTGGCGGTCGATTTGTCGAAATGAGAGCGGCGGTCAGCGTCCGGCGCTGAACCGTTCCATCGCTGCGAGCGTTTCTTCGCTGAGGTGGTGTTCCAGTCCTTCGGCGTCGATCTCGGCCGTATCTTCCGACACGCCGAGCGCGAGGAGGAAGCGGACCACCAGCTTGTGCCGTTCGCGCGCCGTCCGCGCCATTTCCGCGCCCGCGTTCGTCAGGAAGATCGAGCGATAGGGCCGCGTCTCGATAAGCCCCGCACGCTTGAGCCGTGCCAGCGTGTTGGTGACGGTGGCGGCGGTGACGCCGAAGCGTTCAGCGAGGTCAGTCGCGCGCGCCTCGCCGGTCGCGGCGATGAGATCGCCGATTAGCTCGACATAATCTTCCTGCATCTCGGTGCGATGCGCCTCGCGCACGCGTTCGAAACGGCGGACCTGATCCTTGGCATCGGGCAGCGACATTTCGCCTCCTTACACGGCGCACCGTGAGGAACAAATTTAGCTTTGACTAATTTGTTGCGTCGAGGCTTAAGACGCGCATGAGCGATCCGATCGACGATGTTCTGGGCCGCAACGGCTGGCGGATCGACCGCGCGGGGCCGAGCCTTCCCGAATCATATCGCTCGGTCAGTATCCCCAAGGACGCGCGCTTCTGGACCAAGCTCGGCGCCTTCGCCGGGCCCGGCTATCTCGTCGCGGTCGGCTATATGGATCCGGGCAATTGGGCGACCAGCATCGCCGGTGGATCGGCGTTCGGCTACACTTTGCTGTCGGTCATCCTCCTCTCCAACATCATGGCGATCCTGCTGCAGGCGCTCGCCGCCAAGCTCGGCATCGTCACCGGGCGCGATCTCGCGCAGGCGTGCCGCGATCATTACAGCCGCCCGGTCGGCTTCATGCTCTGGATCCTGTGCGAACTGGCGATCGTCGCCTGCGATCTCGCCGAGGTGATCGGCACCGCGATCGCCTTGCAACTGCTGTTCGGCATACCACTCGTCTGGGGTGTGTGCATCACCGCGCTCGACGTGCTGCTGATCCTGATGCTCCAGCAGCGCGGCTTCCGGCGGCTCGAGGCGTTCGTCGTCGCGCTGCTCATCATCATCGCTTTGTGCTTCGCCTACGAGCTTTTCCTGTCCCAGCCCGCGATCCGCGAGGTGCTCGGCGGGTTCGTGCCGAGCAAGGAGATCGTCACCGATCCGACGATGCTCTACATCGCGATCGGCATCCTCGGCGCGACGGTGATGCCGCACAATCTCTACCTGCACTCATCGGTGGTGCAGACGCGCGACTTCGACCCCTCGCCCGAAGGCAAGCGCGAGGCGGTGAAGTTCGCGACCATCGACAGCACGGTAGCGCTCATGCTGGCGCTGTTCGTCAACGCCTCGATCCTCATCCTCGCCGCCTCCGCCTTCCATGCCGCCGGACATACCGACATCGCCGAGATCCAGGACGCGCACGAGCTGCTCGCTCCCGCGCTCGGCGCGGCGGCGGCGAGCACGCTCTTCGCGGTGGCGCTGCTCGCCTCCGGCCAGAACAGCACGATCACGGCGACACTGGCGGGCCAGATCGTGATGGAAGGCTTCCTTTCGATCCGCCTGCCGCCGTGGCTGCGGCGGCTGGTGACGCGGATGCTGGCGATCGTCCCCGCGGTGATCGTCGCGGCAATCTATGGCGAGAGCGGCACCGCCAAGCTGCTCGTGCTGAGCCAGGTGATCCTCAGCATGCAGCTTCCCTTCGCGGTGATTCCCCTCGTCCAGTTCACCAGCGACCGGACCAAGATGGGCCAGTTCGTCAACCCGCTGTGGGTGAAGCTCGCGGCCTGGACGATCGCGTCGGTGATCGTCGCGCTCAACCTCAAGCTGCTGTGGGACGTGGTGCTATCAGGCGAACCAATTCTGCACTGATGCGCTAGCCGTCGAGCGCGGCGCGAAGTGTTTCCCGGAGTGCGCGGAGTTCCTGTGCGGGAAATGCCGGGCCCGCTGCGGCCGCGGAGGCCGTTGGGGTTGCTGGCGACGGTGTCGGCGCGTCATCCGCCGCGCCGCCGGCAAGCAACTGCTGCACGCCGCGGATGGTGTAGCCGTCAGCGTTGAGCAGGCGGTGGATGCGGTGCGCCAGCGCGACATCGGCGGTGCGATAGTAGCGGCGGTTGCCGGCGCGCTGCAGCGGCTTCAATTGGGGGAAGCGCGTTTCCCAATAGCGCAGGATATGCTGCGGAACCCCCAGTTCGTTCGCAAGCTCGCCGATCGTGCGGAAAGCCTGGTCGCTCTTTCGGGTGGGTTCCGCCACCGCGCGATCAGCCGCCGTCGACGATGCGCTCGCGCATGATCTGGCTTGCGCGGAAGGTGAGCACCCGGCGCGGTGCGATCGGCACTTCGACGCCGGTCTTGGGATTGCGGCCGATCCGCTGGCCCTTGTCGCGGAGAATGAAGCTGCCGAAGCCGGATATCTTCACATTCTGCCCGTTCGCGAGCGACGAGCACATGTGATGAAGCACGCGCTCGACGATGCCGGCCGAGTCGGCGCGCGACAGGCCGATCTCCGAATGCACCACTTCCGCAAGGTCGGCCCGCGTCAGCGTGCCTGCGTCAGTCTTACGGATGGTCCCCGCATCGGCCATTCTTCACTCCGCCCCCAATAGCTAAAGAGGCAAAAAGCTTAGTGCAGCTTGGGACTTGGCGCAATTGCCGTTTGCCGACGGGGCGAGGCGGGCCGTCCGACCAATGAAGTCGTTGCGGATCAGTAACGTATGACCGACGCGCCCCAGGTGAAGCCGCCGCCCATCGCCTCCAGCACGATGAGATCGCCCTTCTTGACGCGCCCGTCGCGCACCGCGGTGTCGAGCGCGAGCGGCACCGAGGCGGCGGAAGTGTTGGCGTGCTGATCGACCGTGACCACCACTTTGTCCGGCGAAAGGCCGAGCTTCTTGGCGGTCGCGTCAAGGATTCGCTTGTTGGCTTGATGCGGGATCAGCCAGTCGATCTCGTCCGGCGCATGCCCCGCCGCGGCCATCACCTCGTTCATCACCTCGGCAAGGTTGACGACGGCGT
Organism: Allosphingosinicella indica; assembly: GCF_900177405.1. NCBI lineage: Bacteria > Pseudomonadati > Pseudomonadota > Alphaproteobacteria > Sphingomonadales > Sphingomicrobiaceae > Allosphingosinicella > Allosphingosinicella indica. The sequence continues at coordinate 1,849,424 of NZ_LT840185.1, read as the reverse complement.
GGCGGAACACCTCGCGCCCCTTCATGCGGAGCTTGCCGACGGTGCCGGTGGTCGAGGGACCGCCATCGACGTAGAGCAGATCGTTGTGACGCCCGTCGGCGTGGAGCCGGCTGGCGAGGATGCCGACATCGCCGCCCTCCTGCGCCTCCAGCACCAGTGCGCCGGCACCGTCGCCGAAGAGGACGCAGGTGCCGCGATCCTCCCAGTCGAGGATGCGGCTGAACGTCTCCGACCCGATGACGAGCGCACGGTCGGCCATGCCGCCCTTCACCATATTGTCGGCGACGGCGAGCGCGTAGAGGAAGCCGGTGCACACCGCCGCGACGTCGAAGGCGATGCAGTCGTCGATGCCGAGCATGGTCTGTACGCGCGTCGCGCTGGCCGGGAAGGTCTGGTCGGGGGTCGCGGTGGCAAGGACGATGAGGCCGATGTCGGACGCGGCGATGCCGGCCGCCTCCAGCGCCTTGCGCGCCGCGTCGGCGGCGAGCGTCGCGGTCGTCTCGCCGTCCGCGGCGATGTGGCGCGCACGAATGCCGGTGCGCTCGACGATCCATTCGTCGCTGGTGTCGATCTCGCGTGCCAGTTCCGCGTTGCTCACGCGGCGCGGCGGAAGCGCCGAGCCGGTGCCAGTGATAACCGAACGGCGGGTCATTGCGCGGCCGCCGCGGCTGCTGCGGCGGCCGCCTTCTTGGCGGAGACCAGCTCGAGATCCTCGGCGATCTTGCGGGTCAGATCCTCGCGCACGAGCCGCGCGGCGACGCGGATCGCGTTGGCGACCCCCGCCTCATTCGCATTGCCGTGGCTCTTCACCACCAGCCCGTTGAGGCCGAGAAACACCGCGCCGTTGTGATTGTTGGGATCGAGATGGTGGCGCAGCAGCTCGGTCGCTGGGCGCGAAATCAGGAAGCCGATCTTCGAGCGGACCGAGCTGGTAAAGGCGCGCTTCAGCAGATCGGTGACGAAGCGCGCGGTGCCCTCCGCCGTCTTGAGCGCGATATTGCCGGAGAAGCCGTCCGAGACGACCACGTCGACATCGCCGCGCGCGATCTTGTCGCCCTCGGTGAAGCCTTCGAAGCTGAGGTGGAGGTGGGTCGATGCGCGCAGCGTCGCGGCCGCTTCCTTGAGCTCGCCGGTGCCCTTCAATTCCTCGGTGCCGATGTTGAGCAGGCGGACGCGCGGGCGATCGAGCTCCAGCACCACGCGGGCGAAGGCCGATCCCATCACCGCGAATTCGACGAGGTTGCGCGCATCGCACTCGGTATTGGCGCCGAGATCGAGCATGACGAGATCATTGTCGCCCAGCGTCGGCAGCAGCGCCGCGAGCGCCGGCCGGTCGATGCCCGGCATCGTGCGCAGCGCTAGCTTGGACATCGCCATCAGCGCGCCGGTGTTGCCGGCGGAGAGCGCGGCGTGTGCGTCCTGTGCCTTCACCGCGGCGATCGCGCGGCCCATCGATGTCGTCTTGGCGCGGCGGATCGCCTGGCTCGGCTTATCGCTCGCGCCGATCACATCCTCGCAATGGACGATTTCGCTCGCCGTCGCGAGCGCAGGATGTTTGGCCAGCTCGCCCTTAAGCGTGGCTTCGTCCCCGAACAGCAGGAAGCTAAGATCGCCGCGCCGCTCGTGCGCACGCGCAGCACCGGCGAGCATGACGGCAGGCCCGGCGTCGCCGCCCATCGCGTCAAGTGCGATTCGCGGCGCGCTGCCCACCGGATTGCTCTCCCGATTGTTCGGCGTGGACGTGCGGATCAGGCCTCGGCCGAGGTGACTTCACGCCCGTTGTAATGGCCGCAGGCCGCGCACAGATTGTGCGGCAGCTTCAGTTCGCCGCAGTTCGGGCATTCCTGGAAATTGACCGCCTTCAGGCTGTCATGGCTGCGGCGCATGTTGCGCTTGGAGGGCGAAGTTTTTCTCTTGGGGACGGCCATCTTGGCACCTGTTCCAACTGGTCAAAAGTTCAGGGTCGGGCGAGCGGAAGCCGATGACCAACGGCCGTGAGGGCCGCGGGCCTGGGCGGCCGGATGCTCGCTGAGCGAGTGCCGCCTATAGCGAATTCGGCCCCGGTTGCAAGCGCATCGCTCACAGGTCCGGCCGCAGCCAGCCGATCGGCGAGAAGAGCGGCGCGTGCCAATAGGTGACCGCCAGCCAGAAGGCGAGCCCGCCGAGCAGCGCCACCGCGCCGGGCCAGCAATCGCGCAAGCGCGCACGGCCGGATGCGAGCGCGGCGAATGGCAGGAACGACGTTCGCGCCTCCCAATCGCGCCAGGCATCGCCGAGCAAGCGCTCCTTCTTGCGGTCCTGCCCGATCGAGCCGGCGAGCGCGAGAATGAGGATGCCACCCGCGACGATCAGGTTGCGCGGGCTGCCCCAGATCGAGAGGTGGATCAGCGCCCAGAGGATGAAGCTGACGTTCATCGGGTGGCGCGTGATCGCGAAGACGCCGCGCGCCGGGCCAATCGCGGCGCTGGCGGCTCCGGGCTTTGGAAACGCTGGGTTGGAGCGCAGTGATCCGATCAGCAGGATCGAGGCGAGCAGCAGGATCCAGGAGGCGGCGTTCAGCCACCAGAGCGGCGCGATCCACAAGGGCTGGCTGTCCTCGATCGCCCGCCACCCCCAGACCATGCCGCCGAGCGTGACGAAGGACACCAGCGAATAGACGCCGAGGAAGCCTTTTTCGCCCAGCCGCGCGACCAGCCCCGCGCGCCACGGATGCGACATCAGCAGGTGCGTGCCGACGAACAGCGCGGTAAACACGGCAAGAGCGTCGAGCGGAGTCACTGCGCCACACTAGCCGTGTTTATTGCTGTAGCGAAGCCCGTTCCCCGGCGACCACCGGGGTCCAGCTCAACGGTCGTAGGCCTTGGGCAATTGCGCCTCGTCGAGATCGCGGTAGCGATCGCGCAGGCGCGTCTGGCGGTTCTGCAGTGGCTGCTGGACACCGTCGATCATCACCCAATCAACGTTGCTGGTAAGCTCGAGCGGATCGCCGTCCCAGATCACCACGTCGGCGCGGCGGCCGGAGCGGAGCGAGCCGATCTCGCCGCCCATGCCCATCGCTTCGGCCGGCGCGGAGCTGATCGTCGCCAGCGCCTGACCCCAGGTCAGCCCGGTCGCGCCGGGCACCTTGCCAAGCGCCACCAGGTTGCCGGCATATTGCGTCAGCAGGCGGATCTGCCGCGTCTCGTCGTCGTTGATCATGCCGAGCGCGACATCCACGCCCGCAGCGCGCATCCGCCCGACGTTGGACTGGGTCGCCGCCGTCATTTCGAAGCTGCCGGGCAGATCGACCAACGCATTGGCGATCACCGGCACGCGTGCGGCGGCGATGCGATCCGCGACGGTCCATCCTTCGGCAGCGCCGACGAGGACGATTCGAAGCGCCGGAAACTCCTCCTTCAGCTTCAGCATCTGGAGAATGTCGCTCGCCCGCTCGACATGGATGAGGAGAAGCTGACGCCCCTGCAGAACCGGCACCAGCGCCGCCGCGTCGAAGCGGGTCAGCAGCACATCGTCCGGCCGGCTGAGACCCGGATTGAGCAGACTGTTGTCGGGCGCATCCTCGAGCGGGATCGTCTCGCGCGTCGTGCCGCGTCCGGCGATCGGCAGGCGATCGCCACGGCCACCCCGCGCCAGGTCGCGCGCCTCGCGCAGCGCGTTGCGGAAGAGAGTATGCGCCGCCGCGCGGCTGCCGCCGGCGTCCTCCGCACCCTGCTCGCCGAACTCGACGAACTGGAAGGCGCGCGCACGCATCACCGCATCCATGTCGTCGCCGAGGTCGATCACCGCCCCCTGCCCCGCGAAGATGCTCTTCGCGGTGACCGGCGCGACCACCGCACGGGTCATGCCCGCGGCGCGACTGACCGAGATCGACGTCGTGCGCGGATTGACCGCGGGCGCGACGCTGATCGCGGCGCTGAACGGCGATCCGTTGGCCCGTGTGTCGTTGGTGCCCGAGACCGCATCGACCTCGACGATGCCTATCCGCGAGAAGCCCGCGACAAGCCCCGGCGTCACCCATTTGCCGGTCGCATCGACGACCTGCGCGCCCGAGGGCACGGCGACGCCCGCGCCGGCCGCGACGACACGGCCATTGCGGACGACCACGGTGCCGCCCGGGATCGGCTCGGATCCGTCGCCGATCGCGACTGTGCCGCCGGTGATCGCCACGGTCTGCGCCAGTGCGGGCTGGGCAAGTGCGGATGCGAGGAGCAGCGCCGCGGCGCTCAACAGGCGGCGGCTCATTTCACGTCTCCTTCGCCCGGCTGGCCAAGCTCGAAATCGCTCACCGGGCGCAGCTTCGGATTGTCCGCATCGTACATCAGCGCGCCGTCGATCCAGACCTTCTCGGGCCGCGTGTAGACGCTGAACGGATTGCCGTTCCACAGCACCATGTCCGCCATCTTGCCGGGCTTCAGGCTGCCAGTGCGGTCGGCGATGCCCATCGCCTTGGCCGGATTGTAGCTGAGCCACGTCCAGGCGATCTCGTCGGAGATGTTGATTCCCATGCGCCGGCCGTCGGAAAGTGCCTTCGCCGCTTCCTGGTTCAACCGCTGGATGCCGTTGGGATCGTCGGAATGGACGATGGTGCAGGCGCCCGCATTATGGACCAGCGGGATATTCTCGTTGATCGCGTCATAGGCTTCCATCTTGAAGCCCCACCAGTCGGCCCACAAAGCGCCGCAGGTGCCGTTCTCGCGCAGCATGTCGGCGATCTTGTAGGCTTCGACGGCGTGGTGGAACGCGGCGATCTTATAGCCGAACTCCTTGGCGATATCGAGCATGATGGCCATTTCGTCGGCGCGGTAGCAGTGGTTCTGCACGCTGATCTCGCCGGCGAGGACGCCGCGCAGCGTGTCCATACCGATATCGCGCGCGGGCTGCTCGCCGCCGTCGCGCTCGTAGCGGTCCCACTTGCGCTTATACTCGGCCGCCTTCGCCCAGGTCGCGCGGGTTAGCGCGATATTGGCCATGCGGCTGCCCGGCATCTGGTTGCGGCTGCCATAGACGCGCTTGGGGTTCTCGCCGCACGCCATCTTGAGGCCGTAGGGCGCTCCCGGGAACTTCATCCCCTGCATGGTGCGCGCAGGCACGTTCTTCAGCGTCACCGAGCGACCGCCGAACAGATTGGCCGAGCCCGGCAGCACCTGCAGCGTCGTGATGCCGCCATTGGCGAGCGCGCGGCTGAACCCCGGATCCTGCGGCCACACCGAATGTTCGGCCCAGACGTCGGGATGAACCGGGCCGGTGATCTCGTTGCCGTCCGAATGCGCCTGCACGCCGGGCGAGGGATAATCGCCCAGGTGGCTATGAATATCGATGATGCCGGGCGTGACCCACTTGCCCGCGCCATCGATCACCGTCGCATTGCCCGGATTGGCGATCTGCTGGCCGACCTCGACGACCTTGCCGTCGGCGATCAGCACCGATCCGCCCTCGATCCGCCCGCCCTCGCCGTCGAAGATGGTGACGTTGGTTACCAGCGTCGGCACGCCCGGATAGGGACGATAGGTGGAAGGATAAGGATCGCGCGAATAGGCTTGCGGGGCGGCCTTGGCGGAGGCCGGGCGGCTGTTGTCGGCCTGCGCAGCGCAGCCGGCGAGAAGCGAGGCTGCGAGCAGCCCCGCCATCACTTTGGGTTTCATCAGTTGTGGGCCTCTCCGGGCTTGAGTTCGCCGTTGGTGTTGACGCCGGCCGCCTGCGGCTCGGCCAGTTCGCCCTCACCCGCCATCGCGTGATCGACGTCCTTGAGCGTATCGAGGTGCATCAGCTTCTTGATCAGCGGCGAAATCACGATGACGGCAACCCCGACCGCGACCGCGGTCCAGCCGACGGTGGAATAGACTTCGGTCACCCGCTCCGGCCCCGCGCCTTCCGCGCCGGTCGCCGCCGCGATCAGGCCCGCCGCGAAATTGCCGGTGGCCGACGCGAAGAACCAGGTGCCCATGATGAGGCTCGCCATATGCGCGGGCGCCAGGCGGTTCATAGCCGAGAGGCCGACCGGCGACAGGCAGAGTTCGCCAGTCGTGTGCAGCAGGTAGATGAGGAAGATGAAAATCACCGGCGTGAGGTTGCCCGTGCCCGCAGCGGCGGCGCCGGCGACCAGCACGAGGAAGCCCGCACCGAGCTGGACGAGCGCGAGGCCGAATTTGGCGGGCGCGGAAGGCTCCAGCCCGCGGCGCGCGAGCCACAGCCAGAGACCCGCGAAGATCGGGCCGAGCAGCACGATGTAGATGGCATTGACCGACTGGAAGACCGAGGCCGGGACCTCCATGCCGAAGATGTTCCGATCGACCGCGCGGTCGGTGTAGAGGTTGAGCGACGAGCCCGCCTGCTCGAACAGAGCCCAGAACAGGATCGACCCGAAGATCAGGAACATCGCGGCCATGATGCGGTCGCGATCCTCCTTCGGCAGTTTGAAGACCGCGGTGTAGAGGACGTAGGCGACGAGGATCAGGCCCGCGACCATCAGCAAGGTGCCGACCAGCGCCTGATATTGGATCAGCACCCAGACCACGCCGACAGCGCCGAAGCTCGCGATATAGAGCATCCATTCGAACGGAATGCCGGCGACCGGACGGCGCAGCCGCTCGGGATCGCTCGATTCCCCGCGGCCCATCAGCAGCGGCTTGCCCCACATGAAGACGATGAGGCCGAGGAGCATGCCGATGCCGGCCGCGCCGAAGCCGTAGGACCAGCCGTAGGTCTGGCCGAGATAGCCGGCGATGATCGCGCCTAGCGCCGCGCCGAGGTTAATCCCCATGTAGAAGATAGTGTATGCGGGATCGCGGCGCGGATCGGTGCGCGGATAGAGCTGGCCGACGATCACCGAGATGTTCGCCTTCAGGAAGCCCGAGCCGACGATGATGAAGGCGAGCGCCAGCCAGAAGATGTTTAGTGCCGCGCTCCCTTGGCCGCCGTCGCCCTCGAACGCCATCAGGAAGTGGCCGAAGGTCAGTAGTACGGCGCCGAACAGCACCGCCTTCCGCTGCCCGAGATAGCGATCGGCGAGATAGCCGCCGATCACCGGCGTGATGTACACCAGTGCGGTGTACGCGCCGTAAATGACCGACGCCTCGCTGTCCGAATAGAGCCAGTGCTGAACGAGATAGAAAATGAGGAGGGCGCGCATCCCGTAATAGGAAAAGCGCTCCCACATTTCGGCGAAGAACAGGACGAAAAGGCCACGCGGATGGCCGAGGAAGGTACGCCCTTCCTCGGCGGTGTACGGTTGGGTCGCCACTGGCTCGCTACTCCCTATACGCGGATCGCCCGTTCTATCGACGGGCCGTGCGGGCCGGGAGACTAGCGCCTCAGCCGCGCATGTGAAGCCGTTTGTTGCACGGTCGTGACGCTGCTAGCGGGTGCCGCCATGCTCAATGACCTCAGCTCGCCGCTCTCCCTTCTCGAAACGCGGCGCTCGTCGCGCCCGCGCGATCTCGTCGCCCCCGGCCCGTCTCCGACGGAACTGGAGCGCATCCTGACGATCGCCGCGCGCACGCCGGATCACGGCAAGCTCGCGCCATGGCGCTTCGTCGAGGTCACCGACCGCGCGGCCTTCGCAGCGCTGCTCGAGCGCGCCTATCGCGCCGCCAATCCCGATGCGGGCCGGCTGGAGATCGAAGCCGCGCACACTTTCGCGCATCAAGCGCCGACGCTGATCGTTGTGCTGTCGGCACCCGTCGTCCCGCACAAGATACCGGTCTGGGAGCAGGAGCTTTCGTGCGGCGCGGCGGCGATGAACCTGCTGCTCGCCGCCCACGCGCTCGGCTATGCGGGGGGCTGGGTGACGGGCTGGGCCGCCTTCTCCGACATCGTTCGCGACGCATTCGGCAGCGCCAACGATCGCATAGCGGGATTTTTCTTTCTGGGGACGCGGTCGGTCGAACCTGAAGAGCGGTTGCGACCGGCGCTCGGCGACATCCTGTCGCGCTGGCCGGGCACGTGAACCCCAAGTGAACACTTTCTCCTTGACCGCGCTGGTGTATTAGGACAGCATATCGGCATGAGTCAGGAAGAACGTCCGGTATATCTGCGTCTGCGCGACACGATCGCCGCGATGATCTTGGAGGGGCGCGTCCGCGACGGAGACGCCCTCCCGTCGGTGCGCAGCCTCGCCGCCGAACATGGCGCCAACCCGCTCACCGTCGCCAAGGCCTACCAGACCTTTCAGGACGAAGGGCTGGTGACCGTGAAACGCGGTGTTGGCATGTTCGTCGCGGAAGGCGCGACCCAGCGACTGCGGACGAGCGAGCGCGAAGAATTTCTCCAGCATCGCTGGCCCGGAATCGCCGCGCATATCCGCCGGCTGGGCCTCGACGTCGACGATCTCGTGGAGCGGACGCGGGCCTAAGCCGCTCGCTTCATTCAGACTCTCATTACGATACTGTTACATTTCCGCCACTAGCGCGCGGATTTGCTGCCACACGCCGTTTGCCCGCTTGGCAAAACCACGGTTTTCCGGGAATTTCGCATCGTCACTCTTAGGGGAGAGTCCGATGCGCGCCCACCACGATCGCCCGTTCGCTATAGCTCGTCTTGCCACTGCCGTCTCACTGATGGCGATCGCCGCGCCCGCATGGGCCCAGACCGGAACCGGCGCGGCGGGTGCCGGGCCCGGGGTGATCGACAATCAGGACATCATCGTCACCGCTACCAAGCGCGCCAGCACGATCCAGGACGTGCCCTTTTCGATCAACGCGCAGACGCAGGAAGACATCCAGAAATCCGGATCGAACACGATCGAGGATCTCTCGCGCAACGTCGCCGGCCTGGCGATCCAGAACCTCGGCCCGGGCCAGAGCCAGGTGTCGATCCGCGGCGTGTCCGCCGGCCAGGTCGTCCGCGACCAGCCGGGCGTGAAGGAGCAGGTCGGCGTCTATCTCGACGAATCCGTCGTCTCGCTGTCGCTGTTCACGCCCGATCTCGACCTCTTCGATCTCAACCGCGTCGAGACGCTGCGCGGCCCGCAAGGCACGCTGTTCGGCTCCGGCTCGGTCGGCGGCACGATCCGCTACATCACCAACCAGCCGACCACCGAGCGCGTCGAAGGGACGATCGAGGGCAACCTCAACCTCGTCAACGGCGACGATCTCGGCGGCTACATCAAGGGCGCGATCAACGCCCCGCTGAACGACAGCGCGGCTGTGCGCGTCGTCGGCTACCACACCGAATATGGCGGCTTCGTCAACGCGCTGAAGAACGACGGGACGATCGACACCGACGTCAACGGCGGCCGCCGCACCGGCGGGCGCATCGCCTTCATGCTGCAGCCGGCCGAGAACGTCACGATCACGCCGCGCCTCGTCTATCAGGAAATCCGCGCGAACGGCTACAACCGGCAGGAGGTCTACAACCTCTTCGCCAACCCCTTCACCACCACCCGCCCGCCGGTGACGTTTCGCGAGCGGCAGCAGTTCCTGCTTACCGACGAGAGCTTCCAGGACAATTTCCTGCTCGCCGATCTCACCGCCGACGTGGATTTCGGAGCGGTCGGCCTGACCTCGGTCACCAGTTATATCGACCGCCGCATCCGCACCCGCCGCGATGCCAGCGCGCTGACCGGATCGGTTTCGGTCGATCTCGGCTTCCCCGATGCGGCGGTGCTGCTGCCCTCCGGCCTCGTCGATGCCACCGCGCTGGAGACCTTCACCCAGGAACTCCGCCTCGCCTCGACCGGGCCGGGGCCGTTCCAGTGGCTGGTCGGCGGCTTCTATTCGAAGATCGACCGCTTCTACAAACAGCGCCTGCCCACTCCGGGCTATGATGCCTTCACGGATGCGACGCTCGGCGCCGGCACCGCCGCCGCGGTCTCCAACGGCTTCGGCCCGGATTCGCCCTACAATTCCGATTTGCCCTACGACATCGAGCAGAAGGCAGTGTTCGGCGAGGCGAGCTATTCCTTCGGGCAGTTCACCCTCACCGCCGGCGCGCGTTACTATGACTTCGAGGAGGAGCGCAGCTTCACCTCGGGCGGCCTGTTCTCGAACGGAGACCGGCGGACGGACACCACCGGGTCCAATGGCGTCACGCCGCGCTTCCTCGCCAGCTACAAGGCGTCGGAGAACATCACCCTCAACCTGCAGGCCTCGAAGGGCTTCCGGCTGGGCGGCGTCAACGATCCGCTCAACCTGCCGCTCTGTTCGCCGGGCGACGCCGCCATCTTCGGCGGCTTCCAGTCCTATGACGACGAGAGCCTGTGGAACTACGAGGGCGGCGTGAAGTCGCAGTTCGGCGGCATCACCTTCAACACGGCGGCCTTCTACACCGACATCAAGAATTTGCAGGTCACGCTCGACGCGGGCACCTGCTCGTCGCGCATCGTCTTCAACGTGCCCAAGGCGCATACCGCTGGCGTCGAGGTCGAGTTCGCGGCGCGGCTGCTCGAAGGCTTCGATGTCTCGGTCAACGGCAGCTACGTGAGCTCCAAGTTCGATTCGACCGTGGCCGACGCCACCGGCGCGGTGATCGGCGGCATCCGCGATGGCAACCGCCTTCCGTCGGTGCCGAAGTTCCAGATGGCGGCGAACGCGAGCTACACCTTCCCGATCGGACCGGGCAGCGATGCCTTCATCGCAGCGTCGTTCCAGCATGTCGGCAGCCGCTACACGCAGCCGAGCGACCAGGAGAATCCGATCCGCAGCTTCGTCTCCGGCCTGCCCTTCGGCGGCGCGACCGGGCTCGAGGCGACGGTCATCGATCTGAAGCTTCCCGACTATCAGCTGGTCAATTTCAGCGTCGGCGTGGAGATGGAAAGCGGGCTCGACATCACCGCCTACGTCAACAACGTGTTCGACGAAAACCCGCTGCTTTCGTTCGACCGCGAGCGCGGCGGCCGCGCACGGCTTGGCTTCAACATCGGCCAGCCGCGCACCTACGGCGTGACCGTCCGGAAGTCCTTCTAGGGGCTTTCGCGACGGCCGGAACTGCGGTTAGCTTGGGCCGGCGGGGCAACTCGCCGGCCCTTCTTTTTTCAGGGAGATGCGCATGGCAGGTTTCACCCGGCGCGCCGCGCTTGCCGCCGCAGGGGCCGGTGCGCTCGCCACACCCGCCATCCTTCGCGCTGCTAGGCCGGGCAGCGCACGCCGCATCGTGGTGATCGGCGCCGGCGTGTTCGGTGCCTGGACCGCACACCACCTCCTGAAGCGCGGCCACGATGTGTTACTGCTCGACGCCTGGGGCCCGTCGCACGCGCGTGCTTCCTCGGGCGGAGAATCGCGGATGACGCGCGCGGGCTACGGCGCGGACGAAGTCTATTCGCGGATGGCGCGGGATTCGCTGCCCGAATGGAAATCGCTATCGGCACGCGCAGGCCTGCCGATCTTCCACCAGATCGGCGTGCTGTTCTTCGGCCCCCCGACCGAACGTTACCTGACCGATAGCGCGACGGTGCTCGACCGCCTCGCCATCCGACACGAGCTCATTCAGACGCCCACGCTCCGCAAGCGCTTCCCGATGATCGCGTTCGAGGATGAGACGCTCGGCCTCTACGAGCCCGAGTTTGGCGCGCTGATGGCCCGCCGCGCGGTGCAGACTTTGGTGGCGGAGTTCGTCGCCGCGGGCGGGCGTTACGCGCAGAAGGCGGTGGCGCCGCCCGACATCCGGGGACAGCGGCTTGATCATATCGTCACCACTGGCGGCGAGCGGATCGAGGGCGACGTCTTCGTGTTCGCCTGCGGCCCGTGGCTGCCCAAACTCTTCCCTGCGATGCTCGGAAAACGCATCTTCCCGACGCGGCAGGAGATCTTCTTCTTCGCTGCCGAGGCCGGTGACACGCAATATCTGCCCGGCAGCCTTCCCGGCTGGGCGGACTTCAACGGCGGCGACATCTATTACGGCTTTCCCGACCTCGAAAACCGAGGCTTCAAGATCGCGCATGACGCGCACGGCCCGCCGATCGATCCGGACGCCGGCGATCGCACGCCGCGTGCCGAAGCACTCGCCGACGTCCGCGCCTTCATGAAGAAGCGCTTCCCCGCCCTTGCCGATCGTCCGCTGAGCGAGGCGCGCGTCTGCCAATATGAGAATAGCGCCAACGGCGATCTGCTGATCGACCGCCACCCGGCGCTCTCCGACGTCGTGCTGGTCGGCGCCGGCAGCGGCCACGGCTTCAAGCACGGCCCCGCCGTCGGCGCCTATGCCGCAGCGCTGGTGGACGGCACACTGGCCAAGCCCGAACCGCGCTTCTCCTTCGCCAGCAAAGGCGAAACGCAGGCGCGGGCGGTGCACTAGGCCAGCCGCCGCCCTCACCCGCCCGTCACCAGACTGACGATCGGGAGGCGGCTGGCCGGCGATCTTACGCCAGTGCCTTCGCGCGGGCTTCCACCCTTTCCTGCAGCATCGTCAGCGGCATCGCGCCGTCGCGTAGCACCTCGTGGAACTGTTTGAGATCGAAGCGGTCGCCGAGCATCGCCTGCGCTTTCTTGCGCGCCTCCACCCAGGCGATATGGCCGATCTTGTAGCTGCAAGCCTGGCCCGGCGAGCAGGTGTAGCGTTCAACCTCGCGCTGCGAGCGCGGCTGCGGGAAGCCGGTGGTCTCGACCAGATATTTGGTCGCCTGGTCCGCCGTCCAGCGCTTGGTGTGGATGCCGGTATCGACCACCAGCCGTGCCGCGCGGAACAGATAGGATTGCAGAAAGCCCGCACGTTCGACCTCGGTCTTGTAGCCGCCAAGCTCGTCGGCGACGCTCTCGGCATAGAGCGCCCAGCCTTCGCCATAGGCGCCGAACCAGCTCAGCTTGCGCAGCAGATGCGAGTCGCTCGCCTGCGTCGCGACGCTGTTCTGGAGATGATGCCCCGGATCGGCCTCGTGATAGGTCAGCGCCGGCAGCGTGTATTTCGGCCAGTCGCCCACGTTCTTGAGGTTGATCCAGTAAATCGCCGCCCGCGATCCATCGAGCGCGGCGGGCGTGTAATAGCCGTTTGGCGCGCCGTCCTGGATATCGACCGGCACTGCGCGGATTTCGATCGGCACGCCGGGCAGCGTCGCGAACATCTTGGGAAGCCGGCCTTCCATGTCCTTCACGCCGGCGTTGAGATCGGCGATGAGCTGCTTCCGGCCTTCAGCAGTGTCCGGATAGAGTTGTGCCGGACTCTTGTTGAGCTGGGTCAGGCGCGCACCGACCGAGCCTTGGCTCAGCCCTTCCTTCTTGAGGATCGCATCGAGCCGCGCGCTGATCTCCGCGACCTGATCGAGACCAACCTTGTGGACCTCATCGGGGGTCATCCGCGTCGTGGTCGAGCTGGCAAGAGCGGCAGCATACAGCGCCTCGCCTTGCGGAATGTCCCACACGCCCGCGGTCTTGCGGCCTTTCGCGTGAAGCTGCTTCACCAGCGCCATCTGCCGGTCGAGCGCAGGATAGACCTTGTCGGCGACAATCTTGGCCGCGCGCCCGTTCCAGTCGCCCGCGATATTCTTGGTCTTGGCGCGCCCGGACAGCGACGTGGCGAGGCCGCTCTCGGCCGGCGCCGGCTTACGCAGCGCCTCCATCTGCCCAAGCGTGAGCGCGAAGGAGACGTCGGGCGGCACGATTCCGCGCGCAGCGTCGCCTTTCAGCGTCTCGGTATCGCCGTCGAGCGAGCCGGCGAACGCCTCAAGGCGGGCCAGATAGGCGTCCGCATCCGCAGCATTATTCACCGGATGCTGCGAATTGAGGAAATCGGGGATCGAGAAATAGGCGCCGTCCTGCTGGGTGATGCGGAACGGATAGACCGGGGAATCGACCTGGAAGCGGGTCGGGCCGACCGCATAGTCGCTCAGCACCGCCTCGATAACGTCGCGATCCAGCGCCATCTGCGGCGAGAGCTGACTTTTGTCGACCTGGATCGACGCGATGGCCTGCTTGAGCGCCGCCGCATCCTCGGCGCGTGATACGGGCGAGGTATCGGAAAGCTTGCTGCGCAGCGCCGCATTCGGCCCGGTGTCGAGACCGAACATGGTGGCGATGCCGGGATTGCGCTTCATCATCTCCTGGACGATCGCGTCGAATTTGCCTTTCAGCGCCGCATCGCCGGGGCCGGCCGTAACGGGCGCCTGCGCAAAGGCCGTGCGCGCGAGCAGCGTTGCCGAGAGCGCAGCCGCGCCGCTCGACGCGAGAAAAGTCCGCCGGTCCATATGATCCATCCCGTTTCGATTACTGTCGATGCGCGAATGCGCGGGCCGCACCATCGGACGGCCCGCGCACCCGCGTCAACAGCATAGATCGAACCGGACGATGTCTCGCGCCGGTATAGCGCCCTCAGCCTAGCGGCCGGGCTCCGCCATCTTGCGATGCCGCTCGGCGAGAACTGTCTCTGGCAGCACGCCCGCGGCGGCGACGGTGAGCTTGTTGGCTAGCCCGCTTACGATACCGGGCTTGCCGGACTTCATCGCCTCGTACCCGTCCTTGGCGACCTTCGCAGCATCGGCCTTGTTGTCGTCCTTGCCGACCGGCGTGTCCTCCATATGCGCGCGATCGAAGAACTCGGTCTCGGTCGCGCCCGGCATCAGGCAGGTGACGGTGATCTCGGTATCCTTGAGCTCATTGCCGAGCGCGTAGGAGAAGCTGTCGAGAAACGCCTTGGTACCGTTGTACACCGCCTGGAAGCTCCCCGGCAGATAGCCGGCGATCGATCCGGTGATGAGGATGCGGCCCTTGTTGCGGTCGCGCATGCCGCGGCCGACCTGCTGCACGAGCGCGACCGTGCCGGTGACGTTGACGCCGATCACCGCGGCGATCTCGTCGAAGTCCTGATCGAGAAAGGCGTGGCCGAGGCCGCGGCCCGCGTTGGCAAGCAGCGCATCGACCGGACGGTCGCCGATCTCGGCGATCAGCTTGTCGACGCCGTCGGGCGTTCCGAGATCGGCCTGGACGGGCTGCACCCAGACGCCGGTGGCGCGCAGCGTCTCGGCCGCGCTTTCGATCTCGGCTTCGTCGGCGGCGATGATGAGATCATAGCCGTCGGCGGCGCAGCATTTGGCCAGTTCGAAACCGATGCCGGTCGAGGCGCCGGTGACAATCGCGAGGGGGCGGAATGCCATGTCAGTCTCTCCTTATCCGAACGGCTTGAGGACGACCTTCGTCCACTCGTTCTGGTTTTCCTTGAAGTTCTTGTAGCCCTCGGCCGCTTGTTCGAGCGGCAGGCGATGGCTGATGAGGAAGGTCGTATCGATCTCGCCATTGGCGATCCGGCCCAGCAGCTCCTTGGTGTATTTCTGGACGTGGGTCTGGCCGGTTTTGAGGGTCAGCCCCTTTTCCATCACCGCGCCGAGGGGGAATTTATCGGTCATCCCGCCATATACCCCGGGGATCGAAACGCGCCCGCCCTTGCGGACAGCGAGGATCGCCTGCTTGAGCGCCGACGCGCGATCGGCGCCTATGCCGAACTTCTGCTTGGCGACATCCAGCATGTTGTCGATCGCGAAGCCGTGCGCCTCCATGCCGACTGCGTCGATCACCGCATCGGGACCGATCCCGCCGGACATCTCCATCAGCGCCTCGCGGACGTCGGTCTGGCGGAAATCGATGACTTCGGCGCCGAGCTTGCGGGCGAGCTCCAGCCGGCCCGGCCAATGGTCGATGCCGATCACGCGCTTGGCGCCCATGATGAGCGCGCTCTGGATCGCGAACAGGCCGACCGGGCCGCAACCCCAGACGGCAACCGTGTCGCCCTCCTCGATCTCGGCATTTTCCGCCGCCATCCAGCCGGTGGGCAGGATGTCCGAGAGGAATAGCACCTTGTCGTCTTCGAGCTCGTCGGGGACGACGATCGGGCCGACGTCGGAGAATGGCACGCGGACATATTCCGCTTGGCCGCCCGAATAGCCGCCGGTGAGGTGCGAATAACCGAACGCACCGGTCATCGGATGGCCATAGAGCTTCTCCGACATGTCCTGCTTTTCGGCCGGATTGCTGTTGTCGCAACCGGCATATTGTTGCTTTTCGCAGAAGAAGCAGCTTCCGCAGGCGATGACGAAGGGGACGACGACGCGCTGGCCTTTTTGCAGGCTGCTCTTCGGCCCCGTTTCCACCACCTCGCCCATGAATTCGTGGCCGAGGATGTCGCCCGGAAGAAGGCCTGGGATGACGCCGTCGTACAGGTGGAGGTCGGAGCCGCAGATCGCGGTCGAGGTGATCTTGATGATCGCGTCGCGCGGATTGACGAGTTCGGGATCGGGCACGGTGTCGACGCGGACGTCCTGGGTGCCGTGAAAGGTGAGAGCGCGCATGTTCGTATCTCCTCAGGCGTCTTCGCGCCGGTTGGCGGAGGTGGCGATCTCGCCCGACTCCATCAGCATCCGGAAGCGCCGCAGCTCGCGGCGGGTCTGTATCTCGGGCTCGCGCTGGAACAGCTTGGCGAACAGCCGGCCGATCTCGCCGCCGGGCGGCTTGTAGGCGATGATCGCCTCCACCTGGGTGCCGCGATCGCCGGGCGCGTCGCGAAAGGCGACGCGGCCTTCGGCCTCGATCTGCGAACCTTCGACCGACCGCCAGGCAATCAGCTCATTTTCGCGTTCCTCGACGATCGTGCTCTCGACATGGACCGTCTTGCCCAGCGGCCCGGCGATCGCCCAGTCATACTGATCCTGCCCCGTCGGCTGCACCGCCTCTACATTCTCCATGAACTTGGGAAGGTTGGTGAAATCGCGCCAGAAGGCGAACAGCTCGGCGCGCGGACGATTGATCGTCACCGTTCGCCCGACAACCGAGAAATCGCCGAACTTGCGCTGGCGAGCGGTGCGGCCGGGGGCGCTGTCACCGGGGCGGTCCAGATTGTCGCGTCGCACCGCGATCGCCGCTGCGGCGGCGCCAATCGCCAGCGCGCCGATGCCGATCGCGGCGGCAGCCTTCTGGTTGCGCGTGAGCTTGGTCTCGTCCGCCTTGGGACGGGATTTTGATTTGGTGGTCATAGGGCTCTCCTCGCTCGGAGGAACGAGGCAGCCTCGGGTTCGATCCGGCGGCTTTCGCTTAAATTCCAGTTGGTTACGGAAGCGGATCGAACGCCAAAAGGCCAAGTGGTTGATCGTGAAGCGAAATCACTGTTTCGCGTCTGTCGATCTTAACCCATGTTGCATATGTACTTGGATTTATTTGGTTTTTTGTTCCGCCCCGGAAACCTTTCCGCATTCCTAGCGTTCTCGTTCATCTTCTCCGGTGGAAAAAGCCATGACCCGATATTTTCCTGCCCGTGTCACCCGTTCCGGCGCAGGCTATGTCATCGCTTTCCCCGATTTGCCCGGTTGCGAAAGCCAGGGTGTGTCCTTCCACGATCTCAGCCATCGCGCCGGCGCCCTGCTGGCCGCCCACCTCGACGCCCTGCGCGATGCGGGCGGCCTGGTGCCGGAGCCGTCCTCCATTAAGGCGCTTGAAGACGCGATCGATCGCGAAGGGACGAGCTATCTGCTTGTCGCCGCGCAGCAGGCGGGGCAGTCGTCGCGCGTCGAGGTGAGCCTTCCCGATGATCTGCTCCGTGCGATCGACGCGCTGGGGACCGACCGCGCCTCCTTCATCGCCGTCGCTACCCGTCGCGCGATCGATGCGATCGCCCGCCCCCGCGCCAACGTCGTTCGTCGCCGGCGCTCGACCCGCGTGGTCGCCGCCGCCGCGATGCACTGATCAGGCGGCGAGCATGTCCTCGTCCATCGCGTAGAGCATCTCCGCCCCGGCGCGGGCCGACGCCGCAAGGCCGATCGCTTCCGGCACCACCTGCTCCAGATAGAAACGCGTAGCGGCTTTCTTCATCGCGAGATAGGCAGGGTCGCCATCCAATTCGTCCGCTACCGCAGCCTGCCGCGCCATCAGCCAGCCGGCCACCGCGACCGACAGCATCGTCAGGAACGGATAGGACGCCGCCAGCCGATCGTCGGGCGATGCGGCCTGCAGTTCCCCGCCGATCGCTTCGCAGAGATCGATGAGCGCGCTTAGCGCTGCCTGGCCGCCAGCTTCGCCGCGCATGTCGGCGATCAGCCCCGCAAAGGTGCTCCCGCCCGCTAAACCGAGCTTGCGGCCGACCAGATCGGCGGCCTGGATGCCGTTGGTGCCCTCGTAGATCGGCGCGATGCGCGCGTCGCGATAATGCTGCGCGGCGCCGGTCTCCTCTACGAAGCCCATGCCGCCGTGGACCTGCACGCCGATGCTCGCGACTTCGCAGCCGATGTCGGTGCCGTAGGCCTTGACCAGCGGCGTCAGCAGATCGAGCCGCGCCTTCGCCGCCTCGTCGCCCAGCGTCGCGCGATCGACCTGCCCCGCGGCATAATAGGTCAGCGCGCGCGCCGCCTGCGTCAGCGCCTTCATGCGCAGTAGCATCCGCCGGACATCGGGATGCTCGACGATCCGCACCGGATCGCGGCCGTGGCCCGCGCGCGCCGATTGCACCCGCTCGCGCGCATAGGCGACCGCCTGCTGCGTCGCCCGTTCGGCGATCGAGACGCCCTGCAGGCCGACGTTGAGCCGCGCGTTGTTCATCATCGTGAACATGGCGCGCATTCCGCCATTCTCCTCGCCGATCAGCCAGCCGGTGCACTGCCCCTCGTCGCCGTAGGACATGACGCAGGTTGGCGACGCGTGGATGCCGAGCTTGTGCTCGATCGACACGCATTTGAGATCGTTGCGCCGCCCATCCGGCAGGATCTTAGGCACGAGAAACAGCGAAATGCCGCGTGTGCCTTCTGGCGCATCGGGGGTGCGGGCCAGCACCAGGTGGACAATGTTGTCGGCAAGGTCGTGCTCGCCGAAGGTGATGAAGATCTTGGTTCCGCTGATCGCATAAGTGCCATCGCCGTTCGGCACGGCGCGCGACTTCAACGCGCCGACGTCCGATCCGGCCTGCGGCTCGGTGAGGTTCATTGTGCCGGTCCACTCGCCGGTGACGAGCTTGGGGAGCCAGGTTTTCTGCAGCTCTGGCGATCCGTGATGCTTCAGCGCCTCGACTGCGCCCGGCGTCAGCATCATCGCCAGCGAGAAGCCCATGTTGGCGGAACCCAGATCCTCCATCACGACCATCGCCAACGTGTGCGGCAGCCCCTGCCCGCCATGCTCGGCCGGCCCCGCGAGCGTGCCCCAGCCGCCCTCGACATAGGCCTTGTATGCCTCGCGAAAGCCCGCCGGCATCGTCACGCCTTCCGGCGACCATTTCGCGCCGAGCTCGTCACCGATCCGGTTGAGCGGCGCAAATTCACCGGCGGCGAATTGACCTGCGCCCTCCAGGATCGCATCGACGAGATCGGGGGTCGCGTCGGCAAAGCCGTTCGGCCCCGCCACCTCCGCCAGCCGCACGACATGATCGATGAGGAAACGCTGTTCGGCGATGGGCGGCGTATAGGTCATCGGGCTCCCCGGCTTGCACGGCTGTCGGCGCGGCTATAGCGCGGCGACATGAGCGCGCCAAACCCGCCCGGCACGGCCCCGATCCGCCCGTATGGCGAAGCGGCGATCGCCGAAGCGGCGGCGTTGGTGGCGGCGGGCCAGCCGGTCGCGATCCCGACCGAGACGGTCTACGGCCTCGCCGCTGATGCCACCAACGGCGCGGCGGTGGCGCGGGTCTATGCCGCCAAGCGCCGTCCGAGCTTCAACCCGCTGATCGTCCACGTCGGCGATCTCGAGGCGGCGGGCCGCATCGCGAAGCTGGACGATGCGGCGCGGGCGCTCGGTGCGCGCTTCTGGCCGGGGCCGCTGACGATGGTGCTGCCGACGCTGGCCTCCTCCGGCATCGCGCCGCTGGTCACGGCGGGTCTCGACACCGTGGCGATCCGCGTGCCCCAGGCGCGGGCGATCCGCGCGTTGATCGCGGCAACCGGCAAGCCGCTCGCAGCGCCCTCAGCCAACGCCAGCGGCAGCATCAGCCCGACCCGCGCCGAGCATGTCGCAGCGAGCCTTGGCGAACGGATCGCGCTGATCCTCGACGACGGACCGTCGGCGCACGGTATCGAATCCACCATCGTCGCGGTCGAGGCGGGGCAGCTCCGGCTACTGCGGCCCGGCCCGATCGGGATCGACGCGCTAGAAGAAGCAGGCGGGCTGCCGGTGGTGCTCGCCGGCGGCGGGCGGATCGAAGCGCCCGGGCAGCTCGCCAGTCATTATGCGCCGTCGAAGCCGCTGCGGCTCGACGCGGTGCAGGGCGAAAGCGGCGAATGGCTGATCGGCTTCGGCGCGGTCGCCGGCCGGGCGAATCTCAGCCCGTCGGGCGATCTGGTCGAGGCTGCCGCCAACCTCTTCGCCGCGCTGCACGAGGCGGACGCATCGCGTGCGCCGGCGATCGCGGTCGCGCCGATACCGGACGAGGGACTTGGCGCCGCGATCAACGATCGCCTGCGCCGCGCCGCCGCGCCGCGCCTCTAGTCGAGGAACAGTTCCGCCGCCGCCTCGACGATTGCATCGACGTCGAGCCGGTAGTGGCGATAGAGATCGGGCAGCGATCCGGTCTGGCCGAAGCGGTCGAGCCCCAGCGGGCTGACGCGGTGCCCCATCACGCCGCCCAGCCACGACAGCGCAGCGGGCGCGCCGTCGAGCAAGGTCACGAGCCCTGCATCGCGCGACAAGGGCGCGAGGAGCTTTTCGACATGGCTCGGCGCGCTCCCCTGCCCGGTCCAGCGCCCGCCGCGCCGCGCGCTCCAGCCTCGGTGGAGCAGATCGGGCGAGGTGACGGCGAGGAGGCCGAGTCCGGGCACATCGTCCTTCAGCGCTTCCCACGCGGCCAGCGCCTCGGGCGCGATCGCGCCGGAATAGACGATCGCCGCTTCCGCACCTTCCGCCGGGCGCCGCAGCCAATAGCCGCCCGCAAGCGCGTCGGCCTTCCAGCCGTCGCTGTCGCGCTCGACCTGCGCGATGCTACGGGTGGTGAGGCGGAGGTAGACGCTCTCGCCGTCCTCGGCCTGCATCAGCCGGAACGCTTCCTCCATCATCGCGGCAAGCTCGTCGACGAAGGCGGGCTCGTAATGGCGGAGCCCCGGCTGGCCGAGCGCTATCAGCGGCGGGTTGATCGACTGGTGCGCGCCGCCCTCTGGCCCCAGCGTCACGCCCGATGGTGTCGCGACAAGCAGGAAGCGCGCATCCTGGTAACAAGCGTAGTTGAGCGCATCGAGGCCGCGGGCGATAAACGGATCGTAGACGGTGCCGATCGGGAACAGCCGCGCGCCGAAGATGTCGCCCGCCAGCCCCATCGCAGCGAGCATCAGGAACAGGTTGTTCTCCGCGATGCCGAGCTCGACATGCTGGCCGGCGGCATGGCCCGCCCATTTCTGCGCGGACGGGATCTTGGCGGCGGCGAAGATGTCGGCCAGCTCCTGCCGGCGGAAGAGGCCGCGCTGGTTCACCCATGCGCCGAGGTTGGTCGAGACGGTGACGTCGGGCGAGGTGGTGACGATGCGGTCGGCGAGCGCTCCACCGGCGCGCGACAGATCGAGAAGGATGCGGCCGAACGCGGCCTGGGTGGATTGCTCGGCGCCTTCGGGCGGAGCAATAGCGGGCACCGGTGCAACATTCCAGGGCCGCTCGCGCTTGGCCTGCGCGATGCGGCTGCGCTGCACCAGCGCCTCCACGCCCGCCGCGCTGTTACCGCCTAGCCCCGCATAAGGCGCCCACTCCTCGCCCTCGGCGATCCCCATCGCACTCCGCAGCGCCGCGATCTGGCCGGGGTTCATCAGCCCGGCATGATTATCCTTATGCCCCGCGAAGGGCAGGCCGAAGCCCTTGATCGTGTAGGCGATGAACAGGGTCGGCACATCATCCTGGCACGCGTCGAACGCCTCGGTCAGCGCTTCCAGATCATGGCCGCCGAGGTTGGTCATCAGCGCCGCGAGCGCATCGTCGTCGCGCGCATCGAGGATTGGCTTCGTCGCTGGCGCTTCCTTCATCAGCCGCTCACGCCAGGCCGCGCCGCCGAGATAGGTGAGCGCGGCATAATCGGCATTGCCCGCCGCATCGATCCACGCCTTGAGCGCGTCGCCGCCCTTTTCGCGGAACGCCGCCTCCATCGCCTTGCCATATTTCAGCGTGACGACGCGCCAGCCGCAGCTCGCGAAAATCTCATCGAAGCGGTTGAACATGCGGTCCGCCGTCGTCGCATCGAGCGACTGGCGGTTGTAATCGATGATCCACCAGCAATTGCGGATGTCGTGCTTGGCCGCCTCGATCAGGCATTCGTAGATATTGCCCTCGTCGAGTTCGGCGTCGCCCATCAGCGCGACCATCCGCCCGGCTTCCTCCGCCGGCATCAGCCCGTGCGCGAGGAGATAATCCTGGATGAGGCTGGCGAAGGCGGTGATCGCGACGCCGAGGCCCACCGATCCGGTCGAGAAATCGACCGGAATGCGGTCCTTGGTGCGGCTGGGATAGCTCTGCATCCCGCGGAAGCCGCGGAAATTCTCCATCTGCTCGCGGTTCTGGCTGCCGAGCAGATAGTGGATCGCGTGGAGCACCGGCCCCGCGTGCGGCTTCACCGCCACCTTGTCGTTGGGGCCGAGCGCATGAAAATAGAGCGCCGCCATGATCGCAGTCATCGACGCGCACGACGCTTGGTGCCCGCCGACCTTCAGGCCGTCCGCACTGTCGCGAAGATGGTTCGCGTTGTGGATCGTCCACGCAGACAGCCAGCGCAGCCGATCGTCGAGCAGCCGCAGGGAATCGATATCGGGCGAAGCGGTCTTGAGCATGGCCCCGCCCTTAGCGCCAGAATCGACCGGCGTCATTCGGGCGGATGCCGGAATACGCTTAGGCCGACAACAGCTTCAGCGGGCTTTCGATCAGCTTCTTCAGGTCCTGCATGAAGCTCGCGGCGTCCCAGCCGTCGACGACGCGGTGGTCGCAGGAGATGGAGAGGTTCATCCGTTTGCGGATCTCCAGCTCGCCATCGACCACCACGACGCGGTCCTCGACCTTGTTGACGGCGATGATCGCTACCTCCGGCCGGTTGATGACGGGCGTCGAGACAACGCCGCCCATCGGGCCGAGGCTGGAGATGGTGATCGTCGATCCGGACAGCTCGTCGCGGCTCGCCTTACCGGCGCGGGCGGCGTCGGCGAGGCGCTTGATCTCGCGCGAGAGGCCCCACAGGTCGCGGCCGTCGGCATCGCGGATGACGGCGACCGAGAGGCCGTTGTCGGTTTGCGTCGCCATGCCCATGTGCACCGCGCCGGAGCGGTGGATGACGTTCGCCTCGTCGTCGTAGCGCGCGTTGATCTGCGGATAGTCGCGCAGCGCCTTGCACATCGCGGTGATGAGGAAGGGCAGCATCGTCAGCTTCGGATTGTCGCCGCGATCGCGATTCATCATCGCGCGCGTCGCTTCCAGATCGGTGACGTCATATTCTTCGACATAGGTGAAATGCGGGATGCGGCGCTTCGCCTCCTGCATATTCTCCGCGATCTTGCGGCGCAGGCCGACGACCTTGACGTCTTCGTCCGCCCGGCGCGCGGCGCCGCGCGGCGAGACCGAACCGCCCGAATAGAGCAGATAGGCGTCGAGATCGGCGTGACGGACGCGATCGGACGCGGTCTTCACCTGCGCTAGATCGATCCCGAGATCGCGCGCGCGGGCACGCACCGCGGGGGATGCGAGAGCACCTCCCCTCCCGCCTGCGGGAGGGGTCGGGGGAGGGGCTGCTTGACCCTCGGGAGCCGCCTTAACAGACCCTCCCCTGTCGCCGCTGCGCGGCTCATCCCCTCCCGCATGCGGGAGAGGCGCTTTCTCTTCCAGGCTCGGGATCGCCTCTTCCTGCGCGGGGGTCGGTGCGACCAGGCCGTCGCCGATCGCGACTTCGTCGGTGCGCTCGCCCTTTGCGTCGGTCTCGCTGCCTTCGCCGGCGGGGGCTTCCTCGCCTTCGGTCTCGATCACCACCAGCACCGAACCGATCGGGATCTGGTCGCCGACTTCGCCGGCCAGCTCGAGCACTTTGCCGGCGACCGGTGATTCCATCTCCACCGTCGCCTTGTCGGTCATCATGTCGGCGAGCTGCTGGTCCTCGGCGATGACGTCGCCGACCTTGACGTGCCACGCGACGATCTCTGCCTCGGCGATGCCTTCGCCGATGTCCGGCAGCCGGAAATTGAAGCGCGCCATCAGTCCTCCAGAACCTTCTTAAGGGCGTTGCCGAGCCGGATCGGGCCCGGGAAATAGGCCCATTCCAGCGAGTGCGGATAGGGGGTGTCGAAGCCGGTGACGCGAACCACCGGCGCCTCGAGATGATAGAAGCAGCGCTCCTGCACCAACGCCGAAAGCTCGGCGCCGAAGCCGGCGGTGCGCGTCGCCTCGTGCAGCACGATGCAGCGACCGGTCTTCTTGACCGATTCCTCGATCGTCTCGATATCGACGGGGACGATCGTGCGCAGGTCGATCACTTCGGCGTCGATGCCGAGCTCCGCGACCACGCCGAGCGCGAGATGGACCATCGTGCCGTAGGCGAGGATCGTCACCGCCTCGCCCGCGCGCGCAATCGCGGCCTTGCCGATCGGCACCGTGTAATGGCCATCGGGCACTTCGGCGGCCGGGTGCTTGGCCCAGGGCGTCACCGGCCGGTCGAAATGGCCGTCGAACGGGCCGTTGTAGATGCGCTTGGGCTCGAAGAAGACGACCGGATCATCGTCCTCGATCGCGGCGATCAGCAGGCCCTTGGCGTCATAGGGGTTTGACGGGATTACCGTCTTGATGCCGCAGGCGTGCGCGAACAGCGCCTCGGGCGATTGGCTGTGCGTCTGGCCGCCGAAGATGCCGCCGCCGTAGGGCGAGCGGATCACCATCGGCAGATACCATTCGCCCGCGGTGCGATAGCGCATGCGGCCGGCTTCGGAGACGATCTGGTCGAACCCCGGATAGATGTAATCGGCGAACTGGATCTCGACGACGGGGCGGAGGCCATAAGCCGCCATGCCGATGCCGACCGCGACGATACCGCCCTCGGCGATCGGCGCGTCGAACACGCGGCGCGTGCCGTATTTCTTCTGCAACCCTTCGGTGGCGCGGAAGACGCCGCCGAAATAGCCGATGTCCTCGCCGGTCACGACGATATTATCGTCGCGCTCCATCATCACGTCGTGCGCGTTGTTGATCGCCTGGATCATGTTCATGACGGTCATTTGCGCGCGGCCTCCAGCTCGGCGGTCATCTCGGCGGCCTGCTCCTGGAGATGCCACGGGCGATCGGCGAAGACGTCGTCGAACATCGTGGAAACGTCCTGCGGGAAATCGATGCTGGCGGCGGAGAGCGTGCCGCGGGTCTCGGCTTCCTTCTGCGCGGCGCGGACCTCGGCGCTCAGCTCCTCGATCAGCGCCGCATGGCGCTCGTCATCCCACTCGCCGAGCTTGACGAGATGCTGCTTCAGCCGCTCGACCGGATCGCCGAACGGCCAGGTCGCACCCTCCGCCTTCGGCCGGTAGCCGGTCGGATCATCGGAGGTGGAATGGCCCTCGACGCGGTAGGTGAAGAATTCGATCAGCGTCGGCCCGAGATTGGAACGGGCACGATCCGCCGCCCAGCGCGTCGCGGCATAGACTGCGAGCGCGTCGTTGCCGTCGACGCGGAGGCCCGGGATGCCATAGGCCAGCGCGCGCGCCGCGAATGTCGTGTTCTCGCCGCCCGCGATGCCTTGGAAGGTCGAGATCGCCCACTGGTTGTTGACGATGTTGAGCACCACCGGCGCGCGATAAACGGCAGCGAAGGTCAGCGCGTTGTGGAAATCGCCCTCTGCGGTCGCGCCCTCGCCGATCCAGGCGGCGGCAATGCGGCTGTCGCCCTTGATCGCCGACGCCATCGCCCAGCCGACGGCCTGCGGATATTGCGTGCCGAGATTGCCCGAGATGGAGAAGAAGCCGTGCGCACGATCCGAATACATGATCGGAAGCTGCCGGCCCTTCAGCTTGTCGCCGCGGTTGGAATAGACCTGGCACATCATCTCGGTGAGCGGATAATCGCGCGCGACGAGGATGCCCTGCTGGCGATAGGTGGGGAAGCACATGTCCTCCCGATCGAGCGCATGCGCGCCGGCGACGGCGATCGCCTCTTCGCCCGTGCATTTCATGTAGAAGCTGGTCTTGCCCTGCCGCTGGGCGCGATACATCCGGTCGTCATAGGCGCGGACCATCAGCATATCGCGCAGCATCCGGCGCAGCTTGTCGACGTCGAGGCGCGGGTCCCACGGGCCAACGGCCGATCCGTCCGCATCGAGCACGCGGATCAACTCATAGACATGGCCGCGCATCGCATCGGGGCGTTCGGAAACGTCGGGCCGCGCGACCCTGCCCGCCGGCGGCACGTCTATGTGGCTGAAATCGGGCTCGTCGCCGGGACGGCCCACGGGTTCCGGCACGTGCAGCGCGAGCGCCGGGCGGTTCCGGCGCTCCATTGGGTCGGTCATCCTCATCCTCTTCGGTGCAGCCCTTGATCCGAGCCGTTGGCCGATGGCACTCCCCCGCCCAACGGGCGGACACGGTGCCGGTGCCGCCTCTAGAGCATTTTTTTCGGCGGTGCATCCCCCGCGCAAAGTCGTTGCGAAGATCGCGCCGCTGGCCCAGCAAGAGCGCGAAAAAACGGGAGCTTCGCCGATGCGTATGGGATTGCTGATCGTGCCGCTGCTGGCGCTCGCCGCTTGCGCGACGCCCGCGCCAGAGGCCACCGAGCCGGTCTATTACGTCACCCGCCACCTCAACACGCCCGAGGGGGAGCGCGATCCCGATCTGACCGCTGAGGGTCGCGCCAATGCCGATCGGCTGGCGGCGCGGCTGGCGGGCGAGCCACCTCGCGTCATCTATGTATCCGATTACAAGCGCACCCGGCAGACGGCGGCGCCGATCGCGGCGCGCGCCGGCGTGACGCCCAAGGTCTACGATCCGGCAGATACGCCTGCCTTGGTCGCGAAAGTGAAGGCTGAAGGCGCCGGGCCGGTGCTGATCGTTGGCCACAGCAACACCGTGCCGGACATCGTCGAAGCGCTTGGCGGGGCGCGGCCCGAGCCGTTGGTGCATGAAGATTTCGGCGATCTCTGGACGATCCGCGGCGGGCGGAGCGTGCGCGAGAAATACAGCGAATAGCCCCTCGCCGGGTGGCAGAGGGGCTTTGGCTTTACAGATCGACGCCGGAGGCGATCGCCTCGAGCTTGCGGATACGCTCTTTGAGATCGGCCATCTCGATGCGCTCGCCCGCAACGCTGCGCGGTTCGCCGCGGATGCCGGTTAGCTCGAACCGCTTGAGTTCCAGCCAGCCCTGCCAGCCCCTGAGACCCGCGAACACCGCGATTGCGGTTGCCGTGAGCCCCGATCCGGCGAGGGCGATGAGGGTGATGGGATCGGCCATAGTCTCCTCCCTGAAGCTTCGCCTGTCTTTCCCTGTGCTAGCGAAGCTGTTCGATTTCCCGCGAAAGGCGGCTGTTGCTGCTGGTGACGTAGGTCTCGACATCGGCAAGCCGGCGATCGAGCGCCCGGAAGCGGGCATGAACGTCGCGGACCGACCGGCCGGGCGCGGCGCGGACACCCTGCCAGAATTTCTTCTGGTCCGGGCTGTCCTCCTGCAGCTCGCGCGGCTTGGGCGGCGCGATCCAGCCGGTGGCGAGATAGACGAGGATGAGCAGCCCCGAGCCGAGGATGGTGCCGACGACCATGCCGATCCGCACCAGCGTCACGTCGACGCCGGTATAGTCGGCGATGCCGGCGCACACGCCCATCAGCTTGCCATTCTCCTTGTCGAGGTAGAATTTGGTGTGGCGGGCGGTCATTGCACGTTCCTCCGGTCCTGGATGCGGTTCTCGATGCCGATGTCGGCGGGATCGGCGGTGAGCTGCCGCCAGCCGGGGTTCTCGGCGTCCATGATGCGTTCGATGGTGGCGACCCGGTCGTCGAGACGGCGGCCCAGGACATGGAGATCCTCGAGCAGCCGCTCGTCGTCCCCGGTCAGCGTCGCCGCGGTCTTCCAGCGCGTAACGTAGTGGAAGATGATCCACGGCAGCGCGACAAACAGCATCCCGCAGACCACGACGGCGATCAGCACGTCTTCCACGTCACTTCTCCTCGTGCTTGCCGGCCACCCGCGCTTTCAGTGCGGCGAGTTCGGCGTCGACTTTCTCGGAGGAGCGCAGTTCGGCGATCTCCTCTTCGAGCGTCTTGCCCGGCGCGGCGAGGCTCAGTGCCTCGGCATGGCCTTCCGCCATGTCGGCGCGGCGCTCCAGCAGATCGAAGCGCGAGAAAGCGTCCTCGACCTTCGGGCCGGCATACATCTCGCGCATCCGGGCGCGCTGGTGCGCGCTCTCCAGGCGGCTCATGATCGCATTCTGGCGCGCGCGGGCCTCGCGCAGCTTGCCCTGGAGCTTGGCGATGTCGCCTTCCGAGGCGCGCAGCGCATCGTCGAGCACCGCGATCTCGGCATTGAGCTGGTCGGCAAGGTCGGAGGCCTTCTGCTTCTCGACCAGCGCCGCCTTCGCCAGATCCTCGCGGTCCTTCGATAGCGCAAGCTCGGCCTTCTCGGTCCAGTTGCCCGCCAGCGCATCGAGCTTCGCGATCTGGCGGCGCATCTCCTTCTGGTCCGCGATCGTCCGCGCCGCAGATGCGCGCACCTCGACCAGCGTCTCCTCCATCTCCAAAATGATCATCCGGATCATCTTGGCGGGGTCCTCCGCCTTGTCCAAAAGGTCCGTCACATTCGCCGCGATGATGTCGCGCGTGCGGCTGAAAATTCCCATGCTCCAAAACTCCCTGCGAGGCGCCTGATGGGCCGGGCGATGCGGCCGTTGCGGCGGAGCATAGCGGCTCAGCTCGGCGCGCCCAACCACAACGACCTCAGACATCGGCATTCACCAAAGCCGTGGCGGCAACCTGCATCGGCGCGACGCTGCCGGCCTGCGCCGGGCCGACCGCCGCGCCGACGCTGACCGTGGCGAGCAGGAAGGCGGCGACCGCGGAAACGGCGTTGCTCTGGAAGCGGTTGAAGTCGAACATCTCGTATCTCCCTTGCGTTTCGGTGCCGCCCGCGGCGGCTTGCCAGGAGATTTACAAGAGCCGTGCCAATTTCAGATTTGGCGGATTTCCGAGACTTTCTCGACGTGTCATGCGATCGGCGGCCAAGTCCCGCACCAACAATTGGGATGAGATGCCAACTATCGGTTTCGGGCAGTCCGTTCGCCGTCGAGATCGGAGCGGCGGCGGCGCGCGCCGGTGTCGGGCCGCGTCATCTCGAGCAGTCGCGCACCCGCCATGAACACCGCGCCAGTGCAGGCGGCAGCGAGCAGCCAGCCGCCGGTGCCGGGATAATCGTGGAGGAAATGATAGCCCCGCGTGACCGCGCCGACCGCGAGCGCGTAGATCACGGCGAGCGCCTCGAAGCGCGTCTTGATCACGAACAGACGGGCGAATTTCCGCATCGCCGGACATGCAGCAAGAAGCGGGCCACCAACGCAAATCCGCGTTAAGAAAGGTTAATGGGTTACCGGACTGTAAACCATACCGACGATCAGGCGGTCCGCAGCGGCATCAGGATGGCGGCGCGATAGCCGTCGGGCAGCGGCTCGGTCTCCAGCCGAGCGGCGTCGCCATAGGATACCGCGAGACGCTGACGGAGGTTGTCGATGCCGATGCCGCGGCGCGGCGCCCAGTCCGGCTCCTCCTCACGCGGCTCGGGCGTAGCGCCCGAGCGGGAGTGGTTCGCCACGCTGAGACGCAGCGCCTCCCCTTCGCGCTCGGCACAAATCTTGATGGTCGCGCCGCCGCGGGAAACGGACACTCCGTGCTTGATTGCATTCTCGACGAGCGGTTGGAGGATGAAATTGGGCACCGCCGCGGCCAGCAGCTCGTCGGGCACGTCGATGTCCACCGCCAGCCGATCCCCGAAGCGCGCGCTCTCCACCGCCAGATAGGCATCCACGGTAGCAAGCTCTTCCCCGAGCGGAACGTCGGCCATCGGATCGGAATTGAGCGAGGCGCGGAGGAAATCGGCGAGCTGGCCGATCATCTCCTCGGCATCCTGCTTGCGATCGAGCGTGACGAGGCTGGAGATCGAGTTGAGCGCGTTGAACAGGAAGTGCGGATTGAGCTGGAGGCGGAGCGCCGCCGCCTCGGCGCGATGGCTCGCCGCCTCGAACTCCACCGCGCGTTTCTCGCTCGCCCGCGCAGCGCTGCCCACACCCGCCGCCCAGAGCAGGGTGAGCGCGAGGCAGAAGGTCCAGAGATAGAGCAGGATGATGGTGAAGAGTCGCTGGAGCCCGAGGTTGAGCGCCCATTCCTGCCATTCAGGAAAGGCGTGGAGAGCCAGCCAGCGGAGCCAGTAGACGTCGGTCAGCGCATGCACGACGGTGACGACCGCCACCGCGGCGAGGAGCGCCGGCCAGCGCAACAGGCGCGGCAGTGCGCCGAGGTTGCGGCGGAGCCGATCGAGCAGCAGCGTGTAGAGCACGCCCAGCGCGAACAGCGGCACCGACGACACGAGCATGACGCCGGGGGTCGAGGCGCGGCCCTGCAGCGTCGCGAAAATCTCGACGAGCAGATAGCCGAATGCCCAGATGACGAGCGCCGGGCGCAGCGCCTCGCTCATCGGCAGCCTTCGTATCCGCGATTCGCGCACCCGCTCCATCCCTTCCCCCCGAAGCGGTTAGCGCGCCGGGGCGGAAAGGATAAGCGCTTTCACGCGCGGAGCGCGAAGCGCTGCAGCTTGCCGTTGGCGGTCTTGGGAAGGACTTCGACGAAGGTGATCTCGCGCGGATATTTGTACGGCGCGATCATCGCCTTGGTGTGATCCTGGAGCGTTCGGGCCTGATCATCGCCGGCGGCGTGGCCGGGTGCGAGCACCACAAACGCCTTCACCTTCTGGCCACGCTCGGCGCAGGCGACGCCGATCACCGCGCATTCCTGCACCGCGGGATGCGAGAGCAAGGCATTCTCCACTTCGGGCGCCCCGATATTGTAGCCCGACGAGATGATCATATCGTCGGAGCGGGCGACGTAGCGGAAATAGCCATCCTCGGTCTGCTCATAGGTGTCGCCGGTGACATTCCAGCCCGCGATCACGTACTTCGCCTGTCGGTCGTCATCGAAATAGCGACAGCCGGTGGGGCCTTTCACCGCGAGGCGGCCGGTGTTGCCGGCCGGTAGCGGCCGATCGTCCTCACCGAGCACGCAGGCGCGGTAGCCGGGCACGGCCTTGCCGGTAAACCCCGGACGGATGTCCCCGCCGCTCGCCGAGATGAAGATGTGCATCAGCTCGGTCGATCCGATGCCGTCGATGATCTCCAGCCCGGTGGCGCGCTGCCACGCTTCCCACGTCGCCTTGGGAAGATGCTCGCCCGCGGAAACGCAGGTGCGCAGCGACGAGATGTCGCGGCCGCCGAGCTGGCCGATAATTGTCTTGTAGGCGGTCGGCGCGGTGAAGAGGCTCGTGACCTTATGGGTCTCGATCGCGTCGAGCATCGCCGGCGGTGTCGCCTGCTCCAGCGTCGCCGCGCAACCGCGGAAGCGGAACGGAAAGAGCAGGGTCGCGCCGAGACCGAAGGTGAAGGCGATCGGCGCCGAGGTCAGCCAGACATCGCCCGGCCGCGGATCGAGCAGGTGCGCAGCGAAAGCATCGCACGGTGCCAGGATATCGCGGTGGAAATGGACGCAGCCCTTGGGGATACCCGTCGTGCCCGAGGTAAAGGCGATCAGCGCCGGGTCCTCGCCGCCGGTATCGACCGGCGTGAAACCGGGTTCCACGGTTGCGATCCGCGTCTCCAGCTCACCCTTGCCGTGATCGCCATCGTAGCGGAGCAGCGAGCGAACCGTCCCCGCCTCATCCGCGCCCAGCCGGAAATCGCCGATGAACCGGCTGTCGACGATCGCATGACTGATCTCGGCGCGTTTCAGGATGGTCGCGATCTCGCCGGGGCGGAGGATCGGCATGGTGGCGACGACGATGCCGCCGGCCTTCAAGATCCCGAGCCATGCGGCGAACAGCGTCGCGCCGTTGGGGCCGCGCAGGAAGACGCGATTGCCCGGGAGCAGCCCTTCTTCCTCGACGAGCAGCCGCGCGATGCGATCGGACATGTCCTTGAGGTCGGCGTAGGTCCAACGGCCCTGCGCGTTGACCACCGCCGGCCGGTCGCCGTCACCCTCCGCGACCGCGCGGTCGATCAGCTCCACCGCCGCGTTCAGGCGATCGGGATAGCGAAGCTCCGGAAGGTCGAAGAGGAATTCGGGCTGCGCATCAGCGGGCGGCAGGCGATCGGCGACGAAACTGTCGTACATGGCTGGCGGATCATCTCCCGTCTTTTGCCGGGAGGCTAGGCGATGCGCAGCCGTCAGTCGAGCAGATCGCGCAGCCGCGCCACCAGCGCCGCCTCACGGGTGACGCCGGTCTTGTGGAAGATGCTCTTGAGCTGCGCCATTACGGTCGCGCTGGAGACGCGGCGCTCGGCGGCGATCTCGGCGCGCGACTTCCCTTCCGCAACGAGCAGCGCGACGGCAGATTCGGCGGGCGTGAGCTGGAACAGATCGGTGAGCAGCACCGCGCCGCGTCCGCGCGGACGCGGGCGCTTCGCCACCGCGATGACGCGCGGCCGGAAGTTGAACGACCAAGGCTGGCCGGGCAGTGTGATGAGGCTGACCAGCAGGGTTTCCGACCCCGCCGCCCCCGCCCGCAGCATGACGCCCGCGTGGCTATGCCGCTCCTCGCAGGCGAGCGCGCGGGCGATCGCCATGTCGAGCCGCACGCGATCCGAAGGCCAGGCAGCGCAGAGATGCCCGTCAACGACGCGGAGCCCGTCCCCGCCCCGCACCAGCACTTCGCCGTGCGGCGTCATCGCGCTGACCGCGCCGGTGCCGTCGATGACGAAGGCGGCGATGTCCATCGCCTCCAGCGTCCCGGCCACGAGCCGCCCGGCCTGCCGCTCGAGCGCGAACTGGATCCGCACTGCAGCGCCGGCATAGCCTGCCGCTTCGCCGAATGCGGCAAGCGCCTTCTCGTCCGCCGCGCCTTCGCTGCGCGTGCGGAGGACGGCGAGGCCGATCAGCCCATCGTCCTCGACCAACTTGGTCTGGATGCCGAAGGGAATATCGTAGGTGTCGCAATAATCGAGATAGATGTCGGTGCCGAGCTTGGGAATGGCGCGCTGATAGTGGGGATCGTGGGCGACCTCCCCCACCGCCGATTCGAGGCTGGCGGCGACGCGATAGTTCACGTCGGGCGATCCGCCGCCGATGGCGACGAAATCCGCAAGCGCGTCCGTCATCATGTCGGTGACCCAGTTGAACGGGATATGCTGCGGACCGCCGATGCCGATCAATTGGCCTCGCAGCGAGCCCGTCGCATCCGCCATCGCCTGCAGCGCATTCAGCCAGCTATCGGGATCGACCGCAGCGGTCTCAAAGGCGCGTTGCAGCACGGCGTCGGGCGATCGCTGCCCCATCATCCAAGCTCCACGCGACCCACCATGGCAATCCCCCGATTCGCCACTCGACTGTCCAATCGTTAGCATGAAGCACCGCGAAACCCATTATCGGGGGCGGCCTGGCGCAATTCCCTGCACCGCAAGATAATTCCGGACGGGCGCGCGATGCGATTGCGCGGACGCGTCGCGTTGGTATTTTCGTGACCATGTGGCTTCTCGAAAAAGCGCTGCGGCGCGCGATCCGCAAGGGCGAACTGACCGTCATCGATGCGGGTGGGAATACCTACCGCTTCGGCGCGCCGGAAGCGGGCATGAACCCGGTCGTCATCCGCTTCACCGATACGAAGGTGCCGCGCGAGATCGTCCGGGATCCCGCGCTCGGCGCAGCCGAGGCGTGGATGGACGGGCGCCTGCTGATGATCGAGGGCGAGATCCTCGATCTGGTCCAGGTCATCCGGCGCAATGGCCGCTGGGAGGAACGTGGCGCGAAGGGCGGTTTCCGCGCCAAGAGCAAGGGCGTCGCCGCGCGGCTGGACCGGCTCAATTGGCGGCGGCGATCGCAGCGTAACGTCGCGCATCATTACGACATCGGCAACGCGCTCTACCGCCTCTTCCTCGATGAAGACCTTCAATATAGCTGCGCCTATTTCCGCGATCCTTCCGACACGCTTGAGCAGGCGCAGGAGGCGAAGAAGGCGCATATCGCCGCCAAGCTGGCGCTTGAGCAGGGGCAGCGCGTGCTTGACATCGGCTGCGGCTGGGGTGGGATGGCGCTCTATCTGCACAAGCATTTCGATGTCGACGTGCTCGGTATCACTCTGTCGAAGGAGCAGCTCGCGCTGGCCCGCGAACGTGCCGAGGCGGCGGGCGTCGCAGCCCACGTCCGCTTCGAACTCATCGACTATCGCGACATCGAGGGACGGTTCGACCGGATCGTCTCGGTCGGCATGTTCGAGCATGTCGGCCCGCCGCACTATCGCACCTTCTTCCGCAAATGCCGGTCGTTGCTGGCCGAGGACGGCGCGATGCTGCTGCACACGATCGGCCGGATGGGCGGGCCCTCGACCACCGACCGCTTCACCGCCAAATGGATCTTCCCCGGCGGCTACATCCCGGCGCTGTCGGAGGTCGCCGCGGCGAGCGAGAAGGAGCGGCTGATCCTCTCGGACTGCGAGACGCTGCGGCTCCATTATTACCACACCATCCGCCACTGGTACGAACGGACCAAGGCACATGAGGCGGAGATCGTCGCGCTTCACGACGCGCGCTTCTACCGGCTGTGGCTGTTCTATCTCGCCGGCGCGATGACCGCGTTCAGCGAAGGCGCGATGGTCAACTACCAGCTCCAGTATATCCGCAATCGCCACGCGCTGCCGTTCACCCGGGACTATATGGCCGACGCGGAGGCGGCGCTGGCGAATCGTCGCTAATTGCGGCCAGCGCGGCGACGGACGGGTTGCGCCCGTGCGCTTCGGGACGTTAGGGCGGACCCATGTTTCCGCCGTTGCTGATGATGCTTTCGACCGGCACCGAGCCACTCCCGTGGATAGCGCCGCCGCCGCCCTATCCGGTCGAGATCGCGCTTGCGCCGCCGCCGGTGGCGATCGCGGCGCCGCCGCCGACGTTCCTGACGCGTCAGGTCCGCGCGATGATCGATACGGCGCTGAAGAAGAAGGACACGCAGGCGGTCGAGACCATCCTGGCGCTTGCCAAGACGACCAACCCCAATGCGACCCCCGAGCTCGATGCGATCGGCAATGCGTTTCGCGCCGGCGTTGCGGCCGAGAAAGCGGCGGCGGAGCAGGCGCGGCGCGAGGCGCTGCTGGCGGCGAGCCCGCTCGAATATTGGAAGGGCAGCGTCGAGCTCGGCGGATCGCGGTCGACCGGCAACAACGACATCCTCGGCCTTTATGGCGCGGTGAATCTCGAACGCACCGGCCTAGATTGGCGCCACAAGCTCAACGGCCGCGCCGATTTCCAGCGCAACAATGGGGTGACGACCGCCGAGCGCTTCCTCGCATCTTACCAGCCTAACTATCGGCTCGATCCCAGGCTCTATGCCTACGGGCTGGCGCAATATGAGCATGACCCCTTCCTGGGGTTCGACAATCGCTACACGCTCGGTGCAGGCATGGGCTATAGCGTGATCGCCAAGCCCAACATCAAGCTCGACCTCGAAGGCGGCCCGACGCTCCGCCTCACCGATCCGGTGTTGGAGCCGTCGACCACCACCGTCGCCGGCCGCGCCTCGCTCGATTTCGCGTGGAAGGTCTCGCCAACGCTGCAGCTGAAACAGGTCGGCGCGATCTATGTCGAAGGCGGCGACAGCAGCGCGACGTCGACGACCTCGCTGGACGCGGCGCTGATCGGCAACCTTAAGGCGCGCCTATCCTACAACGTGCAATATGAAGCGGGACCGCCGCCCGGCACCAAATCGGTCGATACCGTGAGCCGCGCGACCCTGGTCTACAGCTTCTGACCGCTCAGGCGGCGCGCGGCCTGCCCATATTCTGCATCTGCATCACGCGCGAGAAAGAGGCGCGGTTTCGGCCGGCGTTCTTGGCGGCGTAGAGCGCCTGATCCGCGCAGCGATAGACGAGCTGGAAGGCGCAGACGGTGGTGGTTTCGGCCACACCGATACTGACCGTGAGCCGCCTGCCCGCGCCCAGCACGTCAGTCAGCGACAGGTCCGCCATCGCAGAGCGCGCGCGCTCGGCGAACAGCCGCAGCCCCTGGTCGGAGAGGTTGGTCACGCCGATCGCGAACTCCTCGCCGCCCAGGCGGCCGGCGAAGGACGATGGGCCGACGAGGGCCTCAAGCCGTGCACCGATGCGGCGCAGCACTTCATCCCCTGCGTCATGGCCGAAGGTGTCGTTGATCGACTTGAAATGATCGACGTCGATCAGCAGCAGCGCGAAGCTGCCATCGACTTCGTCCACCCCGGCGAGCGCGGCATCGGCATGGCCGACGAAGCCGCGCCGGTTGAGGAGACCAGTGAGCGAATCGCGCTGGGCCAGATCGCGCAATTCCACCTGCGCGGCCCGCGCGGCGTCTCGCTCGTTGCGAAATCGCGAAAGACGGAAGGTGGTGGCGACCGAGAGCCACAAGGTCTGCAGCGCCGAAGATACCAGCACCACGAGCTGCGACCCGCCGCCAAGGAATTGCCCGTCGAGATTGAAGAGCTCACTCGCGGCGAGCGCCAGCATCGGCACCGCCCAGGCGAGCGCAAAGGCGCGCACCTCCTCGCTGCCGCGCCGCCATGCCACCACGAACAGCATTGCGACGGCGGCAAGAACGGTCAGGACCATCACGCCGAGGATCGGGCCCAGAATCTCGATCGCGATCGGCGGGCCAAAGGCCGTCGGCAGGCCAAGCACCGCGATTGCGAGGGCGAGCGCGATGACGCCCTGCTTGAGCCAGCGTGGCACCTTGCCTTCTTCGGGACAAGTCGCAGCGCAGATCGCGGCAAAGGTGATCGCGAGCGTCGCGAGGCAGGTGCCGATCCGCGCCGCCGATGTGCCGGCGAGCCCGGGAATGACGAGCAAAGCGAGCTGCGACCAGATGAGGCCCCACAACAACATCGTGCCGACCCAAGCGGCGTGCCACACCACGAAGGCGCGGCGCGACGCACCAGCCAGCAATGCATTGTAGATCGCGCTCAGCAGCAGCAGGGTCAGCGCCCCGCCGATCAGCGTCGCGGCGAGCGAAGCCTCGCGCGAGGCGTCGACGGCGGCGCGGATGCGGCTGCGGAAATGCGCGAAGGAGGCCAGCCGATCGACGGCCACCAGGATTTCAACGGGCGCGGCATCGCCATGCGGCGCGGCCATGAAGGCGAGCTGGCCACCGACCCGCCAGCGATCGCCATAATCGCCGGCGCGAACCTCCTGCTCCAGCGCGAAACCGTTGGGATAAAGGAAGCGCACCTCGATCTTGTCGAAGCGGCTTTGATGTACCATCAGCGCGACGGCGCCGCGATCGCGAATGTGCTCGGGCACTGCCGTGCGCAGCCATAGCCGCTGACCCGAATAATCCTCCGGCGTCGCGCCGCAGCGGAAGGCCGACGGCGGCGGCAAGGCCTGTGTGCCCGCTGGCGTGAGCGCATAGCAATAGGTCGGCCGCACGAATTCCGCAGCCGCAGCCGGCGCGGCGAAGAAGCCGAGCAGACAGGCGCAGGCAAAGAGCAACCGAACGATCAACGAAGTCCCCCCGGACCCTTTCGTCCCAGATGGCGGCAATCTAGCCCCCGGGAGGAAACGAAGCCTTAATTTCGCGCCGCGCGCGTTGTTGCAAGCGCCTTTTTCACGGTGCGAAACGCATCACCTTCGCATCTTCGTCGCGCGGCGCGGCACGCCCGTCGTGCAAATCTGTCGTTTGCAATGCCCCTGCATCATCCGCGCGCGCCTGGAAGCGGTACGTGCGACTGTGGGACGGGGGCAAACCGGACCGCTTCCGAAACGGGGCGCGGCTTGCTAAGATCGGGCCGGGTGATTGGGGGATCGAAGGATGGACTGGACGGTCGAGCAACGCGGCTCCGCGCTGGTTGGGCGACCCGTCGGCCGTGTCGATGAAGGCACCTGGGAAGCGTTCGGCGCGCGGCTGACCGAAGCGGTCGGCACCGCAGCTGCGGACGGCCGCAAGCTGATCGTCGATTTCTCGGCACTGGATTACATGTCGTCGCGCGGCCTGCGTGCCATCACCCTGGCCCGGCGCGCGGCGGACGATCAGGGCGTCACCATCGTCCTTGCCGCGCCCAACGACATCATGCGCGAGATTCTGGCGATCAGCCGCTACGATAAAATCTTCACCGTCGCCGATAACGTCGAGGCGGCGCTATGAGACGCCGGCGATGAAGGTCCGCTTCTGGGGAACGCGCGGATCGCTGCCGGTCGCGCAGACCGCGGCCGGCGTGCGCGAAAAAGTCGCGCAGGCGCTTCTCGCCGCATCCGGGCGAAGGTTTAGCGGCATTGAAGATGCCCGGCGGTTCGCATCAGCCGAGCTCGATTTCGCGACCGGCGGCACCTTCGGCGGGGCAACGACCTGCGTCGAGATGGAAAGCGGAGACGGAAGCTTCCTGGTCTGCGACATGGGAAGCGGCTTTCGCGAATTCGGCATCGATGCCGCGCGCCGCATCGCCGCAGGCCACGCCAAGACGTTCCACATCTTTCTGTCCCACCTGCACTGGGACCATATCATGGGCTTCCCCTTCTTCGGCCATGCCTTCGATCCCGAGGCGCGGATCGTAATCCACGCGGGGCACGAGGATGCGGAAGTCGCGATGCGGCGGCAGCAGGAGGAGATTTCCTTCCCCGTCGCGTTCGACTGGCTGAAGGCCAGCATTGAGTTCCATCGGATGGTGCCGGGCGAGGTGTACGACATCGCGGGTTGCCAGGTCGAAACCATTGGCCAGAACCACAGCTACGGCTCGTTCGGCTATCGCTTCACCCGCGACGGCAAGGCCGCCGTGTTCAGCACCGACAGCGAACACAAGATCGACGACATGGAGGCGGAGCGCGCGGTGATCCGCTTCTTCGGCGGCGCCGATCTCGTCATCTGCGACACGATGTATTCGCTCGCCGACAGCGTGACGATGAAGGAGGATTGGGGCCACAGCAGCAACATCGTCGCGGTCGATCTGTGCCACGCGGCGGATGCGAAGCGGCTGGCGCTGTTCCACCACGAGCCGACGTTCAGCGACGCCGACATCCAGCGGATGCACGAAGAGACGATCCGCTACGAAGAACTGACCCGGGGCGACACGCCGCTCGAAGTGCTGTGCGCCTATGACGGGCTCGAAGTCCAACTCTGATCCCCCGCGCGCGGCGCGCATTCGGATCGCCGGGCTGGCGGCGGCGCTGGCGATGGCGGCGCTGCTGGCGCTCATCGGCGGCGAGCGCACCGGGCGGCCGCTGTTCGATCTCTACCAGCGGCTTTCGCCGCGCGACTTGTCAGGCAGCCAGGTCGAAGTGGTGTGGATCGATCCGCCGAGCCTCGCAGCAGTCGGCCCGTGGCCTTGGCCGCGCTATCATGTCGCGCGGCTGATCGAGGAGATCGCAGGCCGCGGCGCGACGGTGATCGGGCTCGACGCGCTCTTCCCCGAGCGCGACCGGATGAGCCCGGACCAGTTCGCGGCGCTCTACCCCGAACTGACGCCCGGCGCGGCAGAGGAAATCCGCGGTCTTCAATCCTTCGATACCGCGCTCGCCGAGGCAATCGGCCGCTATCCGGTGGTGCTCGGCCGCGCCGGGACGATGGAGCCAGCGGCGGGCGACGGGGCGAACCTCCCGGTCGAAGCGCTCTTCACCTCCCGACTGCCCGGCGGCGCGGCCTCTTACCCCCACGCGCTCGCCAACATCCCGGATCTCGACGAGGTGGCGATCGGCCACGGCATCCTCAACGGAGCTCCCGATGCCGACGGCATCGTCCGCCGCATCCCGCTCGCCGCGACCGTCGCCGGACAGCCGACGCCCGGCTTCGCGCTGGAGATAGCGCGGCTCGCAACCGAGAATGAAAGCGTGGCGCCCGATGTATCAGGTGGCGCACTCCGCAGCGTCACCCTGGGCACGCAGAGGATCGCGACCGATCCGGATGGGCGAATGCGGCTTCATTTCGGCCGGTTTCCCGCCAACCACATCGTCTCCGCCGCCGATGTGCTGCGGCAAGGATTTCCTGCCGATGCCTTCGTCGACAAGATCGTCCTCATCGGCCTCGCGGCGGAAGGCACGCAGGATGTTGTCGCGACGCCGATCGCGGCGGAAACCTTCGGCGTGCTGTTGCAGGCGCAGGGGGTCGATACAATCCTGCGCGGCGGCTGGCTGTCGCGCCCGCATTGGGCGCCGATCGCCGAATGGATGACGGCCTTGGCCTTCGTGCTGCTCGTGCTGGCGCTCTCCCCGATGCGCAGGCGGCGCATCCTGGCCATCCCCGCCGCAGCCGCCGTCGCCATCCTCGCCGCGAGCTTCGCCGCCTTCGCAGGGTGGGGCCTGTTGCTCGACCCTGCTCCGCCGTTGCTGGTCGGTGGCGCGGCTGCCGCAGGGATCCTCATTTCCGCTTTCCGCAACGCGCGCAGCGAGCGCGAACGGCTCCGCGATGCGCTGCTCAGCGAGCGCCTCGATGCGGCCGAGGCGGCGGGCGAGTTGCAGGCGGCGCGTGACATCCAGATCGGCATGCTGCCGCCCCGCGCCAAGCTGGCCGCGCTCGATCCGCGGCTGGACGTCGATGCGCTGCTCGAGCCCGCACGGTCGGTCGGCGGCGATTTCTACGATGCGATGCGGCTGGGCAAGGACCAGATCGGCTTCGTCATCGGCGACGTGACCGGCAAGGGGGTGCCGGCATCGCTGTTCATGGCGGTGTCCAAGGCGCTCACCAAAAGCATCCTGCTGCGCGAGGACGGCGATCTGTCGAGCGCCGCCGGCATGATCGATCGCGAGCTGACCCGCGACAACGACGCCGGCATGGGCGTGACCATGATCGTCGGCATCATCGATCTCGCCACCGGCGCTGCCACCTTGTGCAACGCGGGTCACGAGAACCCGCTGCTGATCATGGCCGACGGCGAGGTTGCCGACCTGCCGATGGAAGGCGGACCGCCCTTCTGCGTGGTCGATGGCTATCGCTACCCGGTCGAGCGCATCCGGCTGGCGCCCGGCGAGACGCTGGTGCTGGTCACCGACGGCGTCACCGAGGCGCAGGACGCGGGCGGAACTCTGTTCGGCCACGCCCGTGCCGTCGAGAAGCTGCGCGGCGCCACCGACGCCAGATCAGCCACCGAGGCGTTGATGTCCGCGGTCAGGATTTTCGAGGAAGGCACCGTCCCAAGCGACGATCTCACCGTGCTGGCGATCGGCTATCGCGGGCCTGCCGGCTAGAATCTCACCGCACGATCACTTCGACGCGGCGGTTGTCGGCATTGCGGATGCCGTCGGCGGTTTTGACTAGGAGGTCGCGCTCGCCGCGGCCTACCGCGCTGACGATGTCCGGCGCCATGCCGCGCTCGATCAGGAGCCCGCGGATTTCTTCGGCGCGCTTCTGCGAGAGCGCGTCATTGTCATCGCCGCTGCCGAGCGTGTCGGTATGGCCGGTGACCTGCACGTCGGCGCCCGGCCGCCGCGCGACCTCGGCGAACAGCGCCTGGAGCTCTGGCTCGGAGGCCGGCACCAGCCGGGTCGAGCCCTCGATGAAATTGAGCGTGAAGCTGCGCGGCGGCTCGGGCAGATCGGCGAGCACCTGCCGGTCGCGGTCCGATAGTCGCGCCGGATCGACCGCGCGGGTCGTGGGGCGTGCGCCACCGAGCCGGGTGCGGCTGTTGCCAGCGCCGACGACCGTCTCTTGGGCCCGCCCGCCCGATTCGAGCACCGCGACCTGCCCCTGTCCTCCCCCTTCGTCGGGCAGCAGGAGCAGCGACTGGCTTGCGCAGCCGCCCGCGAGCAGCGCAGCAAGCGCCACCGCCACGCGCATCACTTGACCTCGACGACGAACCGCGTGCCCCGCACGCCCAGCAGCGACGTCGGCGTCCGGACCTTCATCGCGTCGCGCTTCGACTTGGCGATCTGGCCCGAGACGACGGCAAGCGAGCCGCGATCGACCTGGGTGACGAACGAGCCGCGCTGCGCAGTCCGGTCATAGCGGAACTCGTTGACCGCGATCCGGCTGTTGGGGCCGGCGGAAAAGCGCGTGTCGTCGATAAAGGTCATGCTGATCCGGCCGTCGCGGCCGGTGACGAGCACGTCGCCTTCCTCGACCTTCAGCCCAGGTACTGCGGGCAGGCGCGCCTTGCCGCGCTCGACCGCGGCGGTGCCGGCGGCGCGTTTGATGCGGCCGACCTCGGCCAGGGCCGGCTGGACGGCGAGAATCGCGACGGCGGCGAAGGTGACGAAACGTGTGATCATGGCGGGCTCCCCCCAGAACCGATGTCGTGACAATATCGCATGCGATGGCGGACGGCGAATCGAAATCGATCAGCATCGCTTGGAATTTGCCGGCCCCTTCGGCGGTGAGCGCGGCGGTGCGTGCTGCGGAGGTGTTCGCGGGCGCCGCAGGGCTCGGCGCGGGCGACGCCGCGCGGCTCGCGATCATCATCGAGGAGCTGGTCACCAACGTGATGGAACATGGCGGCGTGCGGTCCGACCAGTGCATCGAGCTCAGCCTCGCGACGCTGGGCGACGACATCGCGCTGACGCTGGAGGACCCCGGCGCGCATTTCGATCCACGTGGCGCGCCGGCGCCCGATCCGGCAGCCAGCGACCGCGGCGGCGGC
Source organism: Allosphingosinicella indica (assembly GCF_900177405.1). Lineage (NCBI taxonomy): Bacteria > Pseudomonadati > Pseudomonadota > Alphaproteobacteria > Sphingomonadales > Sphingomicrobiaceae > Allosphingosinicella > Allosphingosinicella indica. Next base: position 1,806,868 of record NZ_LT840185.1, on the reverse strand, counting down.
GCGGGCATCGCGATGGTGCAGGCCTGGTCGCGCGTCCTGAGCTATGCCGCCACGGGGGGCGTCAACCGGCTGGAACTCGTCATCCCGAGGCTGGGCAAGTAGCGCAGTCTCGTCATTGCGAGCCGCACAGCGGCGCGGCAATCCACGGGCGTCTGGATTGCTTCGCTTGCGCTCGCAATGACGGACTTTATTCGACGTTTCCCAACACATCACCTAGTGCATCAAGCGCCTGATCGGCCGCAGCCCGAGCACGCGGGGTTCCGGGACAGGTAACCGGGCGGCCCTGCGCCATCACCGCGCTCCAGTCGTTGCCGCCAAGCCAGATCGCGCGATCGCGGCCGATGGGCATCGCGAGACGGGTCAGCTCCAGTAAGCGTGTCTCGGCAGAGCGCAATTCGTCCTTGTCGTCGCAGGCCTTGAGCCGCGCGAGGGCGAGATGCACCTGATAGGCGGCGCGGCGAACGGGATCGGCCGCAGTGTCTTCGGGTGGCCGCTCGCAACCGGCGAGCAGCAGGGCCGCGCCGATCGCGGGCGCGATCAGCCGCGCCAATGGTCTTTGGGATAGAAACGCAATTCGAGCTGTTTCAGCAGCCGTTCGTAGCTGCGGCGCCACGGCTGCTCGATCGCCAGCGTCTCGCAGCGCGGGCGGCCAGTCCTGCCGCCCTCGGCACGGCGCACCGCCTCCGCGCCATAACGCTGGGCGAGCGCCGCGGCGATCCAGTCCCGCCGCGCGCCGAAGTCGCGCTGCCACCGTTCGTCCACGCCGCCGGGATCACGGCCGAGGCACAGCACTTCCTGCTCGCGCGCGAGATCGCCCGCGGTGTCCATCGCGGCGTAGACCGCGAGATCGGGCGCGCGGCTCCAGCCGGTCCGCGGCGACGTCGAGGCACAGCCGGCAAGCGCCAGTGCACCCATCGCCACGATCCATCCGCCGCCACGCATAACCATCTCCGTCAGGCGGCCAGCAGCCGCTCGTGCACGATCTTGCCGCCGCGCGTCAGCGTGATGCCCTTCACGATCTCGTCGTCCTCGGGCAGCACCGGCGCGGCTTTCTCCTTGTCCCAGAAAGCGCTCAGGAAATTGTAGAGGTTCCGCGAGAACAGCGCCGACGCGTCGTAGGCCAGCCGCGACGGCACGTTGCGGTGGCCGACGATCTTGACGCCGTGCCTCTCGACCACCTGCCCCGCGACCGCGCCCTCGACGTTGCCGCCCTGCTCCACCGCCAGATCGACGATGACGCTGCCCGGCCGCATCGAGGCGATCTGCGCGTCCGAGATCAGCCGCGGCGCCGGGCGGCCGGGGATCAGCGCGGTGGTGATGACGATATCCTGCTTGGCGATGTGGCTGGAGACGAGCGCGGCCTGCGCCGCCTTATACTCGTCCGACATCTCGGTGGCGTAGCCGCCCGCGCCCTCGCCCTCGATGCCTTTCACGTCCTGGACGAAGATTGCCTTGGCGCCGAGGCTCTCGATCTGCTCCTTGGTCGCGGAGCGGACGTCGGTGGCGGAGACCTGCGCGCCGAGGCGCCGCGCGGTCGCGATCGCCTGGAGACCGGCCACGCCGACGCCCATCACGAACACGCGCGCGGCGGAGACGGTGCCCGCCGCCGTCATCATCATCGGAAAGGCGCGGCCATATTCGGCGGCGCCGTCGAGCACCGCCTTGTAGCCTGAGAGGTTCGACTGCGAGGAAAGGATATCCATTGACTGCGCGCGGGTTATGCGGGGCATGAACTCCATCGCCAGCGCCGACAGGCCCGCGGAGGCATAGCCGTCAATCCGCTCGCGCTGACGAAAGGGATCGAGCGCGGCGATCACATAAGCGCCGGGCTTGGCCCCGGCGATCGAGGCGGCATCCGGGCCCTGCACCGCGAGGATCGCGTCGGCGTCCTTGAGCGCATCGGCGCGCGGGCCAACGGTGGCGCCCATCGCCGCATAATCGGCGTCGGCGATCGCGGCGGCATCGCCTGCACCCGTCTCGACAGACACGGTGGCGCCCAGCGCGATATATTTCTTGACCGTCTCGGGGGTCGCGGCGACGCGGCGCTCCCCTTCGGACGTTTCCTTCAGGACCGCGATCTTCATCCCCCCAACCCCCTCTGCTACGCGATCAGGACGAACACCACGAACATCGCCACCACGAAGCTGATGATCGTCCCCCATTTCATCAGCACATAGAACAGCTCGTAGCTGCGCTCATGCGCCGGCATGTCCATGCCGTGATCGCCCTCGTTCGCCATCTTTTCCTCTTTGCGGTGTTCCGATGCCGGGCATCCTTATCAAGCCCCGCCCCGCGCCCCAAGCCCGAAAGTGCCGCAAGCTTAAGTCCGCCTTTACCGCCGCTGCGTACATAGCTTCGAGAACACCGACGGAAGGAATGCGATGCGCCCCGACGCCACCCGTTGCCTGCTGCTGATCGACGACGAGCCCGCCCAGCGCCGGCTCGTGACCGCGATTTGCGCCCGCGCCGGCTGGTGGGTGATGGGCGCGCCCGACATCGAGGCGGCGACCCTCCTCCTCCAGTCGGAAGAAGGCCGCGAAATCGAGGCGATTCTTCTCGACCATTTCCTGGAGGGCGAGGAAGGCGACGAAGCGATCCGGAGCCTGCGCGTGCTCCGCCCCGAACTGCCGCTCCTCGTGATGACCGCGCAGACCTCGGTCGCCGTCGCGGTCGATGCGATGCGCGCCGGGGCAAACGATTTCCTGGTGAAGCCGATCGCGCCTGACCGGTTGATCAGCGCGCTCAACATCGCGACCGACCGGCGGCGGACGGGCCGCGAACTGCGCCCGCTTTCCGAAAAGATCTCCAAGCCGCTCGCCTTCGACGAGATCATCGGCTCTGCCCCCAAGTTCCGCGCCGCGCTCGCGGTCGCGGCGAAAGCGGCGCGCGCGCGCGTCTCGGTGCTGGTCGAGGGCGAAAGCGGATCGGGCAAGGAAGTCATCGCGCAAGCGATCCACACGGCATCGCCGCGCGGCCGCAAGCCGATGATCACCGTCAATTGTGGCGCGATCCCCGCCAATCTCGTCGAATCGGTGCTGTTCGGGCACGAGAAAGGCGCCTTCACCGGCGCGTTCGACCGCCATATCGGCCGGTTCGAGGATGCCGACGGATCGACGCTGTTCCTCGACGAGATCGGCGAGCTGCCGCTCGACACCCAGGTCAAGCTGCTCCGCGTGCTCGAAACCGGTGAGGTCCAGCGGCTCGGCAGCCGGATCGTCCACATCGTCGACGTCCGCATCATCGCCGCCACCAACCGCAAGCTGAAGGAAGAGGTCGCCGCGGGCCGTTTCCGCGAGGATCTCTACTACCGGCTCAACGTCGTCCATTGCGACATCCCGCCGCTCCGCGACCGGGCGAGCGACATCCCGATGCTGGCCCGCCACCTGCTCGCGCGGATCGCCGAGCAGCCGGGGATGCGCCACCTCTCGATCACCGACGACGCGCTGGAAGTGCTGCTCAAATACGGCTGGCCGGGGAACGTCCGGCAGCTCCAGAACGCGCTCTTCCGCGCCGCCGTGCTGTGCGAGGGCAATGCGCTCACCTCAGCCGATTTCCCGCAAATCGCGCAGGAATCTCAGTTCAAACGCCGCGCGAGCGATTTCCATTCGGCAGGCCTCGCCGGCGCATCGCAGAATGCCGCGCTCGAGCATGCGCCGGGCATCACCCTTTACAGCGCCGATGGGCATATGCGTCCGCTGGAGGAGATCGAGGCGGACGTCATCCGCCTCGCGATCGGCCATTATCGCGGCCGGATGACCGAAGTCGCGCGACGGCTGGGGATCGGCCGCTCGACGCTCTACCGCAAGCTCGGCGAGCTCGGCATCAGCGACGCCGCCTGACGCTCAGGCGCCCTCGCCGGCCGACGCGTCGACCGGCGGCAGCCGCGTGTTCTGGTCGTGCACCAGCCGCCAGCTTCCGTCCTGCAGCGCAAAGACGAGCAGCAGATAATAGCGTGACGGATCGGGTTGGCCCTCGTTCATCTGCGTAACGTCGAGCAGCGCATAGCCCATGTCGGCGCCTGCCTGTTTGCGGACAAGCCGGTACTGGAAATCGAAGCCGCCGCCGTCCAAGAACTCCTTCAGTGTCTTCATATAAGCGTCGCGGCCCTGGACGAGCGTGCCATCGGGGAAGATGAGGTCCACCTCTTGCCGATCGGTGATGGTCGGCGCGAAGGCGGCGAAATCGTGCTTCTGGATGGCGCGGATGTGGCGGTTTAGCGTGCAATCGAAATCGCACGCCGTCGCCTTTGTTTCCGCCGTCTTGCCCGTCGGCGCGCCGGGATCCTGGTTGCAGGCGGCGAGCAACGCCAGCCCCGTCAATGCGATCGCGATATGCTTCATGGCCGACCTCCGAGCTTGACCGGCGGCGCCGCTTTCGGCGAACGGGCGGAATGAGTGATTCCCCGTCTCCCAAGCGCCGCGGCCTGCTGTTCGTCCTGTCTTCGCCCAGCGGCGCGGGCAAGTCCACCATCGCCCGGATGCTGCTTGCCGCC